>JBELAA010000022.1:0-19188 GCA_049509315.1 Sedimentisphaerales bacterium | reverse complement strand
ACGTTATCAAGAGAGTTAAGCACAGTATTAAGGACCTGTATTTCCTGGACCGTTCCCTGAACCCCTGCGACGGAAACGAAATCCCCGACCTTAAATGGTTTGAAAATAACCATCAGGATACCAGCGGCGAAATTCGACAATGACCCCTGAAGGGCAAAGGCGACCGCCAAAGCCGCGGCGCCTAAAACGGCGATTGCGGCGGTTAGTTTGATACCGACCCTGTCCAAAGCCGCGATAATCACAAACGCAAGCAGTCCGAAATAGGTCAGGTGCTGAACAAACGTAACAAGAATCATCTCGACTTTGGCCTTGGTCATTACCCTGCCGATAATTATGGAAATCCATTTTGCCAGCCAGCGACCTATTATGAAGATAAGAATCGCCGCGAGCAGGTCCAGCGCAAAGGCCGTGCCTTTGGTGACCAGGAATTCCTTAACGGCTTCGGCTATGTTCTGGGGGCCAACGTTGATCGTTGCCGCAGCGGCAGTATTTGCATCGTCGGCTGCTGAGGCAATGCCTGCTGCTAAAAACAGGCACAGAGTTGATAATCCGGAAATTACTTTCGATATCGCGACTTTGGTTCTCATTTTTACATCCTCACAAAATTATAGATGCACCATCTGGCTGTTAGCTATATCTCGAGTCCCGAAACATCACCGCCTTTTTCCTTCAGTTTGTTGTAATAAACATCGAATCGCTCGGTTAAGGCGTTTACGGATTTGCCGATATTTACAACTTCCTCCTGCAGCTTCTTGGCTTTATCGCCTAATTGCTCAGTAGCAGGAATTGCTTTAAGTTTGTCAGCGACTTTTTTAAGTTCGGCCTTTTTGGCGGCGATGGCATTTTTGTATTCCATTGCCGCTGCCTTAAGCTGCTCGACATTCATTTTGTCGGCTTCGGCCTGGACCTGGGTCATTGGTTTGTTTTCGTCGGCCTTTTTGCCGCAGCCGATGAAACTAATCAGGCAGGCGGCTATCAAAACACACAACCCTGTTCTTAGCACGATATTCATTTTTTCCCCTTTCAAAAAACATTGATAAGGTTTAAAACACGAAAATATAGCACCTGCCTCATTGATTAGTTGTTCGCTCTCTTGCAAGCTGTCTGCCTTTAAATCTAACCAAGCCGGTAAATAAATCAAGTAAAAAACGGCATTACCATTCTCATTAGCTTTTACGCAGTATATCGCGAATATCGGTCAGCAGGGTAACCTCCGGCGAAGGCAGAGGCGGTTCCGATGGTTTAGCGGCCTCTTTTCTTTTCAGGGTGTTGATTGCCTTAATCACCAGGAAGATTGCAAAAGCGATGATGGTGAAATCAATGATGGTCTGAATGAAATTGCCGTAATTGAGCGTTACCGCGGGTTTAGCGGCGACCGCGGCTTTATCGACAGTAGCTTCTATTGCCGGCACTGCTGCCTTTAGCGTTATCACGAGCTTGCCAAAATCGACGCCGCCGATAAGCAGCCCGATAGGCGGCATAATCACGTCGGCCACAATAGATGACACGATTTTGCCGAACGCGGCGCCTATGACGATACCTACCGCCATATCCACAACGTTACCCCTGACCGCAAACGTCTTGAATTCCTGTAACCATTTCATAAATTTCTCCTTTAATTATTTCCTGTTTTCGACGGCCTTGAGAAGATTCGGGTCGATTTCGATTCCTAACTGCCGGGCCTTCATTATTTGCTCTAAAACCAAATCATAATTTTTCAGCTTGTAGTAAGCAACTGCCAGGGCGTAATGAGCGTCGCCCATTTTCGGGTCCGTTTCAATTGCCCGCAGAAAGCAAGCAACGGCTTCTTTGTCGTCACCTTTGCCGGAATATGCGACGCCTAAATAGTAATAAACCCGGCCGTCTCCTGCGTCGGGATTTACCGAGGCGGCTTTTTTGAACTTTTCAATCGCGGCGTCAAACCGCCCTTTCGTGGAGTAGGCAATACCGAGATTAACCAGGGCCGTGAACATATCCGGTTTGAGCGAAAGCGCCTTAACGTAGGCGTCGATTTCCTTGTCCGGCTGCTTGAGTTTACCATAGCAGAAACCAAGCCCCGCGTATGCCTCGGCAAAGTCGGGCTTCAGCGCAATCGCCTTCTCATACCGGCTGACTGCCTCATCGCACTTGTCGCTTCGGGCGTAAATTTCACCCAGCCCGCAGTAAAGCGTCGCGTCCCGCGGGTTGAGCGCAATCGCCTGAACAATTACGGTCCCGGCCTCTGGCAACCTGTCAAGCTCCTGATAGGTCCCGGCTAACATTTTGTATGCCTCTATCAAATTCGGGTCCAGCCGGATTGCGGCGGTCAATTCGGAAATACTGTCCCCGAACCACTTGCGTTTCTGATAGGCGTTGCCGAGATTGGCGTGCGCTTTGGCCTCGCTGGGATTTATTTGAACGGCGTGCTGGAATTCGCTTATGGCGTCATCGACGCGGTCTTTTTTCAGATAAATAGTGCCGAGGTTTATCCGCGATTCGGCCAGCGACGGGTTAATATATACCGCCCATTGAAGGGCAGCCATCGCCTGATTGATATTGCCCATATCGTGATAAACATTGCCTAAGTTATTGAAGAAACAGCCCAGCGTCTGACGCTTGTTGAGATTGAGCATATAAACATTTTGATTGTCTTTCGGAACGTTGAACTTTTTGATGTAATCCTCGTCGGGGGCATAGCCGCCTTTACTGGTCGCCTCGATATTGAATCGATGCCTGCCGTCGTCGAACCTGACGAAAAAATGCCCCGGCACCACGACGCCGTATAACGGCAGCCCTAATCGTTCGCCGATTGAAAGATACACAACCGATAAACTCAGGCAGTAACCCTGTTTCCTGTCTAAGACCGAATGCAGGAACAAATCCTCAGGGTCGTCGGCCTTGTCGATGGCCTTGAACTTCAACTCATTGAAAAGGTAGTCATTGATAACCGGTATCGCGGCGGCGCCGAGGGGGATGCCTTTTTCCTTCAGCCGGCTGCGAATCTCAATGGCCATATCGTCCAGCCGCTGCTGGTATCGCCTGCCCGGCAGAACGTTGCTCCACGACTCCGACACAATCAGGGCCGCAGTGCCCAGGTCGATTTCCTCAGGCGGCAAACGCAGCACCTGCTCGATTGACTTGGCATACAAACCCTCCAAATCCTTATTAGCAAGGGGCTCCTCAGCTATACACGGCGTCGAAACAAAAGCGACAACCAAACCTGTTATCAGCCAAAACAATGATTTCATAAATTGTGACTTCCTCACGGATTAAGCTTATCGAATAGTGTCTCTACGGAAATACCTGTTATCTGGATTGTTTTAATTTGGCTGCTGAGACCGGAGGTAATTTTGAGGGTATTTTTCTTCACGCCTAAGGTGTCGGCTAAAAAATCTATCAGGGCCTGGTTGGCCCTGCCTTTTTCAGGCGGCGAGGCAATTTTGACTTTCAGCATACCCCCTAATAAGCCGGCGATTGCGGTTTTGCTGGAGCGTGGAACAACTTTGACTGGGAAGGTAACCGCGTTATCGGTTTGTTGGATTCGCAATTCCTCCATAAGGAAATCTGTTCCTTCCAACTTCGCTCAGGACAGGTCCGTTCGCTCGCGTAAATTTGCGCCGATGGCCAATTGCACGTATTTTTCAATCTGCTCGGCTAATTCATTGAGTGAAGGCAATTGAAAATCCTCGAAATGGCCCGGCACAAATTCACCGTTGATCGCTTTTTTGAAAATCCGCACGCGTATAAGCGAGGGTTGCGATGCTCCTTTGGTATAGTCGCTGTCCTTGTGCTCGGTAAGCTCTACCCGCCAGTCCTCGCTTATAAAAACGAGGCACCTGCCCGTGTAAACGGCCGTCGGAAAAAAATCATATAACAGTTTCAGCGTTTCCATCGCCGGCTATTATACAACACCGTGCAGCAGGGGCAACGAATATCAGCCGATCTGAATGCTTAAGTATTGCGGCAGACCCATCTGCTTAATCTGGTCCTGCTGCGCCTCGATTTCATCGACGTGGGCATCCTCATCCTTCAGTATCGAATCCAGAAGCTCTTTTGTGGCGTTGTCGCTGACATCTGTCGCGAGCTTGATGGCCGCGTTGTAGGATTTGACCGCCCCAATTTCAGCTGCGTGGTCGTTTTCGAACTGCTTGGGCACCTCGGCGCCGATATGAATGTCGTTGAGTTTATTGACAATGGGAACGCCTTCCAGGAAGAGAATACGCCCGATGAGTTTTTCGGCGTGCTTCATCTCCGTTACGGCCCTTGTCTGTATCATTTTGCCCAGTTTCATATATCCCCAGTTTTCGACCATTTCCGCGTGAACCATATACTGGTTGATTGCGGCCAGCTCATCGGCAAGCAAACCGTTGAGCGCCTTAAGTAATTGTGCGTTTCCTTTCATTTCGATAATCCCCTTTCTATAATCAACAGTTAATTTTTATTAAATTCTCAAGGGTAATTTTAGCAACTGTTTTTTAAATATCCATAGTAAAATCAGGCCCATCAGGATTGCCGTCGGGGGGTTGCCTTAGTGCAAGCCGTAATAGGAAAAACAAACCCTGGCTTCGGCTCCGCCTGTCGCCAGGCGGAGCCGCAACTGTATATTGATATTCCCAACAACAGGACTCTGTTCAAATTCCCCTGTTACCGAAATATGTCTCGCTTACTTTCTAACAATCTAATCTTCCGAGACGGGGAAAGAAATAAGGTAAATCCCTAATACCCATTGGCAAAATACCTATGAGGCGCATAAAAATCGTATTGGCCCTCTTTGGGGTCTGACTTTCGATACTGGTGATATACGCCGCTTCGTAACCTTCCATCCCGCTTCGGCGACGCGATTCCCGCAAATAGGGCAAAAAAACCGGCAGGGCTTCATTAAACTGCGACGATTCTTACAAGCCATTTCATAACCTCTTTATGCCAGCCGATTCTATCCCCTACGGGGACTCTGTCCCGCTAAGACGGGACTCCGAGGACTCCGTGAAGCACTCCGTTTGTCATACCTGCGACACGCAGGGCCCGCTTCGGAAAGCAGGTATCCAGCAGCTTATAGCACATTCTGGATTCCCGCTTGCGCGGGAATGACCCCGTGCCGGGACGGTGCAGTTATGAAATGGCTTTTGCTACCCTATTGCACTATGCCGGCAAACTCGTAGTATTACCAATAATGATAATATAAGTTTTCTTACGGGCTTTACCATAAGTTTTACTTATTTTATCAGTTGCCCGATAAATTGCAACCAACTTGCCTCGGCGCAGCCGAAGGCGTAGACGGGTGCCTATTATGAGGTTAAAACAATGGCAGAACAGGCAAGCACCGGCTTAGCGGGTCTCGACGCGGTACTTAACCACCTTCGCAAAGGCGATAACGTCGTCTGGCAGGTCGATTCCGTTGAGGATTATAATAATTTTGTAGCGCCGTTTGTCTCGCAGGCGGTAGAGACCGACAAAAAAATCGTCTATATGAGATTTGCCAATCATAAGCCCATCATCGAAAACAATCCCGACGTTAAAACTTATAAGCTCGACGCCGGCAACGGTTTCGAGACGTTCTCAACGCAGGTCCACAGCATAATCTCAAAAGAAGGCAAAGGCGTCTATTATGTTTTTGACTGCCTCTCGGACCTGCTCAGCGCCTGGGCGACCGATTTGATGATAGGCAACTTTTTTATGATTACCTGCCCGTACCTGTTCGAGCTGGACACAATCGCCTATTTCGCCCTGCTGCGGAATAATCATTCGTTCAAGACCATTGCCCGAATCCGCGAGACGACGCAGCTTATGTTAGACCTGTATAACCTCGACGGCTCGTTTTACGTTCACCCGCTGAAGGTCTGGAAGCGCTATTCGCCGACGATGTTCCTGCCGCACCTGCGCCAGGCGGACAAGTTTTTCCCGCTTACAAGCAGCGTCGATGCCAGCCGGCTGTTTTCACGCATTTCAGACCAGGGTATCGAATCCGCCGAAAGGACCTTAGACCACTGGGACCATTTGTTCCTGCGGGCAAAGGAAATCGCGCAACTGCCCGACATTACGCAGCAGGAAAAACAGAAAACCATTGACCACCTGTGCCGGGTAATGATTGGCAAAGAAAAAAGAATTCTGGCGCTGGCCAAAAAGCACTTCTCATTAGACGAATTGCTCAATATCAAGGACCGTTTAATCGGCACGGGTTTCATCGGCGGCAAGGCAGTCGGAATGTTGCTTGCCAACAGGATTATTTCATCCGATACGACTCTCGATTTGCAGGGGCGTATCGAGCCGCACGACTCGTTTTACGTCGGCTCGGACGTTTTCTATTCCTATATAGTTGAAAACGACTGGTGGAAGCCGCTTATGGAGCATAAGACCAAAGACGGGTATTTCAAGGTCGCCGCTGAATTGCGGGAACACCTGCTCAAAGGCAAATTCCCCGAACAGATTCGCGAGCAGTTCCAGCAGATGCTCGAGTATTTCGGCCAGTCGCCGATTATCGTCCGCTCCAGCAGCTTGTTAGAAGATGCTTTCGGCAACGCGTTCGCGGGCAAATACGCCAGCTTATTCTGCGCGAATCAGGGCAGCCCCGAGCAGCGATATACTAATTTCGAGGACGCCGTGCGGCAGGTTTACGCAAGCACGATGGGCGAGGATGCCCTGACCTATCGGCTGCAAAGAGGACTCGACCAGCAGGACGAGCAAATGGCGTTACTCGTCCAGCGGGTTTCCGGCTCATACCGCAACAGTTATTTTTTCCCGGATTTGGCGGGTGTGGCGCTATCATATAATACATTTGTCTGGAATCCCAATCTCGACCCCAAAGCCGGTATGATGCGATTAGTCGTTGGGCTTGGCACGCGAGCCGTAGGCCGGGTCGAGGACGATTACCCGCAAACCATTGCGCTCGATGCCCCCCTTTTGAAGCCGCTTGCAGATATGGAAGACGTCCGAAGGTTTAGCCAGCACTACGTTGACCTGCTCGATATTCACCAAAACGCACTTGTTTCGATGCCCCTGCAGGAGCTGCTCGGTAAAGATATTAATCTGAAAATCGACCTGCTGGCGGTGCCCGATTACGAGATGGCGGAAAAGGCGAAAACCCTCAAATTGCCGCAGCAGCAATACTGGCTGCTCACGTTTGAAAAGCTGCTCAAGGAAACCGATTTTGTGCCCAGTATGCAAAAAATCCTCAAACGCCTCGAAACCGCCTATCATTACCCCGTCGATGTGGAGTTTACCGTCAATTTCACAAATGATGGGAAGCTGATGATAAACCTGCTCCAGTGCAGGCCATTGCAGACAAAAGGGCCGAGGCCGTCCGTCGTTATTCCTGCTGACGTCGAGCCGGGCAAACTTTTGTTCCGCTGTCAGGGTTATTTTATGGGGGGCTCAATCTCGCTCGATATCAAACGCATCGTATTTGTTGACCCCAGGGCGTATGAGGCCCTGCCCATTCAGCAAAAATACGATGTTGCCCGCGCAATCGGTGCGATTAACAAACAAATCACCAATAAAGACGATACAGGCCTTTTGCTTCTTGGCCCGGGCAGGTGGGGTACAACCACGCCTTCGCTGGGAGTTCCCGTCAGCTTTTCCGAAATCAATAACGTCGCCGTCTTAGGCGAACTGGCCTGCGAGGGGACCAACCTCGTGCCTGACCTGTCTTTCGGCACGCATTTCTTCCAGGACCTCGTTGAAACCGATATTTTTTACGTCGCAATTTTTCCTTCTCAAAAAGGGTTCAGTTTCAACGAAAAATGGTTCACCTCCCAGCCGAATCAGCTTGAGCAATTGCTGCCCGATAAGGCCCGATACGCCGACGTGATTAAAGTAATCGACCTCGCCAGCACTCCCGCCCGTATCCTCGGCGACATCGTCAGCCAGCAGGTCCTCTGCTTTTTGCCCTGAATAACTTTTCACCGCGGAGAACGCAGAGATTTTAGCGGAGTCCCCTCAGAAATTGCAAAGCAATTTCGAGGACTTTAGTCCCGGAAATCCTCTGGATTTCACGGGGCCGTTTTGGCGGGGCAGAGACCGCAGAGAAAACTATAAATGTAGGGTGTGCTATGCACACCATTTCACCGAATCGAATTAACAGTTACCATACAAACCCACGAAATCCGCAAGTTGTATGGTAATCGCAGACAGATTAGCTCATCATTTCCGCTACCGGCTATTTTGCAGTCCGACTGCAAAACAGCCGAAGGTTGATGTAAAGTCAAGCTGCAAAAGGCGTTATAATCCGGCATTTTATCGGATAATGAAAGAGACAAGCTTTTCCCGGAGATTTAGGGTTTTAACGTATTACATTATAGCCCCCCGCCGAAGGCGAGGTCTCGCCAGAAAATGGCGGACCCGCTCCGCATCCTCAGCGATATCGTCAGCCAGCAGGTCCTCTGCTTTTTAACGTGAAATGCCCCAAAATCAAACATAAGTTGGAAAAATCATTTTAGAAATAAAATTTTAAGGGTGATTTTGAAATTTTCAGACACTAGGAATGATACAGCTGTATCAAATCTATTTATTTAAAATAGATTTCGGAATCTTTTTGAAATCGCCGACTTTAAATTCTAAACGGAAATTTTTGCTATAGCTTTTCTTATTAACAACCACTTTTATTTTCTTTTTTTCGTTAGGCCCTATATTATTTATCACTGTTTGAATAACTTTAGTTCCCTTTTCTCTATTTTCTCCAGCCAGCATAAAATCTGCTCCAACAAAACCCCCTCCGCCTTTTGACCCAATTGCCGAAAATTCGTCAGAATTTTCTGGTAAAATGTCAACATCTACAGAATTTGGAAATTCAGAAATAATATTTACGTCGTAATAAGTGTTATTTGTGTTATTTGTCAAATAAACAAAAAATTCTTCGTTCCAATTATCCCCATTTGCAGAAAATAGAAGGTCTTTTTGTTTAGGTTTAATCTGTATTGGTCTCCCTATCCGTTCTAAAACAAAATCGCGGATTGGGTTTGGAAAAACGCTGACGAGAATGCCTATAACAGCAATGAGAATACCTACAACACCCATAATAGTTTCGCCATTAACAATCATAAACCGACATCTCTCTTGAAAAACTCGACTGTGAAAAATCATACTTCTTTTTTGGCTTTTCGTCAATCAGGATTAGGCGAAATGTTGCTATGTACAGCAGGTTGCGATAACATAGGACTATCAGGTGAGAATCGGGATGACCGGTAGAAAGACAATTGAAAATGAGCGAAGAAAAAAACGGCGAGTCAGGTTCCCAAAAAGATCAGGCAGAGACAAAGCCCAAGCTCAACGAAGAACAATATAAATTGCTTTTAAGCTGCTCCGAGAAAAAGGATGTCACGGTTTGGAACAAATATCGCGAAGAGCATCCCGATGAGGAAGTCTGGCTGCAAGGTGCCCACTTTAGCGAAGCCAATCTGCAAGATGCCGACCTTTGGAAGGCCAATCTGCAAGATGCCGATTTTGGCAAAGCCAGTTTGCAAGGTGTCGACCTTCATTTTGCCAATCTGCAAGGTGCCGACCTTTCGGGAGCCAATCTGCAAGATGCCAAACTTTCAAGCGCTCATCTGGAAGATGCCCTACTTTTATTCGCTCATCTACAAGGTGCCGACCTTGGGTTTGTCAATTTGCAACGTGCTCAGCTTTTCCTTGCTCAGTTGCAAAATGCCGACCTTATGGGAGCTAATCTAAAAGATACCAACCTTACCGGAGTCAGTCTGCAAAATGGTTATCTTTTGAAGGCCAAACTGCATGGCGCAACTTTTACGACGGCGATTGTCGATTGTGAAACGCTGATTTGGGAATGTGAGGTAAACCGTTACTCCAAGAGTGAGCGTTTTACAGACTTTGAGGGGGTTGGGCTTGACAGTGTGCGGATAGACCCGGAAACAAAGCAACTTCTTGAATACAACGTGAGGCGTAAAAATTGGGAGGAGTGGTATAAGAGTAAGTCAGAGAACAAGTGGATTATCCGGATGCGCCGATTGGCAACCAGCCCTGTTCGCTTGTTCTGGTCGATAAGCGACTATGGGCTATCAACATGGCGGATATTGCTAAGTTTTATTTTGCTGATGGCCACTTTCGCAACTATATATTTCGTCTGGGGATGGGTGGATTACTATCTCTTAGGTATCAAAGATACACCGGGAATCGTAAAAGAACTTTTTATAGCACCACAAGCACAACAGCAGATGTCTGATTTTTACTACTGTTTGATGATTTATTTTCGCTCGGTTTGCTTTTCGATTGCTACGATGTTTAGCTTAGGAGATATATCTCTTGTCAACACGCAATTTGGGTGCCGATGGTGGTTCGGCCATCTTATTCTAATTGTGCAGATGGTCACGGGCTATATGCTTCTGGGTGCTTTGATTACGCGGTTTGCAATTTTGTTTACGGCTGGCGGCCCCGCTGGCAAATTCGCCAAAAGTGAATTGAAAGAAAAGGCAAGGTGATATTATGGAAAAATTTAGCATTTTTCTGAAAATGTGGGGCGGGGGAAAAACCGGGGACAGCAACCCGTCTTTTAAGTCCTAAATCCGCATCCTAAATCGGCAATTGAAAATTGGCAATCGAAAATCTCAAAGCAAAAAGAGGTCAGACCCCTCTTTGCTTCTTGTTGATGTTGCGGCTGATGATGATATACTAATGCTTTGACGTTAAGGATAAACTGGCTCGAACGATGAGAAGGACGCTCGCAATAAATAATAATGAGATGGATGCTCGCGATACAATGAGATGGATTCTCGCAGTAAATAAAGTCGTGGCGGCGATTTGTGTTTTATTCGCCGGGGTGATTTTGACCGGGTGTAATCCGACCAAAAGCGACCTTGCCGCGTTCAATTGTTGCTATGAGTCGGCTGACTATAACACCGCCGGCCTTTTCGCACAAAAGAAAATCGGAACAGGCAAAAACCCCTCCGGCTGCGACCTGCTCTGGACGCTCCAGCTTGCCTCGACCCAAAGAGCACAGCTCAATCACCGCCAAAGTATCGAATGCCTCGATAAAGCAGAAGATATGCTCAAATACTATAACCTGCAAACTATCGGGGCTGTTGATACCGTCAGCTCGACTATCGTAAACGATAACGCTGTTCCCTACAAAGGCGCCGAATACGACGGCGTAATGCTCAATACCTACAAGGCGCTCGATTTTATGGCGGAAAAGAATACCGACATGGCCCGTGTCGAGCTTAACCGCGCACTTGACAGACAAACCCGCGCAAAAGAGCATTTCAACGAGGAAATCCGCAAACTTGAAGCCGACCTCGAAAAGCAAAAAGAGAAAAACAAAAACGACGTCAACGCGATGTTGGACGACCCAAACGTTGCTGGCGCCGTGGCCGCCTATTACCCCAACCTTGACCAGTTCCAGCCCTACCCCGATTTTGTCAACCCCTTCACGACGTATCTGGCGGGGTTGTTTTTCAATCTCGCGGGCGATTACGAAAAAGCGGGGTATCTTTTCAAAGAATCATACGGGATGGTTCCGGACAACGACTACATCGCAAAGGACCTGCTGCTGGCTGACGACGCCATCGCAGGCAAAGCAAAAGTGCAAAACCTCGTCTGGGTGATATTCGAAAACGGATTAGGCCCCATTAAAGAGGAAATCCGAATCGACCTGCCCCTGTTTCTCGTTACAAACGAGGTTTATTACACGGGTATCGCGCTACCTCGGCTGCAATCCCGCAGTCCCGCTTACCCATTTCTTGAGATTAACACCGCCGGAGGCCAGTTCCAGACAAAGCAAATTGCCGATATGGAACGGGTCATCCAGACCGAATTCAAGAAGGATTTCAGGGGGATTCTCGCCCGAGCGATTGCCTCGGCCGTCGTCAAGGCCGTCGCACAGGCGGCGATGCGAAGGCAGGATAACGGCGCGATTTTGGCCGCATTAGTCGCTGTTTATAGCGCTGCGACAACCGCCGCCGACGTGCGAATATGGTCGGCCTTACCCAAGGATTTCCAGATTGCCCGATGCCCCATCCCCGATGACCGCAAACTAACAATCAGCCCCCCCGGGGGCGCGCCTTTCGAAATTTATGTTCCCACTTGCACCAACGCCATCGTTTACGTTAAAATCATTGCGGCCGGAAGCAATCCGGTATATGAAGTGCTCACTTTTTAGTATTCCGTTTATGGAGGTGAATTATGAGATTGATGCTTAAATCGTTACTGGTTCTGATGGCTTGCGGCTTGTTTGGCTGCGCAAACGAGGACAAAAGAGTTATTATGGCCGAGGACGTCAAAAGCGACAACCTGGCGACCAACATCGTAACCAAGCCCATAATCCACGCCTTTAGCGCGATTATCGGCGAGGGCGTTGAAATCGACCGAGCCGTTACCTTCACCAATAAGGATGGTTTTATGCAGCTCGAGGTCGCAGGCCACAACAGGGCGTTTAACCCGATACGCTTCGAATACAAGGTCGAGTGGTTAGACAGGAACGGTATGGTCATTGATTCGCTGACCAACAAGTGGCTCCTTGTCTCGGCGCCGTCAAAAGCGCCTTTCGCAATCAAGGCCGTAGTGCCGAGAACCGACGCCGTGGATTTCAGAATGAACACTCGTAAAGCTCAGGATTGAAAACTTAAAACCTTATAGGAGATAAGCAATGATTAAGAATTTACTGCCTTTCATAATGTTAGCTGCCGTCGCCGGCTGCACCCCGCCGACTCAAAACGTCGATACCATAAACGACCAGGGCAAGCCCGTTATGGGCCTCGATTACCGCGATTTCGACAGGGCCGCAAGCCAAATGGTCCAGTCAATGATTGAATCAGGCACATTCAAAAAAGAAGGCGGCGGCAGATACGTCGTCGCCAAAGGCCACATCCTCAACGACACTATGCAGCGAATCGATACCGACCAGCTTATGGCAAAAGTCGAGCAGGAAATGACCCGCTCAGGCCTGATTGTTATGACCGCCGCCGTCGGCGGAGGCACCGCCTCACGCGATAGTATGGTCCACGATATGCGCGACATCCGCAATTCCGACAAGGGCGACGAATTCAAGCAGGACACCCTGCCCGCCAAAGGCCAATTACTCGCACCCGAGCTTAGCATCTCAGGCAAAATCATTCAGCGAAACGTCAAATACGAAAACAACCAGCAGCAGGTCGAATATTACTTCCAGCTCCAGATGAATAACATCACCAACGGCCTGGTCTTCTGGCAAAACGAAATCGTCATGGGTAAACGCGGCAGCAACAAAAGCGTATCGTGGTAAATACTGTAAGCCCCCAGGTTCATCCTGGGGGTTTGCGTATCGGTTATTGTGGGTCGCCTTTTTAGGAGTGCGAAAAATGAAAGCCATTTGCACATTATTGGCAATAACGGTCATTTCTTCCGGCATTGTTTACGCTGCTGATACCAACTCCCCGCCGAAAGACACAATCGTCAAGCAGGTTCAGGGGCAGGGCGCAACAAGAGACGATGCGATTAAAAACGCTCTGTTTCAGGCAGTCGCACAGGCCAAAGGCGTCAAGGTCGGCTCAGGCGATTACTCGTTCGGCTTCCGCTCCGCCTCGGCGGACGTCAATCGCGGCGCCACAGGCAAGCAGGTCGAAATTGACGCCGTCTCAGTCCAGACCTCAGGCACTTTGCAGACAACCGATATCGCGGGGCTTGTCAAAACATACGAGGTAACAGACGAAAAGAAGCTCCCCGACGGCTCCTGGCAGGTTACTCTCAAGGCGTGGATTCTCGACCATCAGCCCCTTGATAAATCGGCCCGCCTGCGCCTGGCCGTAATGCCAATCAGGACCGAATCGAAATCATACGCCTTCCTCGACCTCGTTATGCCCGCCGACAAACTGGCCGATATTCTCGCCCAGAAGCTCACAACCGCGCTCACCCAGACCAATAAATTTGCCGTCTTGGACAGGCAGCACATCGCCGAGTATTTGCACGAGCAAAGCGTCCTGTTTTATTCTGCCCCCATCGAGGAGCAGGCAAAAATCGGACAATCGTTAGGCGCAGACCTGATGCTCGTCGGAACCGTTACCGAAGCCGGCCTGCGCATCAAACAATCCGATAATCCCGCTATTGGCCATACCTATAAAGAATACCGCGCCGATTTCGCATTCGATTTCCGCCTCATCGTCGCCTCGTCGCGCCAGGTCAAATTATCGGATTCAATCCGCCTGCGTCTCGAAACCGACGACGTAAAAAAACTCGTCAAGAAGTGGGAACCCTCAGACCTCGACTTAAACGAGCTTGCCGATAACCTCATCGCCGAAGCCGCCCTCGAGGTTGTCAACAGGATTAGTAACCAGATGTATCCGCCGCGCATCGCCGAAATCAGGCCGAATGGCTATATCATCATCAACCAGGGCGGCGACCGCTTATCGGCCGGAATGCTGCTCGACGTCGTCAAATCGGATAAGCCGATTATTGATTCCGACACTAAAGAATCCCTCGGCTTACCCGAAACTCCCGTCGCTGTCCTCAAACTGATAACCGTAGCGCCGAATATCTCATACGCGACAATTGTATCGGGCGAGGCGTCGCAGCTCTCGCCGGGCCAGATTTGCCGAATCAAATCCCTGCCTCCAGAAGAGCCGCAGGGCGCCAAAAGCACCGTCGAGCAGACCCCGCAGGGCGGGGTCAAACTGCCGTTCGACAAATGAGCGAAAACGCAATTGAGAATTAAGAATTGAGAATTCAGAAAGGCAGCTTATAAATTCATAATTCTAAATTCTGAATTCTAAATTTTTAGATTATCTCGCTAAGTAAATGACTAACCCGATCAGTACCAGTATCACCACGGCACATACCGCCAGAGCCGAGTAAAAGACCCACATAAACTGCCTCGTCTGCCGCGATACGATAAATTTCAAATACCTGTCGCTTGCGGCAAATGTCCTGCTCATTTGCGATATGCCGTCGGTATGCTCCTGCGTGCTGCGATTTAGCCGGTCTAACGACTCGTTGAACTTATTGAAGGTGTCGGTCATCTGGACGTCAACGTCCGCCGCCGCCGAAAGCTGCCGGTCGATGCTTTCAAGCGTATCGGTCTGCTTGGCCGTCTCGACGGGGATTTTCTCAATCGTCTCGATGATTTGCTTATCTTTGAGCAGGTTGGATTTCAACTGTTCCAGAAGGCCGTCGGTAATGACCTTCTGGTTTTCCACTACCGCGGGGAAATTCTCAAGCAGTTTCGGCAAAAGGTCAATCCTTGTAATAAGCGCCTCGTGCTGGCTGACCTGCTTGCGAAGATGCTCGTTGATGCCCGACAGCTCATTTATCAGCCGGTCAAAACCGGCCTGAAGTTTTTCGAGCGATTCGGGCTTACCCCTGCCTGTTCCCAGCGCACCTGTGGTGAGCGAAGTCGAACCAGTCGAGGGAACCGCCACTGCCTTAATAGCCGCCGAATCAGCCGCCCCCCCCTCGTTTGCCTCGTCGATATCGTCAACCATCAGCCCGTCGTCGTCCAGCCGGTAGTTTCCCGCCTCGCCTCGCCTGCCGCGAAACCACCCTGCAATCCGCGAAAATAAATCCCTGATACTCATTTGTTAATTGTTCCCGATATAATAAAAATATGCCGTTGCCTGAATTATCCCAGATTCCCCCTCCTTTGCCAAGCCCCATTTTTCCTGCCGAAATTGAGGATTTTTTTCTTTACTTTAAGTCCCCCGGTGGTATATTTCCCGTTGAGCATATTCCGGCATCCCCCGGGAATATCCGTCGCTCCGGCGCGCCGGAGCGACGAGACCTCGCCCGCCTTTATAAGGCGAGGCGGGTCCGCTTGAGTAAAATGCGGGGGGTAAAGTTTTTTTGTGCGGCCGGTTTGAGGCCGAAGGAGCTTACAGTGGCTACAGGTCCACCACTCGGAGATAAAAATGGGCGGTTACGCCGAGCTAAAGGAAGGCCAGGCGGTCCAGTTCGAAGTCGGAGAGGGCAAAAAAGGCCCTTGTGCCGTCAACGTCGTCCCCCAGTAAAACACCAACGAATTAAAACCGCAAAAAAGGCCCCGGTGCATAATTGTGCCGGGGTCTTTTTCTTTGTGGGGCGTCCGAAAAATAATCCTCACCGCGGAGACCACAGAGCACAGAACACGAAGCCCCGCTTTGCGGAACGAAGTGGAGTCCAGTTTTTCTGGACGGGGCGGAGTCCCCGTAAGGGGGTAGAGGTTTTTATTTATCGGACAATGTTTTTTCCCAAATTTCCCCTTGACATTTTCCCTGTTACCTGCTAACCTGATAATAAGCTCAGGAAGAAGGGGCGAGGGTGAGAGATTCAGTAACCGGTAAATATGACTATTTATTGTTTTCTGGACTCGACACTGAGGAGAAAAATCGTGAAAAGTTTTAAGACGACCCTTCTTTCATTGGCAGTAATTCTTTTATCCCTTACCGCTTTCGCAAATGCTGACCGCCAGCTCATCGATCTCGGCCCCGGCGTCGCCTATTCTATAAACGATAAGGGTCAAATTGTTGGTTGCGATTATTATTATACAGGTGAGCCAGACACAATCCCTCCGATCAATGCTACTCTTTTTGACTCAACGGGCGGTGGGGCCAATATCAAACTCGGAACCCTCAACGGTGATAATTGGGCTAGAGCTTATTCTATCAATAACAGTGGCCAGGTTGTTGGTACAAGTTCCATTGGTCACACCACTTCACATGCTTGTCTTTTTGATACAACAGGCGCTGGTAATAATAAATATCTCGGAGATTTTGGTGGAGGGATCAGTTCTGCCAAGTCCATAAATGATAACGGTCTGATTGTTGGTGAATCTTATTCTGTTAGTGTCGGGCAGTATGGCTGTCTTTATACTACCAAGTATGATCCCTTGACACATAAAACAGTTCCGGTTGTAGTTAATCTTGGCACCATCAGCGGCGGCTTTGGAGCCCCTCTAACTCGAAGTTCTGCTCTTTCCATAAACAATAAAGGGCATATTGTTGGTTATGTTGCCAATGCCTCATGGAATGATCCGGACTTCTATTATGCCTGTTTATTTGATGAGACGGGGAATAAGGCCAATAAAAAGCTTGGTGCACTCGGTGGTTCGCAGGGTACAGCTTATTCCATAAACGATAGTGATCAAATTGTCGGTTGGGCTACTACTAATTCTAATTCTATGCATGCTTGCCTGTTTGATAATACCGGAGGTGGAGCCAATATCGATATCGGGACTCTTAGTAACGGCTTTGACTACAGTTATGCCGTGTCAATTAATGACCTTGGTCAAATTGTCGGTTATGCGTCTAATGGGTTTTATGAACTTGCCGTTCTTTTCGATGCAACGGGCCGAGGCAATAATATAGACCTTAATACCCTTATTGACTCTTCATCCTGGACACTAAGACAAGCATACGGCATAAATAACAATGGCTGGATTGTCGGCGATATGACTAACGCAAGTGGTGACACTCATGCTTTTTTACTTACCCCTGAACCCGCAACACTGTTGTTATTTGCCCTCGGCGGGTTGATTTTGCGCAAGTCCCGTCTCGCGGGGCGAAAACGCAATCCCATCAGGGACGCTTTACGTCGGGCATAAAACCATAGGGCGGAGTTTAGTCCGGGAGCAGTGCGGCTAACGTTTAGATTTGATGAGCTTTTCGTAATCTGCGTGCGAGCCAATCCAGAACCATATCATATCCTCGCCTTCAAGCACGCCGAGAGCCCGCCATCCGATGCCGACCCGTATAGAAAAGATGCTGGTTTTTCCCGTTATTCTCTTGAATTGAAGACCTGAGTGGCCGGGATTGTCTTTCCATACCCGGTAATTCCTGCGTGCAACCTGCTGAATCCTTTTCGGCAGTCCTTTGAAGCAGCTTATGAAATCTCCGGTAAGGTATGACCTCACAGTTCGTCAGGCCCCATCCGATTTGTACGGCCGGTTTTGTGCTGCTCAAGAGCATCTTTGGCAAGCGAATCAAGCACGTCCTGAGATTTCACAAGAGTTTCGTCCCATTTCTGTTCGGCCTGCATATCCTGCATTAGTTCGCGTGCAAGCTCATCCTGCAGATTGCCGGGCAGTTGGGAGGCCTTTTTAAAAGCTTGTTTGAGAAGTTTAGTCATATCATCAATTTCCTGAACATAATCTGAAACAATTATCATTATATATACGTTTACGAGGCGCGTCAATGTTTTCAGCATAAAATGCTGCAATGGTTCGATGCCTCAGGTTTGGTCTATATCAACGGCCTCCGAGGGATAACGAAATCTAAAGGGTTTTTGAGCAAAAGGTCGATGAAATCATAGGGAAAGTTCACTGTTCAGTGTTTGTTGACAATGAACTATGAACGACTAACTACGGACAATACGAACTATGCCTTCGGTTCAGACACAGACGATTACGGATAAGTTGGTTGAATTGCCTTTAGGCAGGGTGGTGCGGGATTTTTTGAGCTACCTGACAGTCGAAGGGGGGTTATCCGACAATACGATTCAGGGATACGGGCGTGACCTGCGTGATTTTTTAGTATTTTGCAAGTCCTATAAAATAGGCGAATTACGCCAGATTAAGCCGGCGCTTATACATACATATATAGTATCGCTGGCCAGACAGGATAGGGCCGAAGCGTCGCAAAAGAGGGGTTTGGTCGCTATAAGGATGCTGTTGCGGTTCGGCAAGCTCAACGGCTTAGTCGAAGATGATTTCACCGGGATTCTTGATGGGCCAAAGCTCTGGCAGCGTCTGCCGACGATTTGCTCGAAAAAGCAGGTAGTGGATTTGCTCGAGGCGCCGTCGCCCAAAGAAAAATATTTTTTGCGTGATAAGGCGCTCCTGGAATTGTTGTATGCGACGGGCGTGCGGGCAAGTGAGCTTGCGGGTTTGAAGGTATCGGATTTGAATCTGGACGTAGGGTATTTGCGGTGTATCGGCAAAGGCAGCCGGGAACGGATTATTCCGCTGGGTAAAGTTGCGGCCAAGGCGACTCTGGATTACCTCAAAGGTATGAGACCTAAATTATATAAGCAATTTAGCGGAGATTTTCTGCTTCTTAGCCGAACAGGAAGGCCGATGGGGCGTATCGAAATCTGGCGATTGATAAAAAGGTATGCAGCCCGCGCGGGAATGGCGAAAAACCTGACCGTGCATACGTTGAGACATTGCTTCGCGACGCACCTGCTTGCCGGCGGGGCGGATTTGCGGAGCGTTCAGGAGATGTTGGGACACGTGGATATTTCGACGACACAAATTTACACGCACGTTGACCAGGAACGGCTGCGGACGATTCACAGAAAATTTCATCCCCGGCCGTAAGTCGGCTT
>JBELAA010000219.1:0-6679 GCA_049509315.1 Sedimentisphaerales bacterium | reverse complement strand
ACTCCCTTGGTCAGAAACACCTTGTTCGGAACCAGATTCCTCATTTCTTAACCATTCTCCTTTTACATCGTTATATTCAAATATCCTTCATAGCTACAAGGTTTTGATTATATATCACAGTTTCCCTTTTACAAATAAATTTTTCTCTCGCACGAATTTTTATCTTTCAACGCGCCGAATTTAGATAATATGAAGGTCATCCCTTCAACGGTTATGATTTGTGTAAACTGTAACAAACAAATCTAACCTAATTGAAAGGAATGACCTATGACAACAGTATCAAACAAACAGAAATGGTTCAACACAATCCGCCTTACCAACGATGACGACCTCTACATCGGCATCGACACACATAAACAATCTTTTCACGTTGCACTCTGGCTAAACGACGCACCGGCCGTCGCCTCCAAGTATATGAGTGAGGCCTTGAGCTTGGCAAAAGACAATCGTCTAACCGATGCCATTGACTTGTGGAGTAAAGTATTAGAATTGTCCTATGTCCCAACAGCACAGAAAGCCGCAGCACTGATTAACCGTGGCTGGGCCTACGGCAAGCTGGAGCCGCCGAGAACCGAAAACGAGATTGCCGATTATACGGCCGTTGTTGAAATGCCGGACGCTACCGCGGAGCAGAAAAGTTCAGCTCATGGGAATCTTGGTTTATTGCTATTCAAAGAAAAAAATGACATAGCATCATTGCTGGAAGAAACCACGAAGGCACTGGAGTATGATAGCGCGAGTTATGAATCGCGGTACAATTTAGGTTTGGTAAAACTCTTTTCGGGGAATCCCGATGAATCCTTGAAATTATGTTCTTCCGCGGTTAATGAATGCGCACATATCAACCAGATTGATGATGCATTGAATCTTTTAAGGAGTAAGGAAGGTATATTGCCTGAAAAATCAAAGACATCTTATGAACTGATTATCCAGGCGCTTAATAAACACAGAACAGAACTTGAGCATTGAAAGTAGATATTCGTTTTTAGTGTAACCACATAGCCAAGCGCAGAGCCCGTTTCGGAAACCGATGTTTTCATCTCCCAAAAACTAATACCAACTAATACCAAATAATACCAACAACGTTTTTTTAGCTCGAAAGCCCCCTGAGCCTTGTTTTACGAGGGACGAAGTAAAACATAATGGGGGTAAAAATCGAGCTTTTCTTACTCTGAACAACGAACGACGAACTATGAACTCTCCCACTGTCCGCTGCGAAGCCCCCCATGCCTGCCTTCGCGTCGTATTTTGTCGAAGCGTAGCGAAGACAAAATGTTGCGGAGGTTGTTTTTTCGCGAAGTCCAGCCTTGCGGGAGAGCACCAGTATCGGCACGATGAAAAGTGTGGGGGAACGCTATACGCTGAACGCTACACGCATACGTCGATACCGCACAAGGGTAGTTTTCGGGCGTAAAATCAAAGAAAAGGGAAACACTTATAGCGAGAGCTTTAATCATTTGTTATTATAGGCGTCAGGCAAGATATGGAAAACTACGTATGCATACACGGTCATTTTTATCAGCCGCCGAGGGAAAATCCCTGGCTGGAAGAGGTGGAATTGCAGGATTCGGCCTATCCCTACCACGACTGGAACGACAAAATCACCGAGGAATGTTACAGGCAAAACGCCGCATCGAGGATATTAGGGCCTACCCGCAAAATCATCGACATAGTAAACAACTACTCGAAAATAAGCTCCGATTTCGGCCCGACGCTTATGTCCTGGCTCCAACGCCACGCCCCGGATGTTTACAAAAGCGTCATTGACGCCGACAAAAAAAGTCGGGAGACATTTTCCGGCCACGGCGCCGCAATCGCACAGGCGTATAATCACATAATTATGCCGCTGGCAAACAGCAGGGACAAACGCACGCAGATTATATGGGGCTTGCGCGATTTCGAGCACCGGTTCGGCAGAAAGCCGGAGGGAATGTGGCTTCCCGAAACGGCCGTCGATAACGAGACGCTGGATATCCTGGCAGAGCAGGGAATCAAATTCACCATCCTGGCCCCGCACCAGGCCAGGCGAATCCGGCGGATGGGAAGTGGCGACTGGAAGAACGTCGATAAGGGTAAAATGGACACGACAAAGGCATACCTTTGCCGGCTGCCTTCCGGGCGGACGCTCAACTTGTTTTTCTACAACGGCGCCACAGCCGGCGAGACCGCCAGTGGAACGATTCTGCAAAACGGCGAGGTCTTCGCAAAAAAATTGGCGTGGATTTTCAACGAGAGCAACGAGCCGCACAAGCTCGCCCATATCGCCACCGACGGCGAGACGTTCGGCCATCATCACCGCTATACCGATATGGCGCTTGCCTACTGCCTGCACTATATCGAATTTTACAAGTTAGCTAAAATTACCGTTTACGGCGAATATCTCGAAAAATACCCGCCGGCAGACGAGGTCGAGATTTACGAGAATAGCTCCTGGAGCTGCGCCCATGGCGTCGAGCGATGGCGGGCGAACTGCGGATGCAATTATGGCAGATACCCGGCGGGAATGCAGCAGTGGCGGGGGCCGCTTCGCGACGCGATGAACTGGCTAAGAGACCAGCTTGCGGAAATTTACGAAGCAAAAATGAAACCCTACGCCGTCGACTGCTGGCTGGCTCGCGACAATTACATTTCCGCCATACTCGATAGAACCCCCGAAAACATCGAAAGCTTTATCGCCAAAACGACCGGCAAAGAGCTGGAATTCGACAAGAAGGTGATTTTCCTCAAGCTGCTGGAAATGCAGCGAAACGCGATGCTGATGTTCACCAGCTGCGGCTGGTTTTTCGACGACATCTGCGGGATAGAAGCCGTGCAGATAATGCTATACGCATCACGCGCGATACAGCTTGCCAAAGAGGTCGGCAACAAGGACTTGGAGCCGGATTATGAAAACATACTCCAAAACGCCACTACCAACCTGAGAGAGTACCCCACGGGCAAAGACGCATACATAGCGATTGTAAAACCCGGCAGCGTGGACCTCAACCGCGTCGCGGTGCACTTCGCGATAAGCTCGCTGTTCACAGAATACCCCAAAGAGCAGGCGAGCATTTACTGTTATTCGGCCAGGACCGAAATATACGAGCGCAGCGAGGCCGGGATACAGACGCTGGTGGTCGGAAGGGCGACCGTAAAATCGGATATCGTTCTCGAAGAATACACGGTGGATTTCGCGGCGCTGTATCGGGGCGACCCGTATATAATCGCCGCGGCCATCGGACGTATGCCCGACGGACTGTTTACGGCGGTGCAGCAGGATTTGAAAAAGGCGTTTCAAAAAGGCGACCTCAGCGAAATGATGCGTCTTATGAATACTGCTTTCGGCGGCCACAATTATTCGATATGGCATTTGTTCAAGGACGAGCAGAGGCGCATCCTCTACGAATTACTCGAGACGACCTGGCTGGAAATCGAGGCGTCTTTCAGGCATATTTACGAGCATAATTATGAATATGCCCTTGCCCAAGGCGCTTGCCACGCCGGCGGAATTTATATTGAACGAGGACCTGTGTAAAATGATACGGGATGAGCCGACCCATCTCGACCGGCTGCAAATCCTTGCCGACGAGGCCGCACGGCTGTCTCTCGACCTCGATAAGCCCATATTGCAATTCGAGGCGGACAAAAAAATCAATCGCCTTATGGCAAAGTTTGCCGAAACGCCGGAAGACGTCAGGATTCTCGAAACAATCGAAGCGACCATAAAAATCCTATTCACAATCGTAACTGAGCTAAACGTGCAGACCTCGCAGAACGTCTTTTTCGACATAAGCAAGAAAACCTATCCCCAGATGAACCAGAAGGCAAAGGCAGGCGACGCCGCGGCGCAAAAATGGGTCGAGCGTTTCAGGAGTTTGGGGCAATACTTAGGCGTTTCGGTGCAGTAGAAGATTTATTATTTTCTATTTTCCATTTTCTATTTATGTTTAGCAGCGGCCGTGCCGGCCGCTGCCGTCGCCGTTCCGGCGACGGCTAAACGTCTACAGGAACAGTAATGAGAAAAAGCGGGCTATTATTGCACATAACGTCATTGGCGGGGAAATTCGGTATCGGCGATTTAGGGCCTGAGGCATACAAATTCGCCGACTTTCTCGCGGAATCAAAACAGCGAGTGTGGCAGATTTTGCCGCTGAACCCCCCTGCCGGACCGAGGTATTCGCCGTATAACAGTTTTTCCGCATTTGCGGGAAACGCCGCGTTAATTAGTCCCGAAATTTTATATCGCGAAGGCCTTTTGACAAAAAAGGAAATTCAGGAATGTCCAAAATTCACAAAAACGCGCGTAGAATTCGTAAAAGTGAACGCTTTTAAGTCAAAATTGTTCAAAACCGCTTATAAACGTTACCAAAAAACACAAAAATATGAGCAATTCTGCGCCGAAAACAGCGGCTGGCTCGAGGACTATGCGCTTTTTACAGCTTTACGGCAGCATTTCAGAAACCGACTGTGGTGCAAGTGGCCCAAAAGATTGAGAGGCCGCCACGTAAACGCGATGATGTCTGCGGGAATCGAATTGCGGGAAGCAATCGAGCGGGAAAAGTTTGTTCAATACCTGTTTTTCGAGCAATGGTTTGCTTTGAAACGATATTGCAACAAGCTCAATATTGAAATCATCGGCGATATACCGATTTACGTCGCTTACCAGAGCGCCGACGTCTGGAGTCATCCTGAGATTTTCAAATTGGACCGCGATAAAAAGCCGACGTGCGTATCGGGTGTTCCGCCCGACCTTTTCAGCAAGACGGGCCAACTGTGGGGCAACCCGATTTATAACTGGCGGGTTTTGAAAAATACGAACTATGGCTGGTGGTTCGAGCGATTGGGGCATAATCTCGCGATGTTCGACCGAGTGCGAATAGACCATTTCAGGGGCTTTTTCGGATTCTGGCAGGTGCCCGCAGGGGACAGAACTGCGAAAAACGGAAAGTGGGTAAAGGGGCCGGGGAAGGAATTTTTCGATGTCCTTTTCAAACGCTTCCATAAGTCCGCAGTAATAGCAGAAGATTTGGGGCATATTACCCCTGACGTCAAGGGCTACGTTAAAAACGCTAATTTGGCCGGCATGCGGGTGCTGCAATTCGGCTTCGGCGGTACTCCTAAAACCAATCCCCACTTCCCCGGTAACCATATCAAAAACTCAATATGCTATACCGGCACACACGACAACAATACAATCGTCGGCTGGTTCACGAAAGAAATCGACGAACAGCAGAAGAAACGGCTTTTCGAATGTCTCGGGCGCATACCGAAAACCGGCGAGATTCACTGGGAAATGATTCGGCTGGCTTTTGACTCGAAAGCGGATTTGGTGATTATTCCGGTCCAGGATATTCTTGGCCTCGGTGGAAACGCCCGAATGAACCGCCCCGCCCGCGCACTTGGCAACTGGCAATGGCGCCTAAAACCGGGACAATTTACACATCAAGTTTTAGTCAAACTTGCGCAATTGACGCGAAGTTACAGGAGGTTTTAAGGTTCAGGAAGCGTCAGGCCCTGCTGGATTGCGTATTTTGTCAACTGGGCGATGCTGTCTATTTTGAGCTTACCCATAATATTGAGCCGGTGGACCTCGACGGTCTTGGAGCTAATGTGCAGGCGTTTTGCGATTTGCTTGGTCGTCCTGCCCTCGGTCAAAAGCTGAAGGACTTCCCGCTCCCTTTTCGACAGGACCGTAAAGGCGGACGATTTGTCGTCCCCGGATTGTTGTGTAAAACCTTCCGTGACGACATCGGATATCGCGGGGCTGATATATGTCTTATTGCTGATAACAACGCGGATGGCGTTAACCAGCTCGTCGAACTCACAATCCTTTAGAAGATAGCCGGAGGCGCCTGCCCTGAACATTTCTATTATGAAGTTTTTCGAGGAGTGCATCGACAGGCCGATTACCTTGACCCTGGGGCATTCCTGTTTAACCTGACGGGTCGCCTCAATGCCGTTAAGGTCGGGCATACCGATATCCATAATCACAACATCGGGAACAAGCTCCTTGACGAGCTGAACCGTTGTGCGTCCGTCTCTGGCCTGCGCGATGACCTCCATATCCTTTTCATTCTGGAACGATTTGCTCAGGCCGTGCCTTAAAACGGCGTGGTCGTCGGCCAGTATGATTTTTATAGCCATAGTTTTTCCCCTTTTTCCGGTTTTTTTCACCACGAAGAACACGAAGGTTCACGAACTATTTTTAATTTATTTTTCCTTTATGTTATGTCTCGCCTCTAAAGGCGTAATTCTTTTTCGAATTTTAATCAGATTTCAGCGGCGCAGTCAAGGTAATTTTTGTCCCTTTGCCTCGGGCCGATTCTATTTCGAGTTTGCCGCCTATATGGGTAAGGCGTTCCTGGACGCTGAACAGGCCCAGCCCGCTGCGTCTTGATGACCTGCTGTTGAATATAGCAACATTGAAACCTTTGCCGTCGTCCTCGACGGTTATGCTGATATTGCCATTGACCCTCGAAAGAAATACCCTGACGATTTTGGCCTCGGCGTGTTTGGCGCTATTTATCAGTAATTCCCTGACGGAGCGATACAGCAGAATTTTAACGTGGTCGGGCAGTGGCTTGGACTCTTTGCTGTTGGAATAAGAGAACCGCAGGTTCTGCTCCCCGCAGAATTTTTCGACAAGCTCCTCGACGGCTGTTTCAAAACCCAGCGTATAGAGCGTCGGAGGACTCAGGTC
>JBELAA010000218.1:0-7132 GCA_049509315.1 Sedimentisphaerales bacterium | reverse complement strand
ACCGCGGGGGAATTGAGCCACCTGACCATTTCCTCAGACCAGTTTGTCGGCAGCACCACGGGGCTTGCCGAGAATTCGACGCCGTCGCGTTTGGCCAGAAATGCCAGAACGCCGTTAACATCATTCACTACTGCTCTTGCTATTCCGTATTCCGCCGCTTTCGAGGCGGTAAGGGTCAATAACTGGTCTTTCTTTACGACAAGCTCTTTATTTTCGAGGTCGAAATCATTGGCGTCTTTTGGCAAATACTCGGTCTCGTAAAACTCATACTCTCCTGTGTTGAGATTTTTGACCCGGTAAACCTCGGTTCCGACGCTGACCATTGCCTTGAGCAGCGCTTTTGGGTAATGGTTCGCTTCAGCCGCCCGCTCGAAAGTCGCCCTTACGAACGATTCGGTCTTCTCCCGTTCCACGCCCTCGAGCTTGCCGCCCAATTGTATCGGTGCGCAATCGCCTATCGTGGTATGGGTTTTCATTACAATATCGTTGCAGGAAACCGCTATCATCGCCCCTGCCGAGATTGCCTCAGTGGTTACGAACGCGACGGTATGCGCCTTTTTGCCCGCGTCTAAAATGAAAAACTTCGATATATTGTCCCCCGATTCGAGCAGGCCGCCGTATGTCTCGATTTGGTAAATCAGGTAATCTACGCCGCCGTTCAGCGCGATTTCGGTCCTGCGTTTGATTGATTTATACAGGCCGTCGTCTATCATCCCCTTACAGACGATTACCGCCGCCTGGACTTTCTTTTTGGGCTGGATTGCTCCCCCGTATTCCTTTTCAGCAATGCCGTCAGGCCCCCCTGCCGCGCAAAGCGCCGCCGCCCCCATCAGCAACAATCCAATTACAACGCCCGGCCTTCTCATTTTTCCGATTGTACCCCCTGCACAGACCAATAGCCACCGTTTTCTTGAAAACCGTAACCTTCTACGCTATTTTCAGAAGTATATCAATTCCTTTTTTTATCTTTTCGTCGCTTGTCGCGTAGCTGATTCTAAAATGGGTGTCCTTCTCGCTGAAGACGTTCCCCGGGATGACAAGGACGTTGTTGGCTATCGCCTTTTCGACGAACTGACTTGCTTTTCCGCCGGGCGCCTTAACGAACGCGTAAAACGCCCCTGCCGGCTTTGCAATCTCGAATTTGTTTTTCAGCCCGTTATAAACCAGGTCGCGTTTGTTCCTGTAATTGCTGACGTGCCTTGAGATATCGCAGTCCATCGCCGCTGCCGCCGCCTTCTGGAAAGGGGTCGGCGCGCATACGAACGTGTATTGCTGGATTTTTACCATTTGCTCAATTAATTCGGCCAGCTCCTCCCCTGCCGCCGCGTAACCTAATCGCCAGCCCGTAACCGAGTAGCTTTTGCCGAAGCCGCGAAGCACAAGCGTTTTATTGTAATACTTTGCCGGGCTGACGGCCTGGCCGTCATAACTAAATATACTATATATCTCATCACTTAATATAACGATACCCTTTTTAGATGCGATATCTACTGTATCTTTTAATTCTTTCTCGCCGTAAACCGCGCCCGTCGGGTTGCAGGGCGAGTTTATAATGATAAGTTTGGTTTTGTCCGTAATCGCGTCTGCACTGCGGGTCGAGACCAAAACCGGGATAGCAATCGACAAAAACGCATTTGCCGCCTAACATATTGACGACGTGCTTGTATATCACGAAATACGGGTCAGGAATAATTACCTCGTCGCCGGAGTTAATCATTGCCAGAAACGTCAGTAAAAGCCCGCCGCTGACGCCGCTTGTTATCATCGTTTTGGGATTTTGCCAGCCGAATTCCGCTTTCAGGCCCAATGCCACCTTACCTAAAAGCTCGTCGGTTCCGGCTGTTTGCGAATACTTGTTGAACCCCTGCTCTATCGCCTTTATCGCCGCCTGCTTTACCTCCTGGGGCGTGTCAAAATCCGGCTGGCCTATCGAGAAATCTACGGGGTCTTTCATTTTCGCCGCCAATGCGAAAACCTTCCGTATGCCGCTTGAGTCAATATATCTCATTCTGTCGGCTATTATCTTTCTCATAATCGAAATCATACCTTCCTGTCGCCAAAATGCAAAATAAAAAAGGCCGACTTTTCGCCGGCCTTTTCAATCGTTGTTGTCTGTATTGCCCTATTTCTTTTTTGCTTCTTTTGCGGGTTTCCCTGCCGCCGGCGCTGCTGCTTTTGCCGCTCCTGCCGCGGGGGCTTTCCCAGCCGCCGCTGCTTTGCCTGCTGTCGGTTTCCCGGCCGCGGGCGCAGCGCCCGGCGCCGCCCCTGCCGCTGCCGGCGCTCCTTCTGCTCCGGCCACTGCTTCTGCGGCTTCCTTTTCCTTAGCCGCCTTTTTGCCCGCGTGGCTCTTCCTGTGCGCCACCTTAGGCAGTCCCAATACGCTGCTGTCATCTTCCCATTTTTCCTCGTCTTTTAATTTCATTATGCGTTCCGCCCGCGTCAGGACGTTTCGGTGTCTTACCAGCGCGTCTTTCAATCTCAATGAGCTGTCAATCGACATTAAATCTTCTCCTAAAAACTAATCGTCAAATTTCATTCCAAAAGCGTCGCCAAATGCCCCGGTCTTGCCGGCATTTCGAAACGTCTCATACCCCGCGGGCGCCTTATAGCCGGCGCCAAGCTCCGCTATTTTTTGCTTTGCCTGGTAGCCGTCCGAACCGGGTTTTTCAATGCTTTCATATTTATTTTTAGTAACCAGATAATACCAGCCGTTTCTTTCCAGAATCTCGGTCGCAACACCCATTCTGTCGAAATATTCTTTCACCGGCTCTAACTGTGTTCTTACCTGAAAAACCTTTATTACAATCCGGTTTTTCCCTGCCGAGGCCGTCGAGGCAGTAACCGCCTGCCGCACAATTCCCGGGTCCGCCTTTGCCGGCTGTTTGGCCGCGGTTGCGCTTTGCCTGACCGCCCTGCCGCCGGACCATTGGCCCAATCTAAAAATCAAAAGCAGCGCCAATATAAGCCCCAGGACAACCGCAATACCGACCTGATAAGGCATCGAAAACTCAATCCGGCCGGCGTTGGCCTGCACGTATTTGAGCCGGTTCACCCACATCGCCGATGTGGGTAACGCCTTATTTATCCGGCTGGGCCGGCTTCTGAGGCACCTGCTCATATACCGGCTTTGACCTGGCACTTATTATTGCCTCATACAGCGCTTTTCTTTTCGCATTTCGAACCATATTGCCAGACCACCCAATCTCTTTGTGCCGGGCATATTCTTATTTCTGCCCTTTTTACACTATTGCCCCGCCCTTTTCAACAACAAATTTTCCTATTTTTACTCACCGATAGCTAATTTGTCCGCCCTCAAAATCATCAATCACCGATTTTTAATAAATTTTGCCCTCCCAGTGCCATACAGTTGTCACACCTGCCGGAAAAATTATTGACCGCCTCTATATCCTACTTCATTGTAGGAATTCAAAGGTGCCCCCCACCCCTATGCTCTGGCGCAGACACACCTGTCATTAACCTTCCTCCTTATTACAGCCCCCTTCGGGGGGCATTTTCCCTTTGTGTCTTTGTGTCCTGGTGGTTAAAATTACACATCATAAATCAGAAGTAATTTTAAGGAGAAAATGAAAATGACTGAAAAACGACTCGCAATAGTAACCGGAGCGGCACGCGGCATAGGCCGTGCGATTGTTCTCGAACTCCTCAAGCAGGGACGCATCGTCGCGGGTATAGACCTCAACGCCGAGCAATTACGCGACCTCGAAAGCGTATGCAAACAGCAGGGCCACGACGTAATCACCAAGTGCGTCGATATTACAAACACCCCTCAGCTTACCGAAACCCTCGAGGAGCTTTCCAATCAGTTAGGCGGTATAGGCATTTTAGTCAACAACGCCGGAATCACCCGTGACAAACTGATGATTCAAATGGACGACGACGATTTCGACAAGGTAATTGCAGTCAACCTCCGCGCCGCTTTCGTTGCCACGCGCGTGGCAGCACGCTCGATGGTCCGCAACAAATTCGGCAGGATTATCAGTATCAGCTCTGTCGCCGGCGTTATCGGCCAGGCGGGCTCGGCGAATTACGCCTCCAGCAAGGCCGGGCTAATCGGTATGACCAAATCAATCGCCCGCGAAATCGGCAAAAAGAACATTACCGCCAACTGTATCGCCCCCGGCTTTATCCAGACCGATATGACCGCAGCCTTGCCCGACGCTGTAAAGGAAGGCGCGATGCAATTCATCCCCGTCAAACGCTTCGGAACAGTCGATGATGTCGCAAGGGCCGTGGCATTCCTCGCCTCCGACGACTCCGGCTATATCACGGGCCAGGTCTTGGGTGTAGATGGCGGTATGGCGATGTGACAATTCGCATTCTAAGCGAATTGTCATTGCGAGCCCCGCGTCTTGCTGTCGCAAGACAGCAGCGGGGCGAAGCAATCTCAATTGCTCGATACGTGGTCGCCGCGACCAGATTGCCGCGTCGTCCCGTCCCGCAAAGCGGGACTTCGCCAAGCTACGTAAATCGGGACTCCTCGCAATGACAAAAGATACGTTTAGTTCTGAGTGTTTAGTTTTGAGTTTTTAGTTTGATTCGGACTGTGCCTGTTCTTTTTCGTGTGTTCGGACGACAAAGACGGGGATGTCAATGGCGTGACGGACGGCGTCAACGGTCTGGCCGTAAATGATGTCGCTCATAAAACGGTGGCCGTGAGAGCCGAAAACCAGAAGGTCAAAGGCGTTGTCCTTAACGGATTTTATAATCTCATCGACCGGCCTGCCGAAACGCAAATCGATATTGACTTGGAACTGCCTTTCCTCGACTTCCTGTGCTAATCGTTCGAGATATGACTTATCAGTTGCGCTGTGCAAACTCTCGCTTTCTTTTCCGAACATTGTTACGCCGGGGGTATCGACCACGTGGACGAGGGTGATGCTCGCGTTGTAGCTTCTGGCTAAGGTAATGGCCGCTGAAATGATTTTCGCGTCGCCTTCTGTGTGCTCAAGTGCGACGCCTATGTGTTTAATATGCATCAGGCGGATTTGCTGTCCTAATTTTTCTGTCGATTCGATTTCGGGCGTCAACCACGCCCTGCTCTTGCGGAACAACGGCCTAAACGTAATGAAAGCAATCGCCCCCGCCAGTAAAACCACAACCGGCCCCAAAATCGCCCACAGCCAGGGCTTAGTTGCTCCCCAGGCGCCCATTACATCAAAAACTAATTTCAGATTCAGCGCTACGATAACGGCAACAACAATCCAGGCGATAATTTTTACAGACAGGTTATTGACAAACGTCCCCATTTTCAGCTTGTCGGAAGTGAAATGTATAAGCGGGATAATCGCGAAAGGTAACTGCAAGCTCAAAACAACCTGCGATAAAATCAGCAGGCGATACGTTCCCTCATCCCCCGCTATCGCGATTACAACGACCGCCGGCAAAAGGGCGATTGCCCGTGTCATCATTCTCCGCAGCCAGGGGCGCATCTTGATATTAAGGAACCCTTCCATAACGATTTGGCCTGAGATTGTGCCGGTCAGGGTCGAGCTTTGGCCTGATGCCAGCAGGGCAACAGCGAAGGCGATCGGAGCTATTTTGGAACCGAGGATGGTTTCTAAGAGGCGTTGCGCGTCTTGAATTTGGGTAACCACGATACCCCTGCTGTAGAAAGTTGCGGCTGCCATAATCAAAATCGCAGCGTTAACGAAGAACGCCAGATTCAGCGCTATCGCAGAATCGAGAAAATTGAATTTACACGCCCGCTCCCTGCCGGTAAACGTTTTTGAAATCTGCCTTGACTGCACCAAGCAGGAGTGCAAATAAAGGTTATGAGGCATCACTGTTGCCCCAATCATCCCGATTGCGATGTATAAACTTTGCGAATTCAGATGGGGCTTAAATCCGGCGGCAATACTCATCCAGTCCGGTTTGGCTAAAAATACCTCAAAAACAAAGCACCCCCCTATGAGCGCAACCAGCGATATGATAAACGCTTCCATTTTGCGAAGGCCTAATCGCAGCAGAATCAAAAGCAGGAACGTATCGCACGCGGTAACAAGGCAGCCCCACAAAAGCGGTAAGCCAAACAGCAGGTTCAGCCCGATTATAGTCCCTAACGCTTCCGCCAAATCGGTCGCGGCTATGGCAATTTCGGCAAGCGCCCACAACAGGAAATTGAGATGTTTGGGATATTCCCGCCGGCAGCCCTGCGCCAAATCAAGCCCCGTAACAACCCCTAATCGGGCAGCCAACGTCTGCAAAAGCACCGCCATCAGATTTGACATCAGCAGGACCCAAATCAGGGTATAGCCGAATCGTGCGCCTCCCTCGATATCGGTCGCCCAGTTGCCCGGGTCCATATAGCCGACACTGACCAAATAGGCAGGCCCAAGAAATGCAAATAAGCGACCCAGCCACCCCCGTTTTTTAACGTCTATTGAGTCGGCAAAATTCTCACCGGTCTTGTTGTTCACGCCCTGATTAGCCATAGCAATGCTACTGTGCTTATTTTTGCGTTTTCTCCCCAAAATCACAAGTCAAAAACATCAAAATCTTATAAGAAACAAAACTCCCGATATTACCCAATTTATAAAAAATGGTTGTCGATATAGCCGACTGTAGTTATTATACCTGCCGGTTAGACCGGCTATGGCTGTCAGGGTGGTTAATACAAAGCTGTGGCCGGCAGTGCGAAGGATGGTGCAGCGAGTCCCGATATAGTGTGATTGTCTGCTGCAGGACAAGCCCGATTAATCGGGGTAAAATTGCGAATACAATTTTGTTTTTTGGAGGTATAGCAAGTGAACGCAGATGCTGTTGATGCCCAGGCGATAGAGCAAAAGGTTATTGAGATAATCAGCGAACAGATGGGTGTAGATAAAGCGGAGATTAGCCGGGAAACTTCCTTCATAAACGACCTGAACGCCGACTCACTGGATACAGTGGAGCTGGTGATGGAGTTCGAGGACGAGTTCGGAATGTCGATACCCGATGAAGAGGCGGAAAAGATACAGACAGTCGGAGCAGCCATTGATTACATCGTAAACGCAGCAAGGGCCGGTAAGAAGAAATAACCACAGATGAGCAAACGTCGAGTAGTCATTACAGGGCTGGGCTGCATAACGGCGCTTGGAGAGACCGTTGACGGGTTTTTCGGGGCACTTTGCGA
>JBELAA010000217.1:0-3608 GCA_049509315.1 Sedimentisphaerales bacterium | reverse complement strand
CTGACAAGGTCAATAATGGCGATGCAGAAAAGCAATGCCCCTCCCGCCACCATAAAATCGCCGATGGTAATACCCAATAGCCGGAAAACGAGCTGACCCAGGAATACAAAGCCGATGGCCAATAGCGAAGCCGTAAACATTGACTGCACTATGATTTTGCTCTTTTCACCCTTGGTCAGCCCCTCCGTCAGCGAAACGAATATCGGCAAAACCCCTATCGCGTCAACGGCCACGAACAACGGTATTAACGACAGCAGTATATCTTTCAGCATAGTAACCTCGCATAACCAGCCAAATCCAAATTTTGTTGCAAAACGCCGGCAGTCAATGTAAATTAAATACCGTGTTACGGCAACACTTTTTGGGGTATAGTGTAATGGTAGCACAACTGACTCTGGATCAGTTAGTCTAGGTCCGAATCCTAGTACCCCAGATTGATTCCACTAAAAGCGGAATCAATCAGAGCAATCGAGAATCGAAAGTTGATAGTTGACCACCGAAGGTTCTCGATTGCGGTCAATTTTCGATTATCGATTTTCAGAAAATGGCGTTTATCTTTGAAAATCTCGATGTGTATCAAAAAGCCGTTGATTTCGCAGAAAAGGCCGGCGAATTGACAAAAGATTTCCCCAAAGGCAATTATTATCTGGCCGACCAGTTAAACAGGGCATCGTTATCCATCTCAACAAATATCGCGGAGGGTAACGGCAGGTTCCACAAGCCGGACAGAAACGGTTTTTTCAGAATAGCTCGCGGCTCCGCATTTGAGTGCGTTCCGATTTTGGAAATATGCAGGCGCAAGAGGTTAATTGGGGAAGATAAAAGCAAATCGCTGAAAATAGAAATTGAGAATATCTGCAAAATGCCGTCGGGACTAATAAAGTGAGCATCTTAAAGAACAACATTGCCAGTTGCCTGAAAAACCCCTATCAATGGAGGAATGAGAAATGGAAGAAGTGAAAACAAGCAGTCAGGCAGTATCATATAAGGTTATTTTTTGGTTGTTTTTTGCTTCAGGAATCAGCGGCCTTATCTACGAAGTAGTTTGGCTCAGAATTCTTTCAAGAGTCATCGGAGTAACAGCTTATGCTACAGCCGTCACATTGGCTGCTTTTATGGCAGGTTTGGCTCTCGGCAGTTTTATATTCGGCCGGTTCGTTGACAAACGCAATGACCAGCTGAGAATTTTTGCTCAATTGCAGATATCGCTCGCAATTTTTGCAATTATTACGCCCATAATACTAAATGGCTCTGTTCCTGTTTACAAGTTCGTTTCTGTGATTACCCATCAAAATGCCGTTGCTATTTCATTATCAAAAGTGGTTGTGTCCTTTCTTTCGCTGCTGCTGCCTGCAATGCTGATGGGAGGCACACTTCCTGCTCTGACAAGCTACCTTGTCAGGCAGGGGGGGATGTTCGGAAAAAACTTCAGCTTGCTGTATGGCTTGAATACGCTGGGCGCCGTTGTAGGCGTTCTTCTTAGCGGCTTTATTACCATCGGCGCAATCGGCGAGTGGAATACTATATTTATTGGGGCGGCAATAAATCTTCTTGTCGGCTTCATAACATTAGTTATTTACCGCAGGGGATTGCGATTCGCCGGAATAACCGACACCATTCGCAGCGCGGGTGTAAAAACTGCGGATAACCGCATTTCGATTTACCCGGATACTGTGCGAAAAACGGTGCTCATCGCGTTTATGATAAGCGGGTTCACAGCCCTGGCATATGAGGTGATATGGACGCGGCAGTTGATTTTATTCCTGTTGACCTCAATATACGCTTTTTCCGGTATGCTGGCCATATTTCTTATAGGAGTGGCCCTTGGCAGTATGTTTATGAACAAGTTTGTGGACCGTCTCAGGACTCCCCTGTTTATTTTTGGAATACTGGAACTTGCCATCGGCGTTTTGTCGATTTTTAACCTTTATCTTTTTGGTTTGCTGGATGGCACTTTCTTAAGCCGAATATTTTCGCCGGTGGTGCTGATTCTGCCGCTCACGTTTCTTTTTGGCGTTATATTCCCAATTGCCTCATTATGTTACGCCAAAAGCACGGATGTCACCGGAACTTCCGTCGGTGCCCTCTATGCTTTTAATGCAATTGGCAATGTCGCTGGTTCTCTTCTTACAGGTTTTCTTTTTATTAATCTTCTGGGTTCCAGTAAAACCGTGGTCATCCTGGGTTTTGTCAATATTATGCTCGGATTAGTTCTTTTGTGGCTCGAACCTTTTGCATCAAAAGGCTCCAAATTGAAATTTTTGCTGATAGTTCCGTTTGCCGTAGTGCTTACACTTGGATTTAAAGGCAAAGACCCGTTTCTTGCCGTTATTGAAAACAGAATTGCACAAGGCGCGCACAACTACAAAATATATGAAAATCGGGAGACCGTGGAAGGCACTGTAACCAGCTTTATCAAAAACGACGCCAAACAGCTCTGGATTAACGGCTATGGGCAGACCGTTTTGTGTACCGAGACAAAATTAATGGCGCATCTTTCGGTTATGCTGGCGGATAAACCAAAAGAAATGCTTGTGATATGCTTTGGTATGGGAACTACGCCGACTTCTGCGTGTATTTATGACGATTTGAAAATTACGTGTGTTGAGCTGGTCCCCGAAGTTTTTAAATGTTTCCCTTATTATCACAGCGAGGCGCAAAAAGTAATAAGCCGTCCCGGGTTCCGAATGATTGGGAACGACGGTCGTAATTTCCTGCTGTTAAGCCCCGACAAATACGATATAATCATCGTTGACCCTTCGCCTCCTGTTTACAATGCAGGAACGGTAAATCTTTACACCAGGGAATTTTTAACGTTGTGCCGAGAGCATCTAACTCGGGGAGGTGTTATGTGCCTGTGGTTTCCGGGAAGCAGCAGAGAAGATAATCTGGCGATATACAAAACGTTCAATTCCGTTTTCAGCAATATGACCATCTGGAAAGGCCCTCGCGGCTGGGGCTTTTACTTATTCGGCACTCTCCGCCCAACCAGTATTGACGGAGCAAAGATAGAGGGTGCGTTTACAAATCCTCTGCTTGTTAAGGATTTGAGTGAGTATGACGACGTCTGCGTAACAAGCAGGCAGCTACTGAAGCTGTATATGCTGCGGGACGGAAATGATTTGGAACGCGTCACAAAAACTGCGCCGATTATTACGGATAACTACCCGTATACGGAGTTTCCGCTTTGGCGAGATTTGTTTAATCGTGAAAACGGCAACTCAAATTAAATATCCCGCAAGATGTGTGCTTTGCGTCGTTTCATTTCGGCCAGCAGGGATTCCGCAGCCGCGAGCGAGCGATTGCCGGTTGCGAGAATGGGGCTTTTCTAATGTGTGTTCTGAATTATATTGCAAAAAAGTCGTTCGAAATATAGAATCGTAACTTACATAAAGGTAATAAGGTTCACCTTAACCGCTTGATAAATTTTAAGCTGATAACCTCTACTCGTTGCGGGTAGAGGTTTTTTGTTTTTTAAGTGAGTAGCCGGGGGAAAGCAAAAGCTGATGCATAATCACTTAAGAAATCGCCTTTGGCTTCGATAATAAGGTTTATGAATGAGCAGCAAACATTATTGGAAGCGACAAGCCAATCTTGTGACGCCGGAC
>JBELAA010000216.1:0-5425 GCA_049509315.1 Sedimentisphaerales bacterium | reverse complement strand
CGCAGGGTCAAGAACCGAAATCGCCGGAAATTTTTTTTTCAGGAGATGTATTATGGCGACAACCGAACCTAACGGCGTTAACGGCTCAGCTTCCGCCGCAACGCTTCAATATGACGACCGAACCAGGCCAACAAAAGCAAAAGACATAGCGCAATTCGGCGTGGCTACCATCGACAAAAACGCGTCGGTATATCAGGCCGTGGCGGTTATGGTAAAAAGGGGCGTCAGCGGTCTGCCCGTTGTTGACGGCTCGGGCCTTCTCGGCATTATTTCCGAAAAGGACGTTCTCAAGCTGCTTTTCGATACCGAGTTTGTCGCGGGTTGTGTCGGCGACTATATGACCACAGGCGTGCTGACTTTCGACGAGGAGGACGAGCTGGCCGGCATCTGCAAGTGCCTGATTGAAAACAGCTTCAGGCGGGTCCCGATTCTGCACCAGGGCAAACTGGCGGGTATCATAAGCAGGGCCGACATAATCAGGGTCAACAAAGACAAGTTCAGACCTTATGCCGCCAACTCAGCTTCCTCTGCCAATCCGACGGCCAATGACGTTATGAAGACGGGGCTTCTCACCGTGAAAAAAGCTACGCCCGTTTACGAGGCGATGGAAATAATGGCGACCAAAAACATTACGGGCCTGCCCGTTGTCGATGACTATATGAACATGTTAGGGATTATTTCCGAAAAGGACGTTCTCAAGCTGCTCTACGACCCCGACGCGTTACCGAGCGTTGTAGGCGACGTGATGACGCCTGAGATAACCGGTTTCAGCCGGGACAGCTCACTGTTCGATATTTGCCGCTGCCTCATTGAGAACAATTTCCGCCGGGTTCCGATTCTCAACGGCGGTAAGCTCATCGGAATCATCAGCCGAACCGACATAATGGCTTACATTATGAAAAACCACGCAAAATTCTTCAGCCAGAAACCCAAAAACTGATTCTGCGAAGTTATCCCGCCCGCTTAATCAGCAACAGGTGAACAATCCCTGCGATAGCCGCCGAGTGTAACGCCGGTGCGCCTCCCCAACTGCTCTTCGCAAACCATCCTGCGTTTCAGGAACCGCTATCAAATGAACGTGATTCGGCATCAGGCAGTAGAACCATATTGAAACACCAAGCTTGGAACACCACTCTGACATAAGAGCAAGATATTCCTGATAGTCCTCGTCACAGAAAAACGTCTGCTGTCTGCGATTGCCTCGCTGTGTTATATGATGCGGATACCCCGGAACCACTACACGTGCCAACCTTGCCATATCAAAATACTATACCCAGCAATGTCAACTGTCAATAATTAAGTATGGTGTCCCCAGAATCAAGAATCACCAGAATCAGAATCCCAATCGACAATAAACTCAGCCACAATGCTTGTCCCTGCTATCGAATCAATCTTTTTTCTTCGTGACGTGTTTTTTATCTTTCCACTATTTAGGCAATGAACAGTTGCCTATAGCTTTTCGAACAACTTCTTCTTTTACACGAATATCAGCAGTCTCAGAAACTCTAATGTCCCAATACACCAAATCGCCACCTACGGGGGACCAGGTAAAAAACGAAACCACATAGATCCCATCCTCAAATCCAATACTTGGCGAGCGAATAATGTCGGCTATTCCAGGTGAAATACTTTTAGCATTGCTTACATCTATTTCTTTAGAGCTCTCTAGTATCTTAATACTTTTCCATGCTCTATGAAAAGGAGTGCCAAATAAATGAACATACAGCTGTGCAATTTCATATGCATCTTGTTTTGTTTCTATACTTTTCCTGTTGTTTCTTAGGATTTTCTCGAAATTGCTCCTCTCGATGAACAAATAGTTTAAATTTGCATCAACCGCAATGATCACGTCTTCGCCAGGCTTCTCAGTTGGGTCCTTGAGTATAAAAAATATCACATTTTTTAAGGCATAGGATCTTATCTGTTCTCTGATTAGGTTTTCTCTTAGTTTGCTTTTATCTAAGGATTCTAAAGCTTTAGAATTTTCCATCCATTTATCAGCATTACTAAGTGCAGCATTTATAGCTACTTCACTATACTTATCATATGCTCCGTCATTCGCGTCGTTCTTGTTCGCATTTGGCGTGCCTGCACACGATAAGACGGCAAGCACTCCCATCAAGAAAAATACTGTTGATACTGAATGTTTGTTTATTTGTTTTTTCATATTTTCGCACCTTCTTTCAATCTTCTTATGGGAATTCCGGGGGGAATTCCGAATTCCGGCAATTCCGCCAATTCCGCAATTCCGGGGACACCATACTTAATTCCATCTGACATTTCCTATTTTTTACGCTTTTCTTTTGGCCTTTGCGGAATTCCGGGGCTTCTTAATTTACACCGTATATGTCGATGCTGCCGTGTCGCCGCCGCGGCCGGTCCAGTTGGTGTGGTAAAACTCGCCCCTCGGCTTATCAACCCTTTCGTAAGTATGTGCGCCGAAATAATCGCGTAATGCCTGAAGTAAATTTGCGGGCAGGCGGTCGTGCCTGTACCCATCGTAATAGGCAAGGGCCGAGCTGATTGTCGGTGTCGGGATACCGAGTTTAACTGCGGTTGTAACGACCCGCCGCCAGGATGACTGTGCCTTTGTAACCGCCCTTTTGAAGAACGGGTCGATTAAAAGGTTTTCGATATTGGGATTCTTGTCGAACGCTTTTTTAATTTCGCCTAAGAACGCCGAGCGGATGATGCAGCCGCCCCGCCAGACCAGGGCGATGCCGCCATAGTTGAGGTTCCACTTGTATTCCTTCGCGGCAGCACGCATCAGTTGATACCCCTGCGCGTAGCTGACAATTTTGGAGGCATACAGCGCCATTCGCAAATCATTTACGAATTTCGCCTTGTCGCCTTTGAACGAGGGCCTCGGGCCTTTCAAAATTTGCGACGCCTTGACGCGCTCTTCCTTCAAAGCCGACAGGCATCTTGCGAAAACCGCCTCGCCAATCAGCGTCAACGGCTGACCCGAATCAAGGGCGGCGACAACCGTCCATTTGCCTGTTCCCTTCTGACCTGCGGTATCCAGAATCAAATCGATTACATCGTTACCCTGCTCATCTTTGTAAGCGAGGATGTCCCGCGTGATTTCAATGAGGTATGAGTTCAACTCGCCCTGATACCAGTCCGAAAACGCCTTATGCATTTCGGCGTTGGTCATTCCAAGTCCTTCCTTCATCAACTGATACGTCTCGCATATCATTTGCATATCGCCGTATTCGATTCCGTTGTGCACCATTTTGACAAAGTGCCCCGCGCCGTTTTCGCCTATCCACTCACAGCAGGGTTCACCTTTGTCGGTCTTGGCGCAAATCGCCTGGAATATGGGTTTGACGTGTTCCCACGCAGCGGGTGAGCCGCCCGGCATAATCGACGGGCCTTTTAATGCGCCCTCTTCGCCGCCCGATACGCCTGTGCCGATATACAATTTGCCTTTGCTTTCGACGTATTTGGTCCTGCGAATCGTATCGTTCGCCGGCTTCGAGATGGGGCAGCAGTTGCTCGATGAAATCATCGACCGCCTGGCCCGCCTTGACCATCAGCATAATCTTTCTTGGTTTCTTTAGGTTCGCGGCAAGCTCCTGAATCGATTTGCAGCCGACGATTTTTTTGTCCTTTGCCCTGCCGTTAGTAAAATCATCTACTTTCGAGACCGTCCTGTTGAAACAGGCGACGGTGAATCCTTTGCTTTCCATATTCAAAATCAGGTTCTCGCCCATCACCGCCAAACCAATCAGACCAATATCTGCTCGTGGTGAGCTTGTCGAATCCGCCTGTGCCATTTTTTGCCGCTTCCTTTCTTATTTTATAATGACGACCTTAATCTTTTATCCGCGGGAAACTTCCGTCAGCCAATTTATATAACGTTTCTCCCGCGTGATGCACAACTAAAATTCCTTTATCTTCTTTTCCCTGATAATTTTCAATATCAATCTGCGCCGGGTCCATATAACCGAGATTGATTTTCCTGCATTGCTCCCTGCTGATTCCCGTCGCCAAAACAACGTTGACCCTCGGCTTCTCAACGCCGTTGACGAACGTGCCGATTCCCTTGACGTGCGTGCAGTGCGCTAACGCGCCGCCGGGAAATTCTTCGAACCTGTCCCACTGCTTGAGGAAATAATCGCGGGTATGATAACCGAGCTTTTCAATTATTGCCCCGTGCGTGTATGAAACCTCGGTGATATGCGGGGCGTAAATAATGAGCATTCCGCCGTCTGCTACCACCGGCTCCAACTTATACATCACCTTGCCGGCCGTCCATATTTCGTCATACATTTCGGGCGCGATTCCCAGCACCGTCTTGAATGGCTTGTCTTTGTAAACGATATGCACTTTGGCTGATAAATCCGCCGCCTTTTCCCACGCCTCAACACAATCGCCTATAAAAATACCATTTAATTTATTGTCCGTTGCTACAATCGCAAGCAATTCATGGGGCATTTTTAAAAATGACGCTGCTTTTTCTACAACCGCTCTTGTTACAGTCCACTTTGTTCCGTTTATCGCGGGGTTTGTTATTACGGCGCCGAGCCAGTGGAAAAAGTTGATAATTTCCGCTCCCGCTATACCGGGGAATATGTATTTGTGGCCGCCCGAAAAACCCACAACCTCGTGCGGGAACACCGGCCCCAAAATGAAAAATTCGTCGTAATCGAAAATCAGCTTATTGATTGCAACGTTTACTTTTCCGCTGAATAATCCGCCCGTCAACTTCTCAATTTCCGATGCGGGAATCTCCCCGATTGATTTGAACGTCTCAGGTTTATCCCACAAATGATTGAAAAACCCGACCGATTTGTATTTGCCCTTCCGTTCAGCAGCCGTCATCCCTAAGCGAACACAAATCTGCTCTTCGCTGATTGGCTGATGCGTCCCAAGCGCGACTAATATATCCAGCTTTTTAACACGTGAGCCGATATTTTCAAAAATCTCTTTAAAAACATCGCCCACCGGCCCCGACCGCGTATTATCAGGAACTATAATAAGGATTCGCTTGCCGGCAAAGTTCTTTTGCGCAAAATATTCCTTCACCGCCTCGCGCATCTGCTCAGCGGTTACAACCCCGTTCGCATCTTGTCTTTCAATTACCATATTCAATTGTCATTCCTGCGAAAGCAGGAATCCAGAAACTATACGCTGTCCGCTATACGCTGAACGCTGATATTACTTTTCCCACGCCGGCTTTTCAGGCAAACACGCGTCAAATTCCGCTATCAGTTTTTTCTCATACGCGCCGGCGTATTTACCCTTGATAAACCTGTCGAACCCCTCATCGTGAAAACGTTTCCACGACTCCGTCTCTTTACCCGGCATAACGGGAAAAAATAACGCGTTATTTTCTCTGGCCGCCCTTAAATCGCCCGGGGCGTCGCCTATCATTAAAACGTGGTCCTTATCATATCTGTTTTTTGTCGCGTATTCCAGT
>JBELAA010000215.1:0-3663 GCA_049509315.1 Sedimentisphaerales bacterium | reverse complement strand
TGCTGGGCCGTCGATGCCAATAATCCCGAAAAAACCTACCTGCTCGATTACAGCGACAGCGCAAAGGACTTTGTCGAGCATTTGTATTATGCCGCCGACCCCAACTTCACCGATTACGCCATTATCGTTTCTTATAGCAACCGAGAAGTCAACCTGCCCGCGATTACATCCGCTTACGGCCTGGCGTGGAATATCGCCCAAAAGCCCGCGACCGATGATGTGCTCTGGTTTGATTTAAACGCTGACGGCGTTTTCGACAATCGCGACGTCAAAGTCCTGGTCGATAATCTGCTTGCCGACCTCGAAAAATCCGACGGCTACCTCTTCGGCGACATCAACGGAGACGGCCGTATAGACGCCGGCGACCTGCAAATCTTCCTCAATCATCTCAAAAGCGACGAATCCCGCTGAACAACTTGTAGGGCGGGGCTTGCCCCGCCTGATACTTGCTACTAAACCCCCTTTAGTGTATTGTTTCAACTCGTGAAAACTCAGGTAATCAAAATCGATGCAAATCACATTGACGATTCGGCTGTTCGCAAAGCCGCCGCTGTCATAGACGCAGGCGGCCTTGTCGCTTTCCCGACCGAAACCGTTTACGGCATCGCCTGCCGGGTAAGCAACGCCTCGCTTGCAAAACTCAATCAACTAAAAGGCAGACCCGCCGAAAAATATTATACCCTGCATATCGCCGAGTCCGATGACGTTTCTAAATATGTCCCGACTACGGGGTTGCGTGCAAAAAAACTTATCAAAAGCGCCTGGCCGGGACCATTGACAATCGTATTCGGACTTGACGCTCAGGACCTCAAACTCCAGAAGGCCAAACTTCAGCACGAAATTTTCGATAACCTCTACCGCGACGGCTCAATCGGGCTCCGCTGCCCCGCTCATCCCGTCGCCGCAAAATTATTAACGCTCGCCACAAGCGCCGTAGTCGCACCCAGCGCCAATCTCACCAATCAGCCCCCCGCCGTCAACGCCGGCCAGGTAATCGAGCGATTCGAGGGTCAGCTCGATATAATCCTCGACGCGGACGGCTGTAAATTCGCCAAAAGCAGCACCGTAGCAAAAATCAGTAAAGCCGGTATCGAAATTCTCAGGCAGGGCGTTTTGTCCGAATCACAAGTCCTTGAAATGGCACAAGTTACGATTCTTTTCGTCTGCACCGGCAACAGTTGCAGAAGCCCTATGGCAGAAGGTCTCTTCAAAAAATATCTTGCAGAAAAATTGGCTTGTCCCGTTGACGCACTCGAGCAAAAGGGATATATAATAAGGTCTGCGGGCACTATGGGTATGGTCGGCTTTCCCGCTACCGGTGAGGCCATCAATGCCTGTATGGCAAAGGGTGTTGACATAAGCGCCCACAGAAGCAGTGCCTTGACGAAGTATCTTATAGAACAAAGCGACCTGATTTACGTAATGGCACGAGTGCATGGTGAGGCCGTCGTGGAAATAAGTCCCGAGGCGGCGGAAAAATGCTTGCTGCTCGCCGAGGACTATGATATCGAAGACCCGATAGGCCGGTCACAGTTGGTTTATGATAGTTGTGCCGACCTGATTGATAAAGCGGTGAAAAAAATTATTGGCGAACTGGTGTTATGGATATGAAAATTGCGGTTGGAAGCGACCATCGAGGGTTCAAGGCCAAAGAGCTGGTTAAAACCATTGTTTCTCAGCTTGGCCACGAGTGTATCGATTTCGGAACGCTTGACGGCAATCCTATTGATTATCCCGACCCCGCCTATCACGCCGCAAAGGCCGTCGCCGAGAACAAAGCCGACAGGGCGATTCTCGCCTGCGGCACCGGCATAGGTATGTGCATCAGCGCCAACAAGGTAAAAGGCATACGCGCAGCCCTTTGCTATGACGAGCTTAGCGCACGCATATCCCGTCATCACAACGACGCAAACGTAATGTGCATTTCCGGCGAGCTGCTCGGCGAAATCCTTCTTCGCAAAATGGTCGAGGTGTGGCTGGCTACCGATTTCGCCGGAGGCCGTCACCAGAGAAGGGTCCGCAAAATTCAGGCCATTGAGCAGGACAAAGACCCCACGTCCATAAAAAACAACGCCGACTAAGCTAACTTAAAACTCGCCAATTGTGTGTAGATTGGGCCGGCCGGCGTCAACTGGCTTTGATAAATGCACACCGCCTCGGCTGATATTGAGCCGAGTTTAAATTTCTCGAATTGTTTGGTCGCCTCAGCTAATTTGAAACCCGCCTTCGGATTTCGCACCCGACAAATAGTCAAATGCGCACTAAATTCGCGGTCTTCCGAAGGAAAATCCGCCAGCGTTAACTGCTCATCGAGGTCTTTTTGTAAGGTGATTAGCTCGTCGGCTCCTTTTCCCGCACCAACCCAAACTACCTTTGCGCTCCTGCCGCCAAACGAGCCGACTGACTCGATATCGAGAGTGAATTTATTATGTGCTGCGGCGACCTGTTCGGTTATTTCCTTAATCTCGGAAAGTTTTGAATCGTCAATCTCACCCAAAAATTTCAGCGTCAGGTGAATATTATCCGGCTCGACCCACTTTACGTCGCCCTTCTTGATATCAACCTTGGCATTGAGCTGCTTTTGCACATCCGCAATCGCCGCCCGTATTTTTTCATCGATATCAATCGCGATAAACACTCGCATATTTCGCCTCGTTAAAACTTTACCAGTTTGCGAAGTTCGTTTAGCCGATTATCGATACTGCGTTTGGTTGTTTTTGTCAGGCCTTTGAGTGAGAAATCGGCGATTGTAAAAGATGCGACGACGGTTCCGTAAGCGACTGCCTTTTTCAAAGTAGCGAAATCGGTTTTGTTTTGGCCGGCGAGATAACCCATAAATCCGCCCGCGAAGCTGTCGCCCGCGCCTGTCGGGTCTTTGACAATAGTGGCAGGATAGGCGGGTAATACAAATAAGTCGCCGTTTGCCTGGCGAATGATTGAGCCGGATTCACCTTTCTTGATAACCACAACCGACGGGCCTAATTTTGTGATTTTGCCGGCGGCGATTATGAGATTATGCTCGTTGGCTAACATTCTCGCCTCAGTTTCGTTGAGAATGAGGCAATCGATTTTTTTCAAAAGCCGTTTCAAATCAATGAGATTGTTATTTATCCAGAGGTTCATCGTGTCGGCTGCGACGAATTTGGGCTTATTTAGCTGGTCGAGAAGCTGGATTTGCAGGATTGGCGCGGTATTGGCCAAAAATACAAATTTGCTGTCTTTGTATTCCTCTGGTATCTTTGGCGGTTCTTCGGACAGAACGTTCAACTCAACGAAATCTGTTACGGCCTCATTCATCGCCCCCTGATACGACCCCGCCCAGCGAAAGGTCTTGCTTGTGTGCCGCAGTTCAAGACCGTTGAGGTCAACCTTTCTGCCTTTGAATATTTTCTTCAAATCAAAGGGGCAATCTGCCCCTATCGCCCCGAGAAATCGCACGTGTGTAAAAAAGCTGGCCGCCATACTGAAATAAACAGCCGAGCCACCCAGACAATCCTTGCTCACGCCAAACGGCGTCTTTACCGTATCAATCCCGATTGAACCAGTTACTAATAATGACATACGTCTTTCCTAAAGCAAAAAGTAAATAGTAAATAGTAAAAATACAAAGTAAAAATCAAATAGCTCTTTTCCCTTTCGCGGTTAAAATACTGGAGGCGAAAA
>JBELAA010000214.1:0-3936 GCA_049509315.1 Sedimentisphaerales bacterium | reverse complement strand
CCGAGGAACAGGTGGCTGCCGCAAAGGCCAGCCGGGAGCTGCAGGAGGAAAAACTAAGGGTTGAAACCGAGAAATTCAACGTCGGCAAATCGACCTACCTTCTGGTTGCGCAGGCGCAGCGGGATTTTTTGCAGAGTCAGCTGACTGAAATACAGGCAATAATCGGTTTCCAGATTGCCGTTGTAGAGCTGCATCGGCTTGAAGGGACTCTTTTGCTGCAAAGCGGGATATCAAGCCCGGGTAATGTTCCTTTTGCTGCAAAGCGGGATATCAAGCCCGGGTAATGTTCCGGTAAAAACGTCCGAGTACACATCGAGCTAAGATTGGGTAAGGCATTATGAAGATAAATAACGTTAAAAGGAAGTTTTGGTCGGCTGCACTTGTGTGTGCGATTCTTATCGCCGGGTGTTCGAAAAAGCCGGCCCCGCAGGCAGACGCCGTTCCGGTTTTGGTGGCGCCGGTTGTTTCGGAGACCATCCCTATCGAGCTTAGCAGCTTCGGCGTCGTCGAAGCCAATATGAGCGTTACCGTAAAATCGCAGGTGGCGGGTGTTCTGACGAAAATTCATTTTACAGAAGGGCAGGAAGTAAAACAGGATGATTTGCTGGCCTCGATTGATTCAGGTCCTTATGACGCGGCGCTAAAGGCGGCGCAGGGAACCCTCGAAAAGGACCAGGCCCAGTTTAAGAACGCTCAGAAAGAGGCGTCCCGGCAGGGGGAGCTGTTCAAAAAAGGATTTGTCTCACAAAATGACTACGATAACAGTGTAACCGCGGTCGATGCGCTGAAAGCGACCGTGGATTCCGATAAGGCGGCTGTGGAAAACGCGTCGCTGCAGGTTGGCTATTGTTCGATAAGCTCGCCTATAAACGGCGTTATCGGGCCGGCGAATATCAAACAGGGAAATATAGTCAAGGAGCGGGACGCAGCGATTGCCACTATCAACCAGGTACGCCCCATTAAAATATGTTTCACACTGCCGCAACAGCACCTGCCTGCGATTCGCAGGTATATGGCGCAAAGTAACCTCGATGTTATTGTCAATATCCCGTCTGCCGAAAAGGAAAAGCCCGTCAACGCGTCGCTGCTTTTTATAGATAACGCGGTGGATACCCAAACAGGGACAATAAAGCTTTGGGCCTTGTCGCAAAATGTTGACCACGCCTTGTGGCCGGGGCAATTTGTGAATGTTACGCTGGTTCTTACCCGCGAGCCGAATGTCCCGGTTGTGCCAACGCAAGCGATTCAGACGGGCCAGCAGGGTCAGTTCGTTTATATTGTCAAGCCCGACGACACGGTGGAACTGCGAACGGTTGTTGTGGAGCGGACGTTCAACGGCAGTTCCGTCGTCAGGGCGCTTACCGCCGGCGAAACGGTTGTTACCGACGGGCAGTTGCGGCTTGTCCCCGGCGCTAAAATTGAAATAAAAGACGGAGCGGGTTCGACTGGTTCGACAAGCTCACCACAGGCTGGCTCACCGCAGGTTGAATCTAAACCTCAATACGGGACAAATAAGAAATGAATTTCACCTCGCTGTTTATAAATCGTCCCGTTACCACAACGCTGATAATGCTGGGGATACTGATTTTCGGTATCGCGGCGTTTATGCAGCTTCCGGTAAGCGATCTGCCCAACGTCGATTATCCGGCGATACAGGTGTCCGCGTCGCTGCCCGGGGCAAGTCCCGAGACAATGGCTGCGGCCGTCGCTACTCCCCTCGAGAAACAATTTTCTACTATCGCAGGCATCGACTCGATGACTTCGACGAGCACGCTGGGGAGCACCCAGATAACAATTATATTCAGCTTGAGCCGCAGCATCGATGCGGCTGCGCAGGACGTTCAGGCGGCAATCGCCCAGGCACAGAGACGGCTGCCCCAGGATATGCCCAGCCCGCCGACTTATCAGAAAGTCAATCCTGCCGACCAGCCGATTCTGTATCTGGCGCTGACGGGACCGACTTTGCCTATGTATTCCTTAGACGAATACGGCCAGACACTTATGGCACAGCGGATTTCGATGGTAAGCGGCGTCGCGCAGGTCCAGGTATATGGTTCGCAGAAATACGCCGTGCGTGTCTGGCTCAATCCCTCGGCTCTCGCCGCCAGAGGTATTGGAATCAACGAGGTCGCAGACGCCGTCGCAAATGGCAACGTCAATATACCTACCGGCATTCTTTACGGCCCGTATAAGGCCATAACGCTTGAGGCCAGCGGCCAGCTTGTTAATGCTGAGGCGTATAAACCGCTTGTTGTGGCATATCGCAACGGCTCACCCGTGCGGCTGGGTGAGTTAGGCACCGTGGTGGATAGCGTCGAGAATAACAAGACCGCGGCATGGTATGTTACTTCCACCGAGCAAAGCCGGGGTGTTATTTTAGCGATTCAGAGACAGCCCGGAACAAACACCGTAGCGGTGGCTGATGCCGTGATGAAGCTGCTGCCGAGCTTCCGGGAGCAGATGCCCGCCGGTGTTTCGCTCAACATTCTTTTCGACCGCTCGATGTTTGTCAGGGAATCGGTCAAGGATGTTGAGTTTACGCTTGTCCTGACGCTGGCGCTGGTGGTGCTGGTGATATTCCTTTTCCTGCGAAACCTTTCGGCTACGGTAATACCGAGCTTGACGCTGCCTATGTCGATAGTTGCGACCTTCGCCGTGATGAGTTTTATGGGCTTCAGTTTGGACAACCTTTCGCTGATGGCGCTTACCTTGTCGGTTGGTTTCGTGGTCGATGACGCAATTGTAATGCTCGAAAACATTTTCCGGCATATGGAAATGGGAAAGCCCGCGCTCAAGGCGGCGGTTGACGGAGCGAAGGAAATCTCGTTTACCATTGTCAGTATGACGCTGTCGTTAAGCGCTATTTTCATACCGGTATTGTTTATGGGCGGCCTCATCGGGCGGCTCTTCCATGAATTTGCGGTAACAATCGGCGTGGCAGTTCTTGCGTCGGGTTTTATAGCGCTTAGTTTGACGCCGATGTTAGGCAGCAGATTTCTGAAAAAACCCGAGAGCGTTCATCATGGCCGGCTCTATTTATATACCGAGGCGTTGTATAACAAGATGGTTACGTTTTACGAACGGACGCTGAAGGGGGTTCTCGGTCACAGGCGAATCGCTATGATTTTTTCTGTGCTCATCCTGGGTGGCACGTTTTATCTGTTTGCCGCCATACCCAAGGGATTTTTGCCGAGCGAGGACCGCGCGATGGCTTTTGGCTTTACCGAGGGCATTGAGGGGATATCGTTCGATTCGATGGTTAAGCATCAAATTGCGGTTAACGCCGTCTTACAGAAAGAGCCGGATATCGACTCGTTTATGTCGTTTGTCAGGGGGGGCGGCAATTCAGGGATGGTGCTTTTCCGGCTCAAGCCCAGGAGCCAGCGAAAACTTTCCGTTGACCAGCTTATCCAGAAATGGCGCCGCCAGTTAAGCGGTATCCCCGGAATAAAAGTATATCTGCAAAATCCGCCGCCGATTCCCCTGGGAGGCCGGATGTCCAAGAGCCAGTATCAATATACGCTGCAGAGCTACAACCTCGACGAGCTTTATAAATACGCCGCGATAATGGAAGAAAAAATCCGCTCAATTCAGGGGCTTCTTGACGTTACGTCGGATTTACAGATAAAAAATCCGCAGGTCAGCGTCGATATCGACCGCGACAAGGCGTCGAGCATGGGTATAACCGCTGGCCAGATTGAAGATACCCTGTATAGCGCATACGGTTCTCGCCAGATTTCGACGATATTGGCGCCGAACAATCAGTATTATGTCATACTGGAGCTTGAGCCGCAGTATCAGCTCGACCCGGCGGCATTGGGGATGCTTTATATAAGGTCCGGCTCCGGCCAGTTAGTCCCGCTGGAATCGGTTGCCAAGCTGACCGACACCGTGGGACCGTTGAGCATCAATCACCAGGGCCAGTTGCCGGCGGTA
>JBELAA010000213.1:0-6501 GCA_049509315.1 Sedimentisphaerales bacterium | reverse complement strand
TCGGCTGCACTGCTGATAATTAATAATTGATAAGCAGACCAGCCACACCTGAAATCATCAATTATTAACCGTCAATAAAAACTCCACACTATTGACCCCCACAGCCAACTGAAACGCCCCGCCTCCAATTACTGTAAAAAACCGGCGTTTTTATAATCATTTCTTCGACAAAACTATCTGAACGGCTTTACCTTTTTTATAGGACCAGCCGATAATCTTGTGATAGACAGTATAAAAAAGTCCGATTGGTCGATATTTTGTGCATCTTCGAAATTGATTTTGTTGACCCCAGCGGAGCACGGACTATAATCGAACGCGCTATGGATTGATAATGTTCTGCGAAAGCAATGGATTTATGCGCAAATGTATTGTTGCATCTACGGTGATTTTGGGCTTAATCTGCAATGTTGCCGCCAATGGTTTTGTTTCCGTAAATGTTCCATTAGACCACTGGAGTTATAACGATATTGATAAGCTTATTGGTCAGGGTTTAATCGATAGCTCAATGATGAATACCCGCCCCGTTTCCCGGCTCGAAATGGCCAGGCACATAGTCGAGGCAGATGAAAAATTCCAGGCCAACTGTGCCGGCGGCGAATCGAGTGAAATTATCAAAGGAATCCTCGGCCGGCTGAAAAAAGAATTTTATCAGGAGCTTGCGCTTTTGGGCACAGTTGACGGCGGGCCATTGCTGGACTTCGTCAAGCCATTTGAAGACCCATACGTCAAATATCTGTTTTAATATACATCCCGAATACCCCTGGTCATCTGAAAGCCCCGACCGCGACGTGAAAATTATCGAAGGTTACGGCAAACTCGGCCTGGGCAGTTTCGAAATCGAGGCGGGCAAGGATTCGATGTTCTGGGGGCCGGGGCAGCACGGCGCACTGATTATGAGCAATAACGCCGACCCCTTCAAAATGGTTAAAATATCGAATCCAAGCCCCATATCGCTTCCCTGGATTTTCCGCGTGCTTGGGCCTGTCAAAATTGTCTGGTTTCTTACGCAGCTCGAGGAAGACAGGCCTATACCAAAGCCAAACCTCACGGGCTTTCGAATCGAATTCAAGCCGCACCCCGCTGTTGAGCTTGGTGTGTCTCGCACGATGATTTTCGGAGGCCAGGGCCGTCCCGCATACAGCTTTGTGGATTACTTGAAAGCATTCACAGGCAGCAACGAGGCACTGACAGGCAATAAGGACAACGACCAGTTAGGGGGATTCGATGCGTCTGTATTGCTGCCTGTTGATTCATTTTTGCCCGCAAGAAACATCAAATTATATACCGAATGGATAGGCGAAGACGAAGCAGGAGGGCTTCCCCAGGACTTTGGGATAACATACGGAGCAAAGTTCTATGATATTTTCAAAACAGGCAAAACAGACCTGACCATCGAATACGCTGACGACCACGTCCCGGGCAAAGCCAATTGCTTTTATAATCACGGTGTTTACCGAGCCGGCTATACTTATGACGGCAGAATAATCGGTCACTATATGGGCACCGATTCCAAAGACCTGTTCATTCGGCTGACCCATTATCTTTCGAGCGATATAATACTGGGTTTGCAATGCGATAAGCAAACAAGCGACCTTTCATCACCGCCTCCTCATCCGACCCTCGGCCGGTATCAGGCGGACGTTACGTTTTTCACACGGGGTAACTGGGAGATTCAGGCCGGCTACCGCCACGAAAACGCCAACGGCACCCCCCAGGGCAACCCCGTCCCAATCAGGTTCGTCGATAGCGACATCGTTTTCGTGCAAATAACTTACGATTTCTAAAAACGCCTTTTTCGGCTAAACCGACCGGTTAATTTTGCCGTAAAAATACATAAATGTTGATTGTTGCTACCTGCCTACATATTTGTTATTATAAGCCAACTTTAATAGCACGGGTTTGAAGCCCCTGCAATCACAGTCGGAACAGCCGTTTTACAAAGATGCTTAAGGAACCAGCTATATGAGAGAAAAGCCGGCTAAAGAAGTGCAGCTTTTAAGCGATATCGCCAAAGGCCTCGCTGAATCATTAGACCTCCAGCAGACCCTTCACTCGATTTTGAAATCGCTCGATGTTTACCTGAAACTGCAACGCGGCACAATTACCCTGCTTAATCCCGATACTGAAACCATAAATATCGAAATAGCCCACGGCCTGAGCGAAAAATCGCAAAAAATGGGCATATACAGGATGGGCGAAGGAATAACCGGAACCGTAGTCCAGACCGGCAAAGAAATAATTGTGCCTGACATTTCAAAAGACCCCCGATTTGTTCATAAAACCGGCGCAAGAAACATTTCAAAGAGCAGGCCTATCGCTTTCTTTTGCGTCCCAATAAAACTCGAAGGAAAGACCATCGGTGCGCTCAGCGTTGACAGACAAACCGACGCGACCAACGACTTCGCGGACCACATCCGGCTCCTTAATATCATCTCGACTATGATTGCCCAGGCGGTAAAACTCAACAATCTCGTCGAGTCCGAGCAGAGGCAGCTTCGCGACGAAAACGTCCGGCTCAAACAGGAATTAAAGAAACGATTCAACGTTCAAAATATGGTCGGCCAATCCAATGCGATGCAGCAGGTGTATCAGCTCATCGAGCAGGTCGCAGACAGCACCGCAACCGTCCTAATACGCGGCGAAAGCGGCACGGGCAAAGACCTCGTCGCTCACGCCATTCATTACAACAGCCCGCGCGCCGACAAACCCTTTATAAAGGTCAACTGCACAGCGCTACCCGAGACGCTGCTCGAAAGCGAACTGTTCGGCCACGAGAAAGGCGCTTTTACCGGCGCCACCGAACGTAAAATCGGCAGGTTTGAACGGGCGCACGGCGGCACGATTTTCCTCGATGAAATAGGCGACTTTCCCGTCAGCTTGCAGGTTAAACTTTTGCGGGTAATTCAGTTCAAGGAATTCGAGCGATTAGGCGGCATCGAGACGATTAAAACCAACGTCCGAATAATCGTCGCAACCAACAAGAACCTCGAACAGCAAATTAAGGAGGGCATCTTCCGCGAGGATTTGTATTACAGGGTAAACGTTTTCCCAATTTACCTGCCCCCTCTGCGTGAGCGAAAAGATGATATTATGCAGCTTGCCGATTTCTTCCTCGAAAAATACGCTGCGGAAAACAAAAAGAATATCAACCGCATCTCGACTCCCGCCATTGAAATGCTCACAAGCTACCACTGGCCCGGCAATATCAGGGAGCTTGAAAACTGTATCGAGCGGGCGGTCCTGTTGTGCGACGACGAGGTGATTCGCTCCGAGCATTTGCCGCCATCGCTTCAAATGATAAGCAAAACCGCACAGGTCGCGGGCCAATCGCTCAATGAAATCATTGCCAACAAGGAAAAAGAGCTTATAGTTGACGCCCTGAAAAAATCCGGAGGCCAGCAGCGAAAGGCGGCCAAAGAGCTTGGCCTTACCGAGCGGATTCTGGGTTATAAAATTAAGAGATACGGTATTTACCCCAAGCTCTTGTCCTGACCTTTGACAACTACATATTTGTAGCCACTTTGAGTATCATCTACAATTATGTAACCATCTTGGCTGCAATCGCCCTTCCTGTCAATTTGCTATATCCCCCTTATTGATAAGAACTTAAATCATTTTATTTCCTCTCTGAATTATGCTGGCACGGCTATTGCTTATATAACTGCTAACGAACATACAGCCGTTTGTATGTTGTATCAAAGATGCTGACGAAATTTTTGAAAGGAGAATGAAAGTGAATTCGAGAAAGTTTGCTGGTTTGAGTTTGGGAATAATATTGTTGGCATTTGGATTTTGCTGTTCGAATTCGGCCTATGCTACGCCTTCCACCACATACTGGACTCCCTGCGTGATGGACGTCCAACCTTACGGGGTATGGCATATTACATACGACAGCTATTTTACAGTGGGCAAGAAAGGCGATAAGGCAAAGGATTTTCCCACGGACGTGGGTTTGACTGTAGGTGTCCTGCCATACGAAAAACTTAATCTGGAAGTGGGCTACGATTTACTTCAGCCGACAGATGACCCTTCGTTTTTTAACGCTAAATTAGGCACACCCGAAAACTCGTTATTTGATGGTTCGCCCGGACTGAACGTGGGTATTTTTAATGTTGGCACACATAAAGGTGTTACCGATTTCGATGTTTTGGACTTTATTGCGGGTAAAACCCTGCCCTGGGACCTGGGAAGAATACACTTAGGGTATTACACCGGCTTAACCAATACACTACAAGACACGGCAACCGACGGGGATGGCGCAAACAGCGGCTTTATGGTCGGCTGGGATAAAGGAATCTGCAAATTTTCGTTTAACAGGTTTGTCCTGGCCGGGGACTGGGCCAGCGGCAAAAACGCCGTCGGCGGCGGCGGTGCGGGAATTTATACCTACTTTACGCCGGATATCAGCATTCTTGTGGGGCCTGTCTGGTTTAATGACGCAACCCTGAACGGCAGCATGTTATGGACCATCCAGCTTGATATAAATTTCAAGTTCTGATTAAGACGGAATAAGACCAATTGAATTATTAAAGGCAAAAATGCTGTTCGTGAAAGCTGCCGATAAGTTTTGAATATTGGCTATCCGTAGTGTTTACTAAAGGAGAAATAAATTATGTCTACAAGCTTAACGATTGAAAATGAGCTTGAAAATGATGCGGCTGATGTGGGCGCCGGGGTCGGGAAAGTAATACCCGGACCCCAGGTAAAAGCCACGCTCGGCTTGTTTGGCGCCACCGCAAACGCTATGGCGCTGATTGCCCCGGGGGCGTTCCTGTGGATTACATATCAGCTCCAGGCCGCCGCAACTTCCCCCAGCGGGGCTTCGGTTGCAAGCGATATCTGGTCTGGAATAGTGGTTGCACTGGCACTTTGCTTTCTTACCGCCATTTCCTACTCGGAGCTTGCCAAGATATACCCCGAGGCGGGTTTTGCAAGCGTAACCTATTTCGCGGAAAAGGCGTTTCTTGACAGCCAGAACCTCAAAAGAGGAACGCCTACATCTCTGGCACGTATGTCGAAAATCGTTACCGGCTGGGCCGCCCACCTTTTCTACTGGGTATATCCCGGCGTTATGGTGGCTATGATGGCCAACCTGATTGGTTATCTTTACACGGCTTTCAGCGGAAATACGCTGGGAACAGAGGCGCTGGTTATAATTGCTGCGTTATTTGCTTTCATCACCGGATACATAGCATATCGCGGCGTAACCGGCTCAACGATAACCGCAATCTGGATTAACATCATACAGCTCGTTACGCTGGTTGTTTTCACCGCCCTGGCCGTTTATTACCGTTTCTCGAATCCCCAGTCGGCAACAACCTGGTCTTTCAGCGGCGCCCTCGACGTCATCCGTCCGCATACGCTTAACGGCGTCCTGATTCAATCGACCCTCGCCATTTTGATACTGGTCGGCTTTGAAAGCTGCACCGCCCTGGCCGCCGAGGTAAAAGACCCTAAAAGAACGATTCCAAAGGCAATCATCCTGTCTTTGGTAATTCAGGGATTGTTTGCGTATTTGTTAGAGTATTTCGGCGCGGGTTATATGATAAATGAAAAGCTGACGTTTACCGCCACCGGACAAACAACAGCAGTAACCGGAATGGCTGCCGCCGCCGGCTCAGGCGCCCCTATCGGGGACCTCGCACAAATCCTCGGCAACAGTTTGTTTCATGGTCTCGGCTTTGGCCTGATGATTACTATGGCCTTAACCGTGGCAATCGCCGTAGTCGGCACAACTTTAAGCTGTATGAACACGGCCGTCCGCGTCACCTGCGGTATGGGAGAAGACCTTGAGCTGCCGAAATTCCTCAGCTTCATAAGCAAACACGGCACCCCTCATACGGCTTTGTGGACGCTGGTAATTGTTTCCTGCATAATCGCAGCCATAGGTGTTCAATCCGTGGTAGGCCTTACGGGAATTACGCTGGCCTCGAACTTCGGCACCTTTGTCCTCTACGGCCTGACCTGTGTATGGACAATTGTCGCTTTCAAAAACAGGGCCGACTTCAAACTCCTCAAACACGGGCTCATTCCCGTCCTCGGCGTGGTTGCAAACGTCATTATGCTGGCGGCAATCATTTACCTGTATTCCATCGGCAACGCCGATTCGAAAACTGAGGCAAAGATTTGCTTCTATATGTGCGGCGCCTGGGCCATTGCGAGCTTTCTGTATGTCGCCGTCGGCACAGTAAGCAAAACCTACGACTTGAAAATGATATCGGTCGTCATCCGTCCTGAACGGCTTAACATCCTGGCCGAAGTCCTTAAAGACGAAGAGCTTCTTATGGGAATGACGGTAACTAAAGTCAAAGGTTTTGGCAGACAAAGAGGTCATATAGATGTGGATAATGAGGACCCTGACATAGATATGACGTATTTTGTTCCGAAAGTCCGGGTCGATATATTAGTCAAAAAATGGGATGTCCCATACGTAATGAAAATAATAAGAGAAGTTTTATACACCGGCGAAGCAGGCGATGGGAAAATCTTTGTGATGGACGC
>JBELAA010000212.1:0-4584 GCA_049509315.1 Sedimentisphaerales bacterium | reverse complement strand
TTCCTGCCCGGCAATAAATTTTTCGATTCTAAATAATCCAGGCATACCTTCCATTGCTCGTCAACGTCCGCAGACAAATCAATGACCATCGCTATTATATCGCAATTGCGATATGTCCCTACCTGCCCCGGCATAACAAAATCAGCGGTTATCGGCGGCATATCCACAAGCTCAATCGGCACATCCTCGAATTTCATTATCCCGGGCACAGGCGCGTGCGTGGCGAAGGGAAAATCTGCGATATGGACTTTGGCGTCGGTGAGCAGGCCGACGAGCGAGCTTTTGCCGCAGTTCGGCGTCCCAATTAAGACAATCTGTCCCGCTTCTCCCTTCGGCACATGAAAAATATCAAGCCCGCCGCTTTTTTTTCGTTTTTCCTCGCCTGCCTTAATCGCACTTAATTTTTGCCTCAAATCGGCCTTGAGCTTGTCGGTGCCCTTGTGCTTGGGCATAACGGCCAGCATCTGCTCCAGCGCAAGGATTTTCTCCTCGGCCGTCGTCGCCGTCTTGTACCATTGCTCCGCCTTAAAATAGTCCGGTGTCAAATTCGCGGGCATAGCTCAATAAATCCGAAAATGAAATCTAAAACATTTTTATTGTAAAGAAGCTACAATTGAAACCAAAATACCCATCCCTATAAGCGCTAGACCCAAAAACGTTGGAGTTGCCAGTATAAAACCTGCATATTTTATCACCCACTTGTATCTGTTTTCATCCAATTTTAATTTTTCTGATAGTTCTCGCAGTGTTGTGGCGGATATATAAGTTCCATATGCAATAAATGGCAATGCTGCACAGGTAACACATCCCATTCGGCTATCTTCCATAGCATACGAATAAGTTATTAAACAAGGTGCCCATATCCCTACAATCGATACAATAGACCACATTAACAAGCGAGCCAAATATCCTTTGTATCGATTAATTAGCGCCAGCATTGTTCCTCACGAAGTAATAAGCTTTTTCCTTTTTTACTTTAACATTTCCTGCACAATTCTATAACACGCTAAATACTGTTACAATAGTATTATGCCGTTCATAGAAAGACGCAGGTGGGAATAAAAGAAATAAATAAGCAGTGTAAATCAGTGTTTATTAGTGTCTAAACACGAAGCGAAGCGCAGGGTCCGCTTCGGAAAAACAGTGTCAATCTGTGTAAATCCGTGTCAAATATTTCTCTTTGTTCTCCGCGAACTCGCCTGCCCATGCAATCTTTAAGCAGGGGGCGGTCTCAGCGGTGAGTGTGTTTAGGTCGTTTTAATCCCGGGAAACTGCAGACCGGAGGGCACGGCGCTTTCCCTGAATCTGACGATAATCTCGACGGCTTTTTCGGGGTCGTCAATGACGGAAAAGACATTCAAATCCTGCGGCTTGATAAAATCGTTTTCGGCCTGGAGCTTTGCCTTCAGCCAGTCAACGAGGCCTTTCCAGAATTCGCTGCCCATCAGAATCACGGGGAAGGACGCCTGGCGCAGTGTCTGGATGAGGACCAGCGATTCGAAAAATTCGTCCATCGTCCCGTAGCCGCCGGGGAAGACGATGAAGCCGTGTGCGTATTTGAGGAACATTACCTTGCGGCAGAAGAAATAGCGGAACTGCATTGCGATGTTCTGGTATTCGTTCGGTTTTTGCTCGACGGGCAATTCAATATTGAGACCTACGCTTTTGCCGCCGGCGGCCGATGCCCCTTTATTGGCGGCCTCCATAATGCCGCCGCCTCCGCCGGTTATGACGGCAAAACCCGCTTTCGAGATTTCGTAGGCGGTTTTCTGCGCGAGCTTATAATAGCGGTGTTCGCGGTTGGTCCTGGCCGACCCGAAAATCGAGACGGCGGGGCCTACCGCGGCCAGCTCCTGGAAACCCTCGACAAATTCGGCCATAATTTTGAATATGCGCCAGAGGTCTTCCACGGGGGGATTGATTACGTTTGTCATATTTAGAAATCCTTCAAAAGCGTTATTTTTGCCCGCTGTTTTTTACCAGAGGGCCGGTTTAAAGGCCGAGGGACAGTATTTGGATACCGCACAGTTGTCGCAAACGGGCTTCGGCGCCTTACAGACGTTTCTGCCGTGAAGTATCAGGCGGTGGCAAAATACGGTCCAGTCCTTCTTAGGGATTATTTCGGCTAAATCGAACTCCAGCTTTACCGGGTCTGAGTTTTGCGAAAGCTGGAGTCGCCTGCTTAATCGGATTACGTGAGTATCGCACATAATGGCGGGCTGGCCGTATGCGTTGCCTAAAACGCAATTGGCGGTTTTACGACCCACGCCGGGGAGGGTAATCAGCTCATCCATAGTGTCAGGTACCCGCCCTTCAAACTTTTCGAGTATCGACTGTGCCGCTCCCTTGATGCTTAATGCTTTATTGTGATAAAAACCCGTGCTGCGAATGTCGTTTTCGATTGCTTCGAGTTTTGCGTCGGCCCAGTCCTGCGGGGATTTGTATTTGGCAAACAAGGCGGGTGTAACCATATTGACTCGCTTGTCGGTGCATTGTGCGGAAAGTATCGTGGCAATCAGCAATTCGAAGGGGTTGGTGAATCGCAGGGCGACGCCGGCGTCGGGATACAGCTTTTTCAAAATCGGCGAAATTTTTTTAACTCGCTCTGCTGCGGCTTTCTTATCAACCTTTATCCGCCTTTTGTCCGGCGGATTGAATTTTATGACTTGTTTTTTCGCCATATATGAAACATTTTACCGCAGAGCTCGCCGAGACCGCAGAGAAAAATATAATTAAAAATTCCCTGCGTTCTCCGCGTTCTCGGCGGTGAGTCTTCAGGGCAATTTTTCGAGAGCCGATTTAAGGTCGTCTCCGAAAGTGATGCCCCGCCACCGCATCGGCTCCTGCTGTCCCGGAATCAATAATATAGTTACGGGAACACCCGGCTCATTGTAGATGTTTTTGAGGTCGCTGGTCGCGGGATAATCACGCAGCGTCGTATCGGCCTTGATAGCGACGACACCTTTTTGCTTGAGCAGCTCGGCAATCTCTTTTCGGGAGTAAACGGTCTTATCAACGACCTTGCAACTGAGGCACCATTCGGCGGTGAAATCAATCAAAACGGGCTTATTTTGGACAAGGTCAGCTTTTATCGCTGCGGCATCGTATTTTTGCCAGTCAATCAGCGATGGTTTGGCGGGCGACAATAATTCAAAGCCCCCCGCGACGGCGATAACTACTGCGATAATTCTGATGACCCATTTTCGCAGCGCTGGCGTCGAGTAATCGACCCAGCCGGCCCACATCCAGACACAAAAACTGACAACAAGCGCAAAATACAGGACGTTGATTTGACTGGCTGAGGGAAGCGCCGCGATTAGTTTAATGGCAATACCGAGTAGGACAAAACCGATTGCCTGTTTGAAAAGCTCCATCCATTTTCCCGGGCGGGGGGCTTTTTGTAGTAAGGCGGGGATGGCGGTAAGGATGAGGTAGGGGGCGGCCATACCGAGACCGATTGTCATAATCGTTAAAGTGGCAAGCGATAGCGGCTGGGTCTGTGCCCAGGCGAAGGCGGCGGCTAAAATCCCAAAACTGCACGGCGTGCTAAGTATTGCGGCCAGAAACCCCATACCGACTGCGCCGCCGCAAGCGATGAGGGGATATTAATCGTAAACAGTCCGAACATAAACAGGGCAAGGACGACGAGGAGCATCGCCATTGCGGTGAGAAAGCCGGGGTTACGGAACTGGTCGCCCCACTGCAGGACGGTTCCATAGAAAACCTGCAAAACGATATTGGCGCCTGCCAGCGTCGCGAAAAACAGCAGTATGCCGAGGCAAAAGGCCAGACCCATTACCAATGATGCGGATTTACCTTTTTTGGCCTGGTCAACTAAACGCAAAACGATAATGGGCAACACAGGCCAGACGCAGGGCATAATGTTAAGCGAGAGTCCAGCGACAAAGGCGAGGATGAGTGCGGGCAGAAGAGAGTAAGCCCCCAACTTTATGTTGGGGGTCGTGACCGCGGGTAAAACAAAATTCGGCTGACGGATATTAGCGTCTTTTGCGATTTTCAATACGCTTGGGACGCTGCCGAAATCAGGGACGCGGCACTGAATGGGTGAACAAACCGCGCCATCAATACTGATATTGATAATGGCCGTTTTTTCCGGCGCGTCCGCGGCGACGGTGAAGGGCAGATATACGATAAAGCTGCCTGTGAAGACATCGAGGTTTTTCTCAAAGGCGTTGTCGTAAAACTGTTCTGATTTCGGCCAGACCGGCTTATTGAATTTCAGGACGCGATTACCCTGTTCGTTTGGCTCGATTTTGAGGTTCATACCGGCGGGAGCATCGGCTGAAGCGTAGAAATGCCAGTCCTTTTCGAGATCGAAATGGATGGCGACAGCGCCTTTGGCGGCAGGGGAGACGGCATCGTATTGCTGCTGTGCCCAGAATGTAACGACGTCAACTTTACGCTTTTGGGGGGATTGTTCTGCAAACGCAATGGTCGAGATGAGTAAGCAAAACCCGATTATACAGGCGATTTTTTTATTCATATTCGGGGATTACATATCGGGCGGGGACAAGCCCCGCCCCTACATTTATTGTTTTGTTTTTTTGTCTTTTTCCTGTTCGG
>JBELAA010000211.1:0-3735 GCA_049509315.1 Sedimentisphaerales bacterium | reverse complement strand
GGGGTAACCAGCAAGATAACGCGGCACAGCAGCAGCCAGGTCTTTCTCAAGGGTGAGGTCAATGACGTTGTAATAAGCTCACGGGGCAACATTCAATTGGGCAGACAGGCGGAGGTTCTCGTTAAGCAGTTCGAGGACGTATGGTCAATCAACAGCATCGTCGTAATCGGCGACGCCGTATATATAGGCACAAGTCCAAACGGGGGCGTTTACGAATACAGCGCGGGGAAATTGAAGAAGATATACTCCGCAAAGGCGGCGGTTAAAGCAAAGCCGGCGGAGGTGAATGAGCCCAATGACGCGAACAGCGTGCAGCAGGAAAAGCACCTGGCCAATGAGCATATATTCGCTATGGGAAAGGACATATCGGGGCGGCTGTTAGTGGGTATAAGCGGGCAAAGATGCGCGTTGTGCCGATTTGAACAGGGCCAGATGAAGACCGTTTTTGAGCCGAACGACGCTAATTACATATTCGCAATCGCGGTCACTCAGCAGGGCGATATTTACTTAGGGACGGGGCCGAAGGGGAAAATTTACCGGCTCGATTCGTTAGGCAAAAAAGGCGAGGTTGTCGCAGAGACAACAGACAAAAACATACTGTCGCTTGCAATTGGGGACGACGGCCAGATTTACGCGGGCAGCGACAGCAGGGGTCTTGTTTACAGCGTAAATCCGAAGACAAAAGAAGTGAAGGTCCTGTATGACAGCGAGCAGCAGGAAATCACGTCGCTTTTGTTTTTCGGCGAGAACCTTTACGCGTCGGCGACGTCTGCACAGATAGTCCAGCAGGAGGCGAGATTCGCGGTCCAGCCGGCGCAGCCGGGTAAGCCGGAAGAAAAGGAAGAGGAAGGGGATGAGCCGGGAGGCGACGACGATGCCTCGGCAGCGACCGATACGGACGATTCGACCCCCTCGGCCCCGATTAAATCAGGGCTTGGGACAGATACGGTTGGGGAAGATACGCACAAAGCGGGTTTGCCGGTGGGCCGTTCGACTACGCTCACCACAGGCGGCACGAAACTTCAGATAGCCAATACTAAAGAAAAAGCAGGTGAGAAGCCGGCACAACCCAAGATGCCGCCTGCCAGGCCCGCAAAACCGGCACAGGCCAGCGTTGTTTACAGGATAACCAAGGACGGTTTCGTAACCGATATTTTCAGCGAGACGGCGGTATTTTTCTGTATGGACGGCAGGGACAAGGAGCTTTTGTTAGGGACGGGCAACGACGCGCGGCTTTACTCGATTGAGCCGAATTCCGAACAGCAGACGATTGTTTACCAGGACCACAAGGCCTCGCAAATTACGGCAGTGGCGGACAGCGTATATATCGGGACGGCAAACCCTGCCAGGGTTATGAGATTAGGTAATACTTTCGCGAGGGAGGGAACATACGAATCGGAGCTGGTTGACGCGGGTCAGCCGGCGAAATGGGGCAAGCTGCAAATCGAGGCCGACATTCCGGCGGACTGCAATATTCTGATGGCCTGTCGAAGCGGCAACGTCAAGGACGTCAATGACCCGAGTTTTTCGAAGTGGACCGAGCCGGAGGTGGTTACGGGGCCGGTTGACCTTAATTGCCCGACGGGGAGATTTTGCCAGTATAAGCTGATTTTCAGGAGCAGGACGGGGCAATCAAGCCCGGTTGTGCGAGAAGTGGCGGTGGCGTCGATGGTTCCGAATCTTGCGCCGAGGGTCGAGTCGGTAACGGCGGCAAGGGTCAATGCGCCGGGGAAAAACGGCGTTTTTAGAATCAGTTACGATGTGAAGGACGATAACGGCGACAAGCTGATTTATAAAATCTATTTCAGAAAGGCCGGCAGAACCGGCTGGATTGAGTTAAAGAACGATATCGAGACAAACAGCTACGAGTGGGACAGCCGCACAGTCGAGGACGGCCGATACGAAATCAGGGTTACTGCCAGCGACGAAAGAAGCAACACCCCCGAAACCAAACTCACCGGCAGCCGGGTAAGCGACACGTTTACGGTCGATAATACGGCGCCGGTTGTGAAGCGGCACAAAATTGACAGGTCCGCCAAAAGCATAAGATTGAAAATGACGGTCAGCGACGAATTGAGCGTCATAGGCAAAGTCGAGTACACTATTGACAGCGACGCGAACTGGCTGGGCGTTGTGCCTGACGACCTTGTTTACGATACCACGACCGAGGATTTTACGATTATCGTGGAAAATCTGACGCCGGGGCAACACGTTATAGCGCTGCGTTTGGCAGATGACGTAGGCAATACTACTTACAAGAGCTATGATTTTGTTATCGAAAAAAAATGAGGCACGTTGCGTATAAGAAAATCATTGAGACGGTCGAATCGCTTTGCGTAAAGGCGGCTTACGAGCTGCCGGCGGATGTTTTGTCGGCGCTGCAACGGGCGGCCAAAAGCGAAACAAACACGCTGGCGAAAAAAATCTTAGAGCAGCTTATTGAAAACGCACGCATAGCGAAAGCCGAGCGGATACCGCTTTGTCAGGACACTGGGCTTGCGGTTGTTTTTGTCGAGCAGGGTAGTGAAGTGTTCATTGATTGCCCCGCGGGGAAGTCGGCGGTCGATGCGATTCAGGAGGGCGTTGCGGAGGGCTTCGAGAAGGGGTATCTGCGTAAGAGTGTTGTCGCTGAGCCATTGAAAGAACGTAAAAACACCGGCACAAATACGCCGGCGATAATCCACTGGTCAAGCGTAGCGGGCGACAAATTGAAAATCACGTTTTTGGCCAAAGGCGGCGGCTGCGAAAATAAAAGCGCGTTTCGGATGTTCAGGCCGACAACCGGCGTCGATGTGGTTGCCGACTGGATTGTGGAAGTAGTTAAAAACGCGGGCGCCGATGCCTGTCCGCCTTTTATTGTGGGTGTCGGTATCGGCGGGGATTTTGAATTGAGCGCGTTATTGAGTAAAAAGGCGCTCGCACGCGAGTTAGACCAGACCAATCCCGATTCGTTTTACGCTGACCTTGAGGGGGATTTGCTTTCACGGGTTAATCGCCTCAACGTCGGCCCGCAGGGGTTAGGCGGCGATACAACGGCGTTAGCCGTCCTGATTGAAACCGCTCCCTGTCATATCGCGTCGCTTCCCGTGGCGGTCAATATCGAGTGCCACAGTCATCGGCATTGTGCCACAGAGATTTAAGATTTTAGCCACAGAGGCCACAGAGACCACAGGGGCACTTTTCATATAGCGCGAGATTTTTTCATAAAGCATATAAGACCCAAGACACAAGACCAAAGCGTTGGTAACTATCGAGTCGGGACGGGAGTAAAAAACAAGTAAAATTCTTATATTGACTAACGGGAAGATGGTGGGGATAATAATGGCTGGCTGCGAGGACGAACGATGAAATATGAGATTTGTTCGGCGCAGAAAGAAGAAAAGAACGGACTTGAAAGGAGAAAAAAATGAAGAACCTGATGAAGAAAATGCTGTTGGTAGTATCGGCGATGGTAATCGCCCTTGGGACAGTAACAATGGTATCGGGCTGCAAGAAGAAAGAAGCCACGCCTACAAAGAAAGAGGCCGAAAAAAAGATTAAAGATAATATACCCGAGTAAAATAGACAGCACAAAAATGAACACTGGTCAGGCCTGAACGACTTTCGGGCACGTCGAATCAATAGTAGTATTTGAAGGTGAAATCGACGTCCCAGGAGTCGGGCAGGCCTTTTTTCTTTTTAAGTGTTACTTTTGTGCATTGCAGCGACGACCATCGGAGCTGAATGGTGGAGAGA
>JBELAA010000210.1:0-5800 GCA_049509315.1 Sedimentisphaerales bacterium | reverse complement strand
TTTGGCGCTTCTCAAGATTTTGTTTTTTTGTCGGAAGTCATCATCGGATTTGATGTGCTGCTCAATTAGTTGGTCGATCTCGGCGATTTGGTAGTCGAGAGTTTTGAGCATTTTGCGAAAGCTTTTACGAATCTTCGGATGAAGGGCGAGCTGGCTTCTGTTGGATTCCTGGGTGTGCAGGTCAGTGAGCTGCCGCAATCGAAATCGATTTTGCCTATTATCACAGCGGGCACCGCGGATTTGCCTGTCGCAAGCGAAGCCAAAGTAACGGCCGAGATTATGGGCCAGCGAACCGAGTTGATTTACGACGTCGGCGTCGCGGGGCTACACCGATTGCTCGCCCATGTGCCGAAGCTGCAACAAGCCAATGTTGTTATCGTGGTCGCCGGAATGGAAGGCGCATTGGCAAGCGTGGTTGGCGGATTAGTTAGCTGCCCGGTAATAGCGGTCCCCACAAGTGTCGGCTACGGGGCAAGTTTCGAAGGTTTGGCCGCGTTATTGACAATGCTCAACAGTTGCTCATCGGGCGTTACAGTGGTCAATATCGACAACGGCTTTTCCGCGGCAGTCACAGCCACGCTGATAAATAACAAAATTGAAAATTATCGCAAATGATGTAAATGATATAAAACGGCGTTTTTTGATTGCAATGCTGGATTAGATGATGATTTTTAGCATTTCAGCCGTCCTCTTCCAAAAGAGAACAAAATATAATCAGCAACAGCCTCTGCAAAGTCCGTGAACCGCTGTATATAATGTCGTGAATTATCATACCACCCCACTTGGTAACCACCATCGACCTCTTCAATGAATGTAGAAGGGGTGTATCGTTTGTTATAGGATTGTCCAAGAATTCGTTTTCCGGCATTAATATCATCTCGAAAGAAAGCAACTATATCATCAGGCGATTTCTCTGCGAGCGCCTCGAACTCTTTTAAATCGGTCTTCTGCGGCACACATCCTTGTGGAACTTTAAGAATAGCATAAGTCATTTTATAATCCAATTTAATTTTGTGGATATCGTATGTATGAACTTATTTCCCAAGATAATCTTTAGCATCCTCTATATGGTTTAGCTTGCGTGACGAAGTTTTCCTTTGGCGATGTTGACCAGGGACTTCAAAGCATCATTTACCGAACGCTCGTCAGGGAAATACCTGGCAACCTCAGGGGAGAGAAGAATCAGATTGGTTCCCTGATGAAATCGCTTGGCATATTTACCACGAACGCCACCTTTGAGCTTTGACAGGTCGTATTCCGGCCGTAAATCGTCAGTTATTTTTCTGCTATTCGCCTTCTTCATAATAACAACGCTTTTCTTATATTCTTGCTCAGCACTTTTCAATCAGAATAATTCCTTGATCAAGTCGCTTTTGTCTATTTGAAAATGGGCAGCGACGTCGTTCAAAATGCCGCTCAATGTGCCTAATTTAAGGGATTTATGGGAGGGAATAGTTATGTGGTGTTCGCCTTTTATAGCGGTAGTAAGTCGAACGTGGCTGCCTGTCTGGCGAGTGATTTCATAGCCGTATTTTTTAAGAAGTTTTGTGAGTTCTAAACCGCTGATTTCCCGGGGTAGCTTCATATTGCTATTACTTCGTCTCTTACTATGTGTAAGCGAACAATATGGGGAATTTCCTTAGGGTCGAAATGGCACTTTACCGCGTCTTTGACATTTTTTTTCAACTCTTCCAATGTCTCACCTTCGGTAAAAATAGATTCGCCGAGGGCTTTTGCGGTATAGCCGCCTTCTTCAGAATTTTCAACGATAAATATAATTTCACTCATAGTAATGTTATATTATAAACCTTCTCCTCTGACCGTCAAATCTTTTATTTGACCATGTCCGGCGTTATTTATACTATACTGCGTGAAACGAGGTTGTATGAAGATAATAAAAAATATCCCGAAATTAAAACCGCGGGCTAAAGATGCTCATAAGGGCGATTTCGGCAAAGTTTGCATAATCGCGGGCAGTATCGGTATGAGCGGTGCGGCGGCGCTGGCGGGTAAAGCGGCGTTACGGGCAGGAGCAGGATTAGTGCGAGTCGCTACGCCCAAAAGCGTTTTACCCATAATCGCGTCGATTGAGCCATCGTTTACTACAATACCATTGACGGAAGATAACGACGGCAAAATCGCTGCAAACGCAATCAACGTAATTTTGAATTTTATTCCCGATAATGATTGCCTCGCGTTCGGGCCAGGCGTTGGGATTACAGGGGAAGTGCGATCGGTGCTTGAGAAGTTACTGGCGCAGAAAGGGCTACGTCTCGTAATTGACGCAGACGGCCTGAATAACCTCAGCAAAATAAACGACTGGCCTCAAATTACAAAATCGGACTGCATCCTGACACCTCATCCCGGCGAAATGAAACGATTATGGGCGGGCCTGATAAGAACCCCCCTGCCCGCCGACAGACGTGAGCAGGCGATTGAGATGGCAAACAGAACAAAAACCGTTGTCGTATTGAAGGGGGCCGGCACGGTAGTTACTGACGGGAAAAAAGTATATATCAATAAAACGGGCAATCCCGGTATGGCAACAGGCGGAACGGGCGACGTTTTGACGGGTATAATTACCGCCCTTGTCGGCCAGGGGTTGAGCAATCTCGACGCGGCGGTATTAGGCGTTTACGTTCACGGACTGGCAGGCGACATCGCGGCAAAAAAGACCGGGCAAATAAGTTTAATCGCAACCGATGTGATTGATTCGTTGGGCGAGGCGTTCAGAAAAATCTAAACTAAAAATTATAGGTGGTGTTATTTATGAACGAGACCCAGGAATACCTTGCAAAGTTCAAAACAAGCATTGGAAAAATGAAGGCCGAGATTCCCGAAACGACACAGGGCTTCGCCGGGTTATTCGGCAAGGTTATGAAAGACGGTGCTCTAACAGCCAGAGAAAAAGAGCTGATCGCCACAGGTATAGGCGTCGCTATACACTGTGAACCTTGCATTCGCGGCCACGTGCAAAACTGTCTCGACGCCGGGGCCACACGACAACAGATTTTAGAGGCCGCCTCCGTAGCGGTAATGATGGGCGGAGGCCCGGCTTACACACAAGTTCCGATAGTCCTGGAAGCCCTCGACGACCTGCAAAACGCAAATACTAACAAAAGCTGATATTCCAATAATAAAAACGGCAGAGTCATTCATCACCATCTTGCGGAGAAAAGACGATGGACGGAAAACGAATTGTTTTACAGGCGATTGTTCTGGCGGGCATTCTGATACTCAATACAAGCTGTCAAAAGGACATAGAAAATAAATCAGCAAACGCGTCCGCGGCCAGGGTAGTCGTCAATTTCAACCGCGACTGGAAATTCATAAAGCAGGACCCGTGCGGCGCGGAATTGCCGGACTATAACGATTCATCGTGGAAGAAGGTTCGCCTGCCTCACGACTGGGCAATCACGGGACCTTTTAATCCCAAAGAAGACGGCTACGCAGGCAAACTCCCCTGGCGGGGCGTCGGCTGGTACAGGAAAACCTTCACGTTAGACAAGGCCGGCGCAGGCAGCCCCTTCGACTTTGCTCAAGGCAGGCGGGTGTATTTTGATTTCGACGGGGTGATGGCGTTCTGGGATTACGGCTATATGTCGTTTCGCGTCGATGCCACCCCGTATGTGAAGTTCGGAAAAGAAAACGTAATCGCGGTAAGAGCCGACACGCGAAATCACGGCACGCGATGGTATCCCGGCGCAGGGATTTATCGCAAGGTAACGATGACAACAATCGAGCCGATGCACATCGCGCATTGGGGGACTTATATAACGACATCCAAAATCACGGACGATTCGGCAACCGTAAACGTCCAAACGACCGTTGAAAACCATCGTAAATCAAAAGCAAAAACCGGCATTGAAGTCATCCTGCTCGACCCTGATGGCAAATCAGTTGCGTCGCTAACGGCCGACGGAACAATACCGGCAAATGGTTTGGCCGATATAAATCAAACGTTTGTAATTCCAACCCCGCAGCGCTGGGATATAAACAGCCCGAAACTTTATAGCGTTGAGACAATCGTTCGACAGGGTAATAAAATCGTCGATTCCGACACGACAACTTTCGGCATACGCGAGTTTCAATTTACCGTCGATGACGGATTTCATCTCAACGGCAGGCGCGTCCAGATAAAGGGCGTCTGCCTGCATCACGACCAGGGCGCTTTAGGCGCGGCTTTCAATACCCGCGCAATGGAAAGGCAGCTTGAGATTATGAAAGATATGGGCGCCAACGCTATTCGCACAAGCCATAACCCACCTGCGCCGGAAATGCTTGAGCTTTGCGACAGGATGGGCTTTATCGTCTGGGATGAGTGTTTTGATAAGTGGGACAAGACCGCAGACCGCGAGGGCAATAAGCCGGCTCTCGAACAATACGGCGAAAAACAAATCAAAAATTTCGTTATGAGAGACCGTAATCACCCCAGCGTCGTCGTCTGGTCTATCGGCAATGAGATACCGGTTATGACGAAAAAAGAGCAGGAGGGGCTTACAACTGAACGCGTGAAATTTATGAGCGACTATTTCCGCAAATACGACCCGACCAGGCCTGTCAGTATGGCCTGTAACATTCCGTCGGTTGCCAACTCACATATTCTCGACGCGCTTGATTTTGCCGGCTGGAATTATCAACGCAATTATACAACATATAGAAAACGCAATCCGCAGAAACCCACAATTTACAGCGAGTCGGCCTCGGCAATCAGCACACGCGGCTTTTACGAGCTGCCATTGGCCGAAAAAAAGACGCAGTACTCAAGCATATTCCAAATCAGCTCATACGACCGAAACGCGGCACCCTGGGCAGATATTCCCGACGTTGAATTCAACAGAATGGAGCAGGATTCTTACGTAACTGGAGAATTCGTCTGGACGGGGTTCGACTATCTCGGGGAACCCACACCTTTCAGCAAACAGGCGAAAAACTCGTATTTCGGAATCGTTGATACCGCGGGCATCCCCAAAGACCGCTATTACATTTATCGAAGCCACTGGGCACCGGAAAAAACGACCGTTCATATACTGCCGCACTGGAACTGGCCCGACAGGATTGGTAAGAATGTTCCGGTTTACGTTTATACAAACGGCGACTCGGCGGAACTGTTCCTGAATGGAAAATCGTTAGGCAAACGCTCAAAAGCGGAAAAAATTGACGACCCTATATACTATAACGTTATCGATAAATACCGGCTATGCTTCAACGACGTTAATTACGAGCCGGGCGAGCTGAAAGCAGTTGCTTACAAAAATGGTTTGGAAATTGGTCAGGCGGTTATGCGGACAGCCGGAGAGCCGGCCAAAATTCGCCTCAGCCCCGACAGAACCCGGCTTTCGGCTACAGGCGATGACCTTTTGTTTATCTTAATCGAGGCGCTCGACGCCAACGACACACTTTGCCCGTTGGCCGAGAACGAGATTAGCTTCAAAATAGAAGGTCCCGGCACAATCGTCGGCGCTGATAATGGCAATCCACTTTCCATTGAGCCATTCCAGGACGACAAACATAAACTATTTTTCGGCAAGGCAGTATTGATTGTTCGAGCAGACGAAGGACAGGAAGGTGAAATTCGCATTACAGCCGAAAGTGACGGGTTAAAAGCAGCCGAAACCGTCGTCCACAGTGAATAATATATGGGGAGAACCGGCCCAAATAGCTTTTGAAATCCCATACCAAAATGCTATACTTACCGGCTTGTTATTTAAACCTTACAGATGAAACTAAGGAGAATTCAGTATGCCATTGGTTACGACCAAAAAGATGTTTCAGATGGCCTATAAGAACGGTTACGCAG
>JBELAA010000021.1:0-21966 GCA_049509315.1 Sedimentisphaerales bacterium | reverse complement strand
TTCCTCCCGACCATATCAATACGTCGCTGTCGTCGGGCGTGTCGGAAGTAATCGAGGTGATGATGGCCAAGAACAAGGCCGACCGTTACAACAACATCGACGAGCTGATGGCGGATTTGAAGGCCGTGAGAGCCGGGGAGGTGCCGCTTCGGGCACACAAGCGAATTGACGTATCGGTGCTTGGCCAGCTCGAGGAAGGCGAGGCGGTCGAGGCGAAGGAGCAGGCGGACCCGCAGCAGATTATAATGCGATACAAGACGGCGGTGCTGGTTATGGGCGCGGTATCGGTGATATTGGTGCTTGTAATTATTTTGCTTCTGCTTCGATAACGCGGCGAAAGGGTAAAAGAAGAACAACATCGTCGCCGTTCCGGCGACGGCTAAACGGTAAAAAAGGAAACCTCACTTATTATCGCATAAAAATCGTAAATTCATTATGTTAAATCCATTAAATCCTTCGGAAACAAGGTTTGCTTCAGATGAGATGGCCGACGTGCTGAGCCATTACAAGATCGGGAAAATCCGCAAGGTAATGCGGCTTGTCGGGGGCAGCGCGCGTGCACCGAAGTTAGTGGTAACGACGACAACTGGTCGGTTTTTGCTGAAGCGCCGGCTTCAGGGCAAGGACGACGTTTACCGCGTCGCGTTTGCCCACGCCGTGCAGGGGCACCTGGCAAAGCGGTATTTCCCGATAGCGCCGCTTTTAACGACGAGGGACGAGGCGAGCACGATGCTGCAGATGCGGGGCAGCATTTACGAGATGTTCAAGTTCGGAAGAGACCATCGATACGGGCAGGCAGCTTGCCAAGTTCCACCAGTATCTCGAAAATTTCAAGTTCGAATGGGAGCCGTTGAAGGCGAGCTTCCACGATTCGAGCACGGTGCGGGGGCACCTCAAGACGGTCGCTTCGGACATTTCTCAAAGCACGGAGAGGAAGATTCACCGCAGCGGCGAGGAGCTGATGTCTGTTTACAACGCCGCAAGCGTTCGGGTCAATGAGCTGGGTTTCGATTCGTGGCCTCAGCAGGTTGTTCACGGCGACTGGCATCCGGGCAATATGCTTTTCGACAAGGGCAAGTTAGTGGCGCTGCTGGATTTTGATTCGGTGAAGATTGCCCAGCCGATAACCGACCTTGCAAACGCGATGCTGCAATTTTCGATAGTGGGTTATCATCCGAATCCGGCCGACTGGCCCGATTACCTTGACCAGGCGAAGCTTGTTGGCGTGCTTGGGGGTTATCGCGAGGTGATAAATATGGACAAACACAAGGTTGAGTCGCTATTGGATTTGATGATTGAGACGATGATAGCCGAGGCGGTGCTGCCGATTGCCGCGACGGGTTTTTTCGGCTACTTCAAGGGGACCGATTTTCTGAAAATGATTCTTCGCAAGTGCCGCTGGATTGAGCATAATCGTCTAACTCTCACCGCGGCGCTGTCGTCGCAGTAAAATCTCAGCCGGGCAGGGCGTTTACGGCGTCACAGGTTTTTGTCGCGGAAAAGATATACGCGATGAAATGGGCTAGGCCGGCCAATACCGCCAAAGCGACAAGCAGCCACGCGACCGCAGAATAAGCGGCAAAAGCCCTGGCTATGAGGCCGACAACAGCGGATACACACAACATCGGGGTCGTTACGAAAATCATAGTCAGCATAAACGCAAAGGCGTAGAGCATAAAAAGCGTGAGGGGCAGGTCCTTTGTTTTTATCGAGCGGCGTTCGATAAACGAATTGTAGTCCTCCGCGAAGGCCATAATCATATTCAAGGCCCAGTAAAGATTGAAGATGGGAATGAACAAAAAGCCGACTGCCTTGCCGGGCGTAGTGGACGTCTGCGTATCGGCAATGGCGGCCCACATTTTGTAGAAGAGCATCAATTCAATCAGCACACTGCAAACCAGAAAGACGTCGGCTGCTGCGAAAGCGGCAATCAAAGTCGAACGTTCACCTCTTTTTAACGCCAGCATCAGTCCCCATCCGGCCAATCCCCCCGCGATAAGCCGGACGACTACCCAGACATACACAAACACAATTTTTGATAACCCTGATTTCCTCGGTGTTTCTGATACCGGTTGCGATTTCGACATTTCTTCCTTTATCGGTTCCGAGGTTTTCGCTGGGGCCGCTACGACTTTCGGATTTATTACCGGCGGCGCTATCGGCTCGGGGCTTTTAACGGGGGAAGCTGCCGGCTGCGGATTTTGAACTGCCGCCGGACTTTTGGCGGGTGCGGGTGCCGTTGTGGGTGCGGGCGTCTCTACGAACGGTGCGATAGTAAATAGCTTTGTGCATTTGGGGCATTTGGCCTGTTTGCCGGCAAACTTATCATCGACGTTGAACCTTGCCTTACAATTAGGACACTGTGTTTTCATAACCCGAACCCTTTACTCTCCTCATTTCAGGATTTTACGCCTTCTTATGTTCGATTTCAAGTCCGGAAGCTATTTTACCATATTTTGGGCTGGCTTGCGGAAATTTTACAAGAGTAACCCCCTGATAAATCCCTCTTCGCCAAGGGCTTCGGCGGGACAGGTCGGGGGGCTAAATTTCAAAGGGAAGTCACGCGGGCATTTGGGCCAGGCCGGCGAGGCAGATTTGAGACCAGGTTTCCATTGAGTCCTTAACCTGCTGCAACTCAGGAATTGTCATAAAGCCCATTTGTGTAATCATTTGCTCTTTTCGGTTCACTTTCGGCTCATCGAGAGTCCATAAGTGAACGATTCCGAGATGCACCTGGCCGACATCGTTTGAGTCGTCGTTGAGAAGTGCGATAATTTTATCCTTATATGGCGTTTCGACCGAGACCTCTTCAGCCACTTCCCGCTGCACGGCAGAAAGATATACAGCAAGATTTGTTTCGCTGAGTTTGCCAAACAAAGGCATAGCTTCACTCGGGTTTATGTGGCCGCCGATGCCGAGGGAGCGTTTTGCGACGAGGCGGGTCTCGCCCGCTCGCTTGCCGCGGACGTAGCTGAGGTATTTGCCCTGACAGGTCATAATCACGTAGGGGATTAGCTGTTTAAATGACGGGTCTTTTTCTGCCTGCGGTCGGGGAATGAAACGCGGAACGCCGGGAGCGAAAAGCTTGTCGAGATAACGCCCAACGTCAGTCGCCAAACCATTAAACGCCCCGGCTTCTTCAAAAACCTTTCGCTGGACAACCAAAACCTGTTCTTCTTGTGCCATTCACCGCTCCGTTTTCTGCGAAATACGAGATACTAACTACGCGCGACGAGTCAAACGCCCATACCAGAGACGGAAGTTTCGAAAACCATTTTGTCGCCGACGAGGCCCTGGATGTAGGCGTCGTATTTTCGGCCCGGTCGGAATTTTGTGATTTTGCCCAAAAGCAGAAGACGCTGACCCGGCTCGACGGTCGAGCGGAATTTGGCGGAATCGATACTGGCAAAACCGATGAAGCCCTGCAAACCCATAATCTGTTTGACGAAGAAACTGAGCAGTTGTGCCGCTGACTCTACCATAATCACGCCAGGCATTAAGGGTCTGCCGGGAATGTGGCCTCGAACCCAGAACTCCTTATCGGTTACATCCTTGTAGCCCAGAACAAGCATATTGGGCTTGTCATACCAGAGGACGCCATCTAATTGCTGCATTTCGTAATTCTGTGGGTTGACCTTGAGAATATCATCCTTAGTGAAAACAGGTTTGCCGGCGAGGTCAATTTTCGATAAATCAAATAATAGCGGCGGAGGCATAACATTCCCTTTATAGTCAAGCAATACAACCCGCCCCCGACTGGTAAAAACAGCCATCGGCGTATTGTAAATGATTTTCTATTTCTTATTTTCTATTTTCTATTTAACTATGGAAACCATCGCCGGTGCTTTTTCAATTAGAAAATTGAAAATAGAAAATCTACTGGGTTGACCGGATTTCCAGGACTTTGTTGCGGACTGCCTGGGCCGCCTGCTTAATTGACTGCATTTGTTTGCGAACCCGCGTCCCTGCGGCCTTGTTTCCGCCTTCGGCCTTGTTCAGGTCTGCCTCGATTTCCGCGACCAGCACTTTGAGATTTTCATACTCTTGCATTTGTTTGTTCTCCAGTCCCGTAAGGGATACTTCGTATTAGGCGGTTAATCATCCTTATTTTTAATACCGAAACCACAGATTACACCCCGCAAGAATTTTCCTATGGAAAATTCAAACGTCTGCGGGGCTCCGCTGCGCTTCGCAGATTTCACAGAGAAACTTAACCATAAGCAGGCGTCTTGTCAAAGGAAAATGGCGTTTTTTTGCAAAAAAAACGCCCAATGGTTTAGCGGTGGCCGGAACGGCCGCTCCCGTCGCCGTGCCCTTCGACTATGCTCAGGGCAGGCCGGCGACGGCTAAACCACAGTTACCGGCCAAGTTTTTTGGTCAATTCGGCGATTCTCCTGCCCCAGCGGGAGCACATTTTTTCGACCCTCTGGTCGGGCTTGCCGATTGAGACGGGGCCGTAATGGTCGCCCTGCGGGTCGCCCTGGACGACCATACCGCTGATGAGCATCGCCTGGAGGATACCCAAAACCGTGGTCTCATTGCCGCCGCCGATATTGGCTGAGCTGGTGAAAGCGGCGCCGACTTTGCCGTCTAATTGACCGTGCTTTACCACTGATTCGTCGATGAGGTGCTTGATTTGCGCCGCCATTGAGCCGTAATACGTTGGCGAGCCAACGACGATTGCGTCGTATTTGAGCAGGTCATCGACCTTGACCTTATCGACGATAACGCAATCGGTTTCCACGCCGTTATCGCCCATTGATTTGGCTATGATTTCGGCCATTTGTTTGGTGTTGCCGCTTCTCGAATAATAAATCACTATTCCTTTTGCCATTGTCGAGCCCCTTTCATTTTTTGCCTGACGTTATATTGCTTTATTGCTCTGTAGAAAAGACACTAAAATGTCATTCTGAGCGAAGCGAAGAATCTCGTTTTCGATTCTTGGCCCAGATGCTTCGCTGCGCTCAGCATGACAAAAACGAAGGCCCTCTACAGAATATGCTTTTATCCTATTTTTTCAATGGGATTATTTCAGGTTTGCCGAAGTCGGCGGGAATTGTGAACTCGAAAACGCTTTCATCAACCGTCTGATTAACCTTCGGGTCGATAAACTTTATTTCGTAAATATCGCCCTCGGTCGAGACCGCCTCGATTTTGGCAGGCAGCATAGACGTCTTTTCAATCCATATATCGACGGATTTATACTGGTCGGCATACTGCGAATCGGGTTTGACCGAAAGGTGCAGATGTATAAACTGATTTGGCTCGCCGACAAGGTTCACAAGGTTCACGTCGAACTGTTTTGACAGGTCCTCGGATTTGCCGAAGCCGATGATGGGAAAATTCCTTTTGGCTAATTCGAAAGCGTCGAGCGGCTCATTCGCTTCGGCTAATTGCCTCTTTTGCACCTGCTTAATCTGGTAGTCGATATGGGTTAGCCACAGGCCGTCGAATATGTAACATTCCTTGTAATTTTGATTGGGGCCGTCGTCCTGCGACAGTGTATTGAAATTGATTCTCAGTTTTGAGCCGGTGCCAAGCCGGGCATATTGCAATTCCCCGGTTCGCAGGGTTTTCGATTCGAGAACCGGCTGGCTGAAAAGGTAGTCAATCTTGCACTGATATGATTTAAGCCCCGCCGCGGCTTTTTGTAACCCGTCGAGGATTTTACTAACCGAATCAGTGTTGCTATCGACCGGTGAATTGGCAATCGGTGTCTCGGCGCAGGATGCAAAACCGCACATCAAAACCAATATCAAAAATATGGGTAATCCTCGATTTATTAAAATCTTTCGTTTCATTTGTATGAATCCCTATTCAAACCCAAAGTAAAATACAAAAAGTCATATTTTACTTTGGGGCCGCAAAGTAAAATAAGGAAATCTATATTTTACCGAGGCGCATTAAAATAGCTTTATGTATTCTTCAAAAACAAAGACCCTGTTTCGTTTGAAACCCGTCATTTCGTGTAGGATCTTCAACCGTTGAAAATCCTCTATAAGTTTAATTGCCGATTTGGGTGTTATACGAAGATCGTCTGTCACATCGCTGGCTCTGACGATAGGACGACGGTAGAGCATATTCATAAGTTCGCGACCTCGTTCGGCCTTTCTATTAAGCTTAACAATTTTATCATCGATACTGTTTTTTAAATGCAAAATTCCTTGAAATGTGGTTTTTCCCTTCTCCGCAGTTGCAATAATTCCATTAAGAAAGAATTTAATCCATTGTGATAGGTCATTTGATGCTCGAACACGGGAAAGAGAATCATAATATGAAGTGCGGTTACGCTCAAAGAAATCGGACAGGTAGAGAGACGGTTTTATCAGTAACTTATTGGCCACAAGATAAAAAGTTATAAGCAGTCGTCCTATACGCCCATTGCCGTCGAGGAAAGGATGGATGGTCTCAAACTGGTAATGTCCTATTGCTACTTTAATGAGGTGCGGCACATCTATCTGTTCATTGTGAAGAAATTTTTCAAAGTCGCTCATCAAATCAGGCAAGTGTTCATGGGATGGCGGAACAAATACCGCATCAGACGGATTGGAGCCGCCTATCCAGTTTTGACTTGTGCGGAATTCACCCGGCGATTTATGCTCGCCACGTGCACCTATGAGCAGAATTTTATGCATCTCTTTGAGTAATCTGTTACTTAAAGGCAGACGTTCAAGTTCTTTTACGGCGAAATTCATTGCCTTGATATAATTTCGGACTTCCTGCCAGTCATCTCTTTTTTCAGGGGCTATGGCACTTTTGTCCATAAGCACTTCGTCTATGTTGGTATTTGTCCCTTCAATCTTACTCGATGCCTGTGCTTCTTTGGTGATATGCATCTGAATAAAAAGGTCTATATCAGGGACTATGAGAGAAAACGCGTTTAGTTCGCCTAATGACTGAGTAGCCCGCTCCAGCAAAACGTTTATTTTAGGTTCATCCCATAGCCATGTATGGTTAATTTTCTCAGGCAGGAAGCTTTTATATTGGAATTGCTTGTAATAGACTCCGGCTTTAAAATCCTTCAAATTCATCGAGTTATTTCCTTCATTATCCTGTCTATTTCACGCTCAAACCTATTTGTATCAACTTTTATCATTCTCGATAGAAACGGGATATTGAGACCGAAAAGCAAAAATAATTTACGTAAGAAGAACGTTTCCTTGAAAAACTTGCAAAGTTATATTATCCAAACGATTGATATGAATCCAATAAGACACTTGTTTTTCTTCTGTTACAGATACATGATAATGAATTTTGATTTTTTGATATGCATCGGGAGCTATTTTTTCTAGAACTTTGCCAACAACCGGTATATGACGAATAGCTTCTTGTCCATTATTATAAAATTCACCAATATACGAATACCACTTTTCTACAGGTATCTTTTTAAGTTCACTACGCAAGGTTCTGGTGTTAATAGTTGACCGACCGGTTTTTAAGGAAATCTCAATAGATCCGCCACAGGGAGCTTTTTCTTTTTCTATGAAGAAAGAATCAGTCTCAATCGGTAATTGCTTTTCTTGCTCAAGGATAATAGAGCTTTTCTGCATGACGACTGATTGGTCGAAACTCAATAATTTTACATCTAAATAAATATCGTGTCCCAGAACAACCATATTTATTCCCTTTATTTATAAACATTTTACTATAATTTTATCGAGATCATTGATTTGTAAGTTTCCTTGTTACTATACCAAATCCGAAAGATGGGAAACAAGTTTTAATTTTCGTTTTCACATTATTCGAATAATATATTTATCTGTTTTTCCTTCCTATGTAAATTTTTACTTGATCGCGATAATTTCAAGTATTCCCGCGAGGTTTTCAATCACAAAATCGGCGTGTTTGGCAAATTCGTCGGCTTTATGGTGGTTTTTTCCGGCTACGGCTTGGCGTCCCGCTTGTTTTTGTGGGTCCACTTGCGCCTTCGCCGAGACGAGCAAAAGCACCGCCATTGCACCGGCAGCCCTGGCGCAGAGCAAATCAAAAAGGTAATCGCCCACCACAATCGCCTCCTGTGGCTTTATTTTGAATTGTTTGCAGAGATGCAGAACGCCGAAGGCGTCGGGCTTGACGGGGCCATCGTCCCGGTCAACGACGGCGTCGAATTTGAGGCCGTGTTTGGCGGCGACGGCGAGGGCATTGACCTTTCTATTGCGGGTCAGCACCCCGATTTTAATTTTTCTTTTGCGCAATTCGTCGAGCGTTTCTTTTGCGCCGGGATTGAGTTTCGATTCTGCCACCGCTTTTTGCTCGTGATAATGCAGAATCTTCTCGGCGTCAGCCCGCCTCGCCGGGGTCATCTTTTCCATAAGTTCAAGAATGGGGCCGGCGTCAGGTGCAAGACCCATTTCGATGCGAATCGCGTCAAAATCGAAAAAGGGCCTTGTTATAGTGCCATCGAGGTCGAATATAACTGCTTTAATTCTAATATTCATCATTTTGTGGCTCGTGGCTCGTGACTCGTGACTCGCAGATTATCATCCATTACATTTATCCCAGGGTATTAATGAGATTCATAAGCATCCGGCTCTCATGGTTTAAATCTTCCGACAAGTCATCTAATTCCGGTTTTGTTATGTATTTTCTTCTATTTGCGATTATCGATTGAGTTTCCAATTCAGCGCATGAACCCAGCGATATTCGAAGAAACTGTCTGTACTCGTTTGTATGACCTCGCATAAATCCTTCAGCTATATTGGAAGGAATTGACACTGATGATTTTCTCATCTGCAGGGTCAATCCATATAATTCTTCTTTCGGAAACTTATCCGAGAGTTTATAAACCTTATCGACTATCTCAATTCCCAATTGCCAGACCTTCAAGTCTTTGTAATCCCTTACTTTCATTTTCTTCCTCTTTTCAAATTACAAGTTTCGAGTTCCGTCTTCTTTTTTCGAGCCACGAACACCGAGTGTCAAGCCACACCTTCTTTTCTGCGAGCGACGAGCCACGAGGCACGAGTTACGAGTCACGTTTTTTTCCGCAGAAGCTCAATAAGGTATTTGGCATCGTGGCTCAATATCCTGTCTTTGCGAATGATTATGCCGGTGGGCCTGGCGAATTTTTCGTTTTCAAACTCGATTGCTTTTATGGTTCCGGCCGCCAGTTCCTGCAAAACGACCGGCCGGGGCAGGATGCTGACGCCCGAATTGATTTCCACCGCTTTTTTGACGGTTTCGACGTTGTCGAATTCCATCACGGGCCTGACCACTATATTGTATCGCTGGAATATGCCGTCAATCCAGTCGCGCGTCGGGACGCCCTCTTCGAAGGCGATGAATCGCTCGAACTGGAGCTGATTAAGGTCGATGCGTGATTTACCGGCAAGAGCGTGTTTGGGTCCGCAGACCAGGACAAGCGGCTCATCCTCGAACTCATAGACGCTCAGCCGCTTATCATTCTTCGGCACGGCCACGATGCCGATATCGAGCTCGCCGGACAAAACCATTTCGTAAATCTTTTCCGCGCTGAAGTACTCGACGTGCACGTTGATGTTCGGCTTTTTGACCATAAATTTCTTAATGTAATCCGACAGGGTGTACATCCCGATACTGTAAATGGCGCCGAGATTGATTCTGGCCTGTGCTGCTGATTTGAGCGTGTTCAGCTCGCTTTTGAACTGCTCGAACCGGTCAACGATATCTTTGGCGGCGCGGTAAAAAATTTCGCCCGCGGAGGTCAGTTCGAGCGGGCGTTTGCCCCTGTCGAGCAACTGGCATTTGTGCTCCATTTCGAGCTGGGCAATCTGCTGCGATACCGCCGACTGGCTTACGATGTGCTTTTCCGCGGTCTTTGAAAAACTTCGCAGGTCCGCCAAATCACAAAAGATTTTCAATGTCTCAATGTGCATTTTCAGGCCCCTTTAATTACAAGCCATTTCATAACCTCTTTATGCCAGCCGATTCTATTCCCTACGGGGACTCTGTCCCGCTAAGACGGGACTCCGAGGACTCCGTAAAGCACTCCGTTTGTCATACCTGCGACACGCAGAGCCCGCTTCGGAAAGCAGGTATCCAGCAGCTTATAGCACATTCTGGATTCCCGCTTACGGGCTTGTTGCCAAAATCAATGGCGGGCGCTATATTACACGAAAAGGAATAATTTGTGAACATGGAGATATAAAAAATGCAAGGAAGCAAGAGCTGCCAGCCACGGATTTTTTATCAGGTATCGCTGGAGCAGCTTGTTCCAGACGACCACCTGGTCCGGGGGTTTTTCGAGCAGATATTTACGTATGTGCTGCAAGTGTGTCGGCAGGCGGGTCCGCCTGTTGGCGAGACCTCGCTGAAGGCGGGCCTGGTAAACGGCCGCGGATATGCGAAATTAAGCAACTGTGTTTGTTGAAAAATTATTAATAAAGGAATCAGGAGAAAAATTACGTGCAGAAAATTAGTTTGTTTTATTGTCGCGGCACTGCTCGGCTCAGGCAATGGCGGCAGTCGAAGTCAATTCGGTCAGCTTCCCCGCCCTCGAAAACATATCATCCTGGCCCCAGCCGTTCACTGACACATCAACCGCCGTCCCTTCGACTTTCTCTCAGGCCGAGAACAACTATGGCTCCGCACCTTACTCTTTAGCTCAAAGCTGGACGGCAACCACCTCAGGCAGCTTGAGCCGCATACAGTTACTTATCTCGGGCACGGCGCCGGTAAGTTTCAAAATCAATTTGTATGACGCATACGTCTGGGACGGAAAAGAAAATTCAGCCAGCGACTGGTCCGATGTCGGCTCCAAGGAATACAAGCCCGGCGGAAATGTTTCGAAAAACCTCTTCTCATCGACCCTGCCCGTAACCTGGACCGGCTTTACAAACCAGGGCGACCAGGTGGGCGTCCTTGAAATTGTCCTGACAGGCGCCGATTCCGTCCCCATCGAAAAAGGCCATCAGTATATTTTCGAAATCGCATCAGATTCGGACATTAAAAATATGATGTGGTATCGCAATGCCAGTTCGGAAACCAACTATTCAGGCGGCCAGGCGTTTCGACAGGCCAACCCGCTCAACGGCAGCAATGCCCGTGATTTCGCAGCAGCATTCACGGTGGGACAGGCAGCAGCTCCGAAAGCAGCCGCACCGCAGACAAAAGATGTAAACGCCAAAGACGTAAATACGCCGGCGACGAAATGATATAAAGGTTAATGGCTGATTTTTTCTGCTAATGCCCGGGCGATGGTTTCGTAATCATTGGCCGGTCCACTGAGTGTGTCGTTTGCGTAATTTTTGCCGTCCGGCTCGCAATAGAAAGCCGAGACGGTGATTTCTGAATTGCGAACTTGCGCAAACGCTCCGGCCGGTGCGTGACAACCACATTCCAAAGAGGAAAACACCAGCCGTTCGGCCTCGGTCTCAATTCGGGTGTTTTTATCGTCGAGCTTTGAAACGATTTGTTTTGTTTCAGTGTCGTCAGCTCGAATCTCGACAGCTAATGCGCCCTGGGCAGGCGACGGGATAAACCGCGTCGGGTCAAAAACGATTGATATTTTGTCGCTCAAACCCAATCGCTCAAGACCGGCTCGGGCCAAAACGATTGCGTCGAAATCCCCTTTTTCAAGTTTTCTCAATCGCGTATTTACATTGCCCCTTATGGGAAGGCACTCTAAATCCCCCCGCAATCGCTTTAACTGAACCGTTCTTCTCAAACTTGACGTGCCAACCTTTGCTCCCTTTGGCAGCTCATCGAGGGATTTAATCCGCGCAGCCCCGCCCTCGCGGCGCAGTCCCCGAAGGGGGGACGCAGCCGATACAAGGCAATCCTCGGGAAATTCCCGTTTCAAAACCGCGCCGATAACAAGCCCCTCACGAATCGCCGTTGGCAAATCCTTGAAACTATGAACCGCTATGTCGGCCTTTGGCGAGACCTCGCCTTTTGGCGGGTCCGCCTGACCCGCTAAAAGGGCGTCCTCGAGTGCAGTCGTGAAAAAGCCGGTGGATTTCAATTCCCAAAGCGTTGTCCGGCGGTCTTTATCGCCTTGCGAAGTGATTTTTTTGATGCGAATATCGATATCGGGGTAAATTTTCCTAATCGCTGAGACAACGAGTCCTGTTTGCGTTACTGCCAAAGCGCCGTCGCGTGTCGCGACAATGAGCGTTTTTTTCATTTGTCCCCCTCGCTCGCCGAAGGCCCGTCTCGCCTCGGCGAGCCGAGGTCGGACGAGGCCTCGCCAACAGGCGGGTCGTCGAGCAGGAACATTTTATTTACAAGGTCCAGAGATATAAGCTGCTGGGTCGTAGGGTCGTCGCCGTCTGCGCCCTTGATAAAGCTGACCGGGCCGTGCAGGAGTTTTTTAGCCAGCGATTCGGCAAACATTTCGAGCTTCTCGGCGTTTTCAATGCCGAAGTCCTTCGCGTAGCGTTTTGCCTCGGCTTTGGCCATCTCGCTGACTTTCTGTGTAAGCTGCGTTACGACCGGGACCACCGACAGCGTATCGAGCCAGCGGTCGAATTTAACTGCAAAATCATTCACGATTTTTTCCGCCCTGGGGATTTCGCTGGAGCGTTTCTCCCTGTTGGCGGCGATTCGCTTGTCTAAGTCGTCGATATTGACAAGTGTAACGCCTTTGATTTCGCCGATTGTTTCGTCTATGTCCCTCGGCACGGCTATATCAATCATCAATAACGGCTTGTTGCGTCCGCGCAGGGCGTGCCTGACTTTCTCGAAGGTAACTACCGGCTTATCGGCCCCCGTTGACGAAATTACCAGGTCAACCTCGCTCAGCCGGCCGGGTATTTCATCGAGTCCGATTACCTCGCCCGCTCCTAAGCGTTTGCACATTTCCTCGGCCTTGTCCCTGCTGCGGTTGGCGACAATCAGTGAGCCGATACCCCCTTTTACCAGATACCTCGCGGCAAGCTCAGCGTTTTCGCCTGCGCCTATTACCATACCAGCGCTTGACCAGAAATTCATTTTTTCCTTCGCAAGCTCGACCGCCGCCAAACTTATCGATACCGCCCCGCAGTTGATATTGGTTTCCGTCCGCACCTGCTTACCCACCCGAAACGCCGTATGAAACAAACGGTGGAAAACAAACCTGCTTGCCCGGCATTCAATCGAACTGAGGTATGCGGCCTTTACCTGCGACAGTATCTGGTTTTCCCCTAACATTTGCGAATCAAGCCCCGCCGCAACCGCGAAAAGGTGGCGTGCCGCGCCGATACCGCGTTTTTGCTTGCTGTATTGACCCCAGGTTTGCCCGACCTCGCCTCCTAATCGGCCGATTAGCCCATTTACGGGCTTCTTCCAGTCGGTTCCCTTTTGGGCATAAAGGTAAATTTCGGTGCGGTTGCAGGTCTGTAAAATCGCCGCTTCGCTGATGCCCTGCTGTTCGAGCAGACACCTCATCAGCTCCTGCTGCTGCTCGCCGGAAAATGAAACCTTTTCCCGCAATTCAACGGGGCACTCGTGATAACTTACGCCGTAAAGAATTAGCTCCATATTTGGCTCATTATAACCGCCGTCAACTCTTACTGCCACATCTTACGACGCTAAAAACCGCATTGTGCTTGCGAATGAAGGTATTTTTGTAATAATGCGTTATGTTTACAAACCGGTTTCAGGGGTATATAGAAGCGACAATGCAAGAAGCAGGATTAAAGAATCGTTTGAAACGCCTTTTGTTGTGGTTAGCTCTGTTGCTAATTCTGTTGCTGACGGCGTTTTCGATATACGGGGCTTTTCTCGGCGCCGATAACGCGAAAGTATTTTTCAATTCGCTCCCGATGTCGATTTACTGGCTGACCCTCGGACTGGTTTTCATCGCAGGCATAGTGTTTTTCTCCCGTTTACACAGCCCCGTCGGCTCATTTGCGACACATTTCGGCTGTCTGCTGGTTCTTGCAGGCGGCTTCTGGGGGTCGCAGGCAGGTATCAAAATTCATAATTACTTCTCGGGCACAAACGGCATTATTCATTCAGGCCAGATGTATATCAATAAAGGTCAAAGTCAAAGATTAGTTATGACTGAATCCGAGGGTGAACAGGAACTCCCCTTCGCGATAAGGCTCGTTAATTTCGTAATCGAGTATTATGAGCCAGGTGAATTGATTATTAAAACCCTCGATGGAACGGGATTTAAAGTCCCTGCCGAATCCGGACAAAAATTCAACCCCGGCCCTAATCTCGGAACGGTCACAATTGTCAGGCAATTTGAAAAATTCAGGATACTTCTCGAAGACGGCAAAAAAACCGCTATCGATGACCCTAACGGCGGCCCCAACCCCGCTCTCGAACTGCTCCTGAAAAATCCCGACGGCACCGAGACAACAAAATATGTTTTCGAGCGATTCGCCGGTCACACAAACCCAAATGACAAGTTAAGGTTTATTTATGTAAGAACAATCCGCGACTACATAAGCGATGTCGAAGTCGTTATAAATAATGTCGTTCTTGACCGTAAGAGAATCGAAGTAAACAAGCCCCTGCATTTCGGCGGATACCTTTTCTATCAGCAGGGTTATGACAGTGAGGCAGGCCAGTACACAATTCTCGGCGTCGTAAGCGATACCGGCCTTACGGCTGTGCATATCGGCTTCTTTTTACTTTGCGCGGGGCTGTTCTGGAATTTTTGGCTAAGTTCAGGGCGTCGCCGTGCCGGCGACGGCTAAACGGATTAAGGGTAAATAAATGGCATTCAAATGGACGATTCAGGGACTTCTGATTTACGCGATGATTGCCGCGTATTTTTTCGCGTTTGTTGCAACCCTGTTACACCAACGAAAAACACGAAAAACAGGGACAGTAACCTATTTTCTCGGTTTCTTAATCGGCTGCGCGGCAATCGCGTATCGCTGGGTCAACGTCAGCCATATCCCGATGCAAAACCTTTTCGAGGTGTTCTTGGTGCTCGGCGTGCTGGTTTACCCGATTTCGATTTTCTGCGAGCGTGTCCTTCGTATCGGCGGGGTCGCGGGAGATATGCTCATCGGCATAATCGTCCTCTTCCCCGCGGGCTTTATTTTTAACGCCGAACCCCGGCAATTGCCGCCTGCGCTTCAAAGCTGGCTTTTCGGTCCGCACGTTTTCGTTTATATGCTCTCGTATGTCATTATGGCCAAGGCGGCCATCCAGGCGGGTTTGCAGTTATTGTGGAAAGGGGTTGCTTTGGAAGCCCCCAACTTTATGTTGGGGGTCAACCCCCAGGATAAACCTGGGGGCTTACCAGACCCGACGTCCGTGCCGCATTTGCTTTCGCCTGAAGAGGCCACGTATCAAACGATACGCCTCGGCTTTCCGCTTTTGACGCTGGGCCTTGCTTTGGGAAGCGTCTGGGGACAACAGGCCTGGGGCGACTGGTGGGGCTGGGACCCAAAGGAACTCTGGTCGCTCGCCTCGTGGCTTGTTTACGTGGGCTATCTGCACTTTCGCTATATGTTCGGCAGGCGATTCTCGCGTATAAATTCCCTATGGGCAGTCGTCGGCTTGGCCGTCATCATTATCACGCTTTTGTGGGTCAACCTCTCCCGCCTCTTCCCCGGTATGCACAGCTACGCGATGTAAATTCGTCGTGCGTATTCGTATTTCGTTAGAGGATCGAACAGCAATAAAGCCGATTAGCCCTTTTCGCCTTTGCCGAATTTATACGCTGTAACCATCGCCAGCGGGAACCATATAAGGTCAAATAATGAAAACGAGGCGACATACGCGATGGCAAAACCGACCACATTGGCAATCGGGCTTTTGGCAAAGGCATCGGCGAATTCTTTCACCATTTTGGGGTATTGTGTTTTAACTACTTCGGCCTTTTTATGCTCGTCCCATTCCGCAAGGCACTTATAAATCTTGGCTTCGACATCTTTACGCCTTTGCTGCTGCGCCTGGTTAGGTTCTTCAGCGTCGCCCTTACCGACCCGGCGTAATTTCATCATAGTAATACCATTGGCGTCCTCTTTAGTGATTTGCCCGTCATCGGCCAGTTGCATTGCAGCCATCGCGAACATCTCTCCCGGGTTTGAAATAATCCGTTGAACGTCTTTTTCGGACAAATTCATTTTGTTGGGGTCAACAAAACCCGAAACGCCTTTTTCCTTAAGCTCAGCCATTAACTGGGGCATATAATACCATTTGGCGATGAAATATTTTCCGGAGAGTATGCCGAAAAAGGCAATCAGCGCGACCGCGACACCAAGCAGGACTCCCCGGCTGGACGTGAACATAATGATACCCAGCCCCGCCAGAATGCCAATACCCCAAGCCAGAAGCCCCAGCTCCATATGCGCGTATTTAGCGATAAGTCCCCAGAGCATACCGCCGAGGATAACAAGAATGACGCTGGCCAGAAGAGCGAGCGGGGTGCTGTCAATGTGCAGTCCCGTTGTGCCGCCGCTGAAACCCGCCTGTGCGCCCGCAAGTCCCCCGGCTGATTTGGAATTTCGGATTACGATGTCGTCAAATTCGCTGTGTTGAGCCGGCCCATCGGCTGCCAGACGCAGCGGCGCTTCTGCCGGGGCGGCTGCGGGTTTTGGCTGCAGCATAGCATCAAAATCAGGCAGATTGGCGAAAGGATTTAAATCATCACCCGCCGGACTCGATTCCTTTGAAAATTCGGACGTCGTGGGCGATGGTGTTGCCTGCGGGACCTGCAGGGTATTTTTGCATTTAGCGCACCTGACATGTTTTCCGGCATATCCCGGCGGCAGACCGATTTTCTGATTACAGTGAGGACAGCGGAATTTGATTAGATTCAAATCCCCTGCTCCCGGCTGGGCAGGAGCTTGAGGAACATCGATGCCGCCCCTGCATTTAGGACATAATACCCGCTTTCCGGCCAACTGGTCGGCGGCCCAGCTAAAAAGCTGTTCCGGCCACAAATATATTTCTCGCTGCCGTCGCAGTCAAATAAAATCCCTGTAAATCCAGGGATAACAGGAAACATCGTAATCAACACTGGATATTCCAATCGGCAGTAATATAATAAATGGGGCAAGGTCATGGTTTATAAATATTTTCGTGGAAATATCAGTTACTTGAAGGCAGGACGCTATGGAAATGCTGAAAAACGTTCGAAAAATGTCGCTTTTCATTATTGCAAGTGTTTTTGTTTTTACAACGGAAACTATCCCGCGGACTGCGGATAACGGTAACAGAACGTTCACCAATCCGCTGTTCTATGAGGAATTTTCAGACCCGGATATGATACGGGTCGGGGACGACTACTACCTTACAGGCACGACGATGCACAGCATGCCGGGATTGCCGATTCTGCATTCGAGGGATATGGTTAACTGGGAGTTTCTTTGTTATGCGTTTGACCGGCTGGACCTCGGGCCGGAATTCCGGCTCGAAGGCGGAAAAGACATCTACGGTCAGGGTATCTGGGCGCCGTGTTTTCGCGAACACGGCGGGACCTACTACATTTTTACCAATATCAACGGCAAAACAACGCAGATGTTTCGCGCCAAAAACGCCGGCGGCCCGTGGACTCGAACCGCGATGAAACGTTCGTTCCACGACCTGTCGGTCCTGTTCGACGACAATGGCAAGGTTTACATTATCTGGGGGTATCAGGGAATCAATTTCGCGCAGTTAAACGATGAGCTGACGGATATCATCCCCGGCACGCAACAAATCATTATAAAAAAAGACGCCGGAATGGGAGAAGGACTTCATTTTTACAAAATCAATGGCAAGTATTTTATCACCAGCGCCTGGTATATGGGGCGGATGCGGATGCCGTGCGCGAGGAGCGATAAGGCGCAAGGGCCATACGAAGTAAATCCGGCAATCAGCGCCGATGAGGATTTTGGTCTGGCCGAAGGTCATCGCATTAGCGGCAAGCCGGTGGCGCCATTTAAGGTTACTGCGCCGAATACCAGAGACGGCGGGCGGCTGTCGATGCATCAGGGTGGTATTATCGATACGCAAACCGGCCAATGGTGGGGTTTTTCAATGATGGATTATAATTGTCAGGGTCGGCTGACCTGCCTTTCACCGATTACCTGGACGGATGGCTGGCCATATTTCGGCCTGCCGGGAAATCTCAAACGAACGCCGCGAACGTGGGTCAAGCCCGATACCGGCAGCATCAGCGAGCCGCGCGAGCCCTACGAACGCAACGATGATTTCTCCGGCTCCAAACTCAAACCCATCTGGCAATGGAATCATCTGCCGGATGACAGCAAATGGTCACTGTCGGAACGTCCCGGATTTCTCCGGCTTCACTCATTACCTGCGGCAGAGCTTATGTCAGCACGCAACACACTGACACAGCGCTCTATCGGACCCGTATCAATTCCCACCGCTGTCTTAGATGTCAATGGAATGCAGGCAGGCGATGTAGCCGGGCTTGCGCTATTCAATGCTCCATACGCATGGATTGGCGTAAGCCGAAGCGCTGAGGGTTCGAGAATTGAGCAATACAATCAGCTTACCGGAAAAACAGAAAGTGCGCCTTTTCAGGGGACACAGGTTTGGCTGCGGGCTTATTGTGATTTTCTTGCGGAGAAGGCGAGGTTCAGCTACAGCATTGACGGAGAAAAGTTTGAAACGCTCGGCGCTGAATTTACGATGATTTTCCAGCTCAGGACGTTTCAAGGGATTCGTTATTCTCTGTTTAATTATAATATCGGGGGCGGCCCAGGCGGTTACGCAGATTTCGATAAATTTACAGTGGATGAGGTCTATCCCAAGGGGTTTATGAGACCGATTCCGTTTGACAAGGTCATTACGATATCCACGTATGACGGAAATTGCGTTCTGGCCGTCAAAGATGGTAATTTGATAGCTTTATCAGCAAAAGACCCGTTAGTCAAAAGCTCAGCGGCCCAATTCAAAATCATTGACCGCGGCTTAGGACGCGTTGCCCTGCAGTCCGGCAATGGATTTGTTTCTGTAACGTCGCCTGGCAGCAAGGGACAGGTAACATTGAAAACAGACCAACCCACCGATGGGGAAACCTTCCAATGGACGGAAAACGTCTATGGAGACCTGATGTTGCTTTCGCTTGTTACACACCGTCACATTCGTATCGACCCGCAAGACGGTGCGATTTCCGCCAATCATCCCGGCCCGAAGCCGGACAGAAAAGACGGCTCCTGTTTTGCATGGGAGGCCATCTCAAATTGAAATTTGAACAGGTGAGCAGTTTACCGGGACAAGGCGAGATCAAAGCGATCCAGGTTCATGACTTTGGTCCAAGCTGCCACAAAGTCATGGACGAACTGCTCCTGCCCATCCGCACTGCCGTAAACTTCAGCCAGGGCCCGAAGCTGAGAGTTTGAACCGAAGATCAAATCAACACGGGTTCCGGTCCACTTCGGTTTACCCGTTGCGCGATCACTCCCCTCAAACAGATCTTTGTCTTGCGAGGTCGCCTTCCAAATCGTATTCATGTCGAGCAGGTTCACGAAGAAATCGTTGGTGAGCGATTCTGGCTTGCTGGTAAAGACGCCGTGCTGAGTTTGGCCGAAATTGGTATTTAAGACGCGCATACCACCAACGAGAACCGTCATCTCAGGCGCGGTCAGCGTCAGCAGTTGCGCTTTATCAATCAAAAGCTCCTCGGCAGATACGGTATATTTACTCTTTTGGTAATTGCGAAAGCCATCCGCAATCGGTTCGAGCACAGCGAAGGATTTCACATCGGTTTGTTCCTGTGAGGCGTCCATACGGCCCGGTGTGAAAGAAACCGCCACATTATAACCGGCATTCTTCGCAGCTTTCTCAACGCCTGCGCAACCCGCCAGTACGATTAGATCAGCGAGAGATACTTTCTTGCCGCCTTTGTTGAACTCTTTCTGAATACTCTCAAGGGTTTTCAGCACTTTTGCCAGTTGCTCCGGCTGGTTAACTTCCCAGTCCTTCTGCGGCGCAAGACGTATACGAGCACCGTTCGTACCGCCGCGCTTATCGGAGCCGCGGAAGGTTGACGCCGATGCCCAGGCGGTCGAGACCATCTGGGAGACCGACAGTCCCGAATTAAGGATCTTGCTCTTAAGAGTGGCAACATCCTTCTCTTTGATCAATTCATGATCGACCGCAGGAATGGGATCTTGCCAGATAAGTTCTTCGGCGGGAACCTCGGGGCCAAGATAACGCGCGCGAGGGCCCATGTCACGGTGCGTCAGCTTGAACCAGGCGCGGGCGAATGCGTCCGCGAACTGATCCGGGTTCTCCATGAAACGCCGCGAGATCTTCTCGTAGGCGGGGTCGAACCTCAGGGCAAGGTCGGTGGTCAGCATGGATGGCGCGTGACGCTTCGACTTATCGTGGGCATCCGGCACCGTGCCCTCGCCCGCACCATGCTTCGGTCGCCACTGATGCGCGCCGGCCGGACTCTTCGTCAGCTCCCATTCGAAGCCGAACAGGTTCCAGAAGAAGTTGCTGCTCCACTTCGTTGGCGTCGTGGTCCAGGTAACTTCCAGGCCGCTGGTGATAGCGTCATCGCCTTTGCCGGTGCCAAAGCTACTTTTCCAGCCAAGACCTTGCTGCTCGATAGGGGCCGCTTCCGGCTCGGGACCCACATTGGACGCAGGACCGGCGCCGTGGGTCTTGCCGAAGGTGTGGCCGCCAGCGATGAGGGCCACCGTCTCTTCGTCGTTCATCGCCATGCGAGTGAAGGTCTCACGGATATCCTTGGCCGCCGCGACCGGATCTGGGTTGCCGTTCGGGCCTTCCGGGTTGACGTAAATCAGCCCCATCTGCACGGCAGCGAGCGGATTTTCGAGGTCCCGGTCGCCGGAGTAGCGTTTGTCATCCAGCCAGGTCTTCTCGGCGCCCCAATAGACGTCCTGATCCGGCTCCCAGACATCCTCGCGCCCGCCGCCGAAACCAAACGTCTTGAATCCCATCGTTTCCAGGGCGACGTTCCCAGCGAGTATCATCAGGTCAGCCCATGAAATCTTCCGGCCATACTTCTGCTTAATCGGCCAAATCAGGCGACGCGCCTTGTCCAGGCTGGTGTTGTCCGGCCAACTGTTGACCGGCGCGAAGCGCTGCTGGCCCCTACCGCCGCCGCCGCGGCCGTCACCGGTACGGTAGGTGCCGGCACTGTGCCACGCCATGCGAATAAACAAAGGGCCGTAGTGGCCGAAGTCCGCCGGCCACCAGTCCTGTGAGTCGGTCATCAGCGCCGCGAGATCTTTTTTCACGGCTTTCAGGTCGAGATTTTTGAACTCCCTGGCATAGTTGAAGTCTTTGCCCATCGGATTGGACTTGGAGGAATGCTGGTGCAGGATATCAAGCCGCAACTGGTTCGGCCACCAGTCCCGGTTCGAGGTGCCAACGCCAGGTGTGTGTTGCATTGGGAGTTTATTATCAGCCATAGTATTATCTCCTTTACTAATCGGTTCTATTGTGAATTGCTCCGTTTTCTTTTTTTCAGACACTTTTTACACAGGCCCTCAATGGTAACCTGCAATTTTATGACCTTGCATTGTCTTGCAATATCCCTGGGAACGGCCATCTTATCGTAATAGTCGGATGTGAAATCTATTATTGTTCCGCATTCCCTGCAGCGGAAATGATGGTGTTTTTCGAGCATCGGGTCAAAACGCCTCGCAGTGCCGTATCCTTGGACTAAATCGATAAGTCCCATTTCATTAAAGGCAGACAACGTTCTATAGACGGTATCCAAAGAAAGGCCGTGAACAGCGTCTTTAAGTTTTAATAATATCTGTTCCGGCGAGGGATGGTCATGCGATTCGAGCAGTGCCTCGTATATCTTTACTTTTTGATGCGTTACCCGCATTCCATGCTCTTTGCACTTGCTGCGGAAAAAAGCCAGTTTGTCTTGCCCGCCTTTATTTGTCATATAATTACTAATAAGGAATAACAAGACAATTGTCAATACAAATTTGAAAATTTTTCAGAGAATCCGTGTCTGACGTCAGACAATCTTGTATTTGTCAACCGGAGCAGGAGGGCTTCCGGCCTTTGGCCTTGAACCCAAATATGAACATTAGAAAGTTGAACAGATGACCGTCCCGATAAATCGGGACTATGTTGGCCAAGGGCCAACGGAGCAGGAGG
>JBELAA010000209.1:0-3803 GCA_049509315.1 Sedimentisphaerales bacterium | reverse complement strand
GAAGCGTCAGAACACGTTGGAGAATACGCCTGTGTGGCAGGCAAAGTGGATCATGTTTATACTTCTCAAAAAGGCACTGTATTTATAAATTTCTGTCCCGATTACAAAACCTGTCCGTTTGGCGCTGTAATTTTTGATCCGGACGCATACAAATTTCCAAATCCAAAACAATACGAAGGAAAAACTGTGGAAATCACCGGCTTGATAAGGGCTTATCAAGGCCGGCCGGAGATTGTTATCAAGGTCAGGGGGCAAATCAATATTTCATCTCCTAAATCTTCGTCTATTAAAGAAACCCCGGCTCTTTACCGGGTTGTAAAAGTAATTGATGGTGACACTATCAAAGTTGATATTGGAGGAGAAATTGAAACTGTAAGGTTGATTGGAATAGATACCCCTGAGATAGCAAATCCTCACAGTTCACGGGAAGATTACTATGGCCCGGAAGCTGCCCAGTATGCCAGACAGCTCTTGGAAAATCAATCGGTCTATTTAATCCCGGACCCAATGGAATCGAACAGAGATAAATACAATCGACTTCTAAGATATGTCTTTTTGGAGGATGGCACTTTAATCAACGCCAAACTCATTAAAGAAGGTTTCGCCTTTAACTATGTATATGAGCCGTTCCAGTTTATGAAGCAGTTCGATTATTTAGAAAAACAGGCAAAAGAAAACCGATTAGGTCTGTGGGGCGGCAAAAAATAGGATTATAAACCTGGCGCCGGCATATTTTTTTATTGCGCAGTATTGGAAATCCGGGATTATTGTAATTTGAGGAAAATATTGTTATTATCGTGGTGCTAAAAAGATTGGTTGCATAGCCAAGTGTTTTATATGGGAAATTTAAGTGGAACATAAAAATTTTATAGGGGGAAAACAAATGTCTGCAAGAATAATGCGATTGCTTGGTGCACTGTTAGTAATAGCGGCTGTCTGCGTGATTGCGTTCAACGGTATCGCGGCAGGTAACAAAAAAGAGTCATCGTATAAGCTGATAAAGAGAATTCCCATAGGCGGAGACGGCGGATGGGACTATCTTGCCGTCGATAGCGGCGCAAAACGGTGTTATATCTCGCACCAGACCCGCGTCGTTGTTTTTGATACGGAAAAAGAAAAAGTAATCGGCGATATTAACAATACGCCGGGCGTTCACGGGATAGCAATCGCCGCGGGACTTAATAAAGGTTACATAACCAACGGCGGCGATAACTCGGTAACTGTTTTCGACCCGGCGACTCTGAAAGAAACAACCAGGATTAAAGTCGGCAACAGGCCCGACGCCATTTTGTTCGACCCGGCGACAAAACGCGTCTTCACGTTCAACGGGGGCTCCAAAGATTGCACCGTTATCGACGCCGTAAAAGATGCGAATATCGCCACTATACCTTTGGGCGGCAAGCCGGAATTCGCACAATCCGATGAGAAAGGACAGGTATTTGTCAATATCGAGGACAAAAACGAAATCGCCGTAATAGACGCCGAAAAACTGACTGTAACCAACCACTGGTCGATTGCACCCTGTGAATCACCCAGCGGGTTAGCCATTGACCGCAAAAACAGCCGGCTGTTTTCCGTCTGCTCGAACGGCAAAATGGCGATAACCGATTACGCAACCGGTAAAGTCATCGCGACACCGGCTATCGGCAAAGGCCCTGACGGGGCGGCGTTTGACCCCGAAACAGGTCTTGCATTCAGCTCCAATGGACAGGATGGGACATTGACGGTGATAAAAGAAGAACCGGCTGGCCAATTCAAGGTCGTCGAAACCGTAGCAACGGCGCCGATGGCACGAACTCTTGCTCTGGACCCGAAAACGCACCTGATATACTCAGTGACAGCCAAAGTAAAACCGCCTGCACCGGGAGAACAACAGGGCGGACGCCGCAGGAACTTTGAGCCGGGTTCGTTTGAATTGCTGGTTGTAGTACCGACAGCAAAATAAAAAAACCGTTTACGCCAGGTTTCTGATTTAACTTATGCCGGTAAGCCGACCGTCTGGGCATACAGGACGCGTTGTTCCGGGCGCAGTTTCAATTCCGCAGCCATCGCCGGCTTATTGCAGTTGTGGAACCACGCGGCCAGTCCCTGCGAAGCGGCGAACAAATAAACATTTCCCGCAATGAGCCCCGTGGCAACGTTGTAATAGGACTTTTGTATCTCCGTGTCTTTCAGGCCCGGCTCCTGTAATCGGGATTTACTATACTTGGCAATATCAACAACGTAGATGAGAATCACCGGGGCTTTCGTTATAGCGCCGCCGCGTCCGTGGGCGCTGACCTTTGCTCGCAGGTCGCCCGCAACGACGGGAGCGAGACTATGGCCGACCGCCTCGTATAAATATGTCCCTTCAGGCAAAACAACATAAAGGTCGATTTCCTGAGAATTGCTTGCTGATGCGGCCGTCCTCCCAATCTGGCCGAATGGTCCGCTCTTGCGATTCACGCCCCATGCCGCCCAGAGAAGATTAGAAAGCATCTGCGGCGAAAGCTTCTCATCGCGAATGCTTCGTATGGTCCTCCTTTCTTTCAGTGCTGCCAGCACGCTTTTGCCGCCATCCGTCTGTGGAGGCACAAGCGCGATTGGCTGAAGGTCAGGAATGGAAGGAATCACTGTATTTGCGTCGTGGGTGGGAGCGGATACCGCGTTTGTGTCCTCAGCAAAACTTGACTTTGCCGCCGCCAGCACCGTTAGGGCCGGCACGCTTTTTAAAAATGTTCTTCGATTCATATTTTTCTCCAAACTTCAATTGTCTATAATTCTATCCATATCTGCCTTGCACTTTCAATAAATAAAAAAAATTTTCGCATGACCCCCTACTATAAAAAAACTCATCCGATGCTGAGCTTTTGGGAAAGCTAATCTTACAAGCAGCTTATTTTACTGAATTGAAATATGGGGACATTGCTGGAAATCTCCGGATATTGTCTTCTGTCCTCGTTCTTTAGTTATTTACCTCTGCGGTCTCTGCCTCGCTAAGGCGAGACTCCGCCAAGGGCTTCGCGTGGTCGCCGCGACCATCTGTGGTGAGTTTTAATCGTTGTTGCCGCCACTGGGGCATCTGCTCAGGCGCAACTTTCTCCCAAAGCCCCTTCTTCTGCTTCCTTGCCAGCCCCTCCAACTGCTTATACTTATTATATAAGCTGTGCTTGAATCGCAAATCCGCGTATGCGTATCCCTCGCTCAGCAGCACCTCATTTAGAAACGTCCCGTTGGGCAATTGAACGTAAGCTAACAGCCGATGATACTTGTCCCTCGTCTTCCTGTCCGGCTCTAAGTGAATCGTTACCCGTTTACCCAGTGCTGCCTGCGTCGCGAAATCCGACGCCTCCTGCCCATAATACATCGGCCCCGTCCGCGGGTCTTTTGTTTCAGGCGTATCAATCCCCCATAGCCGAATCCTCGTGTGAGAATAGTTGCCGTCCGGTATGTCTATATCGAGGGTATCGCCATCGACGACCTTGGCTACTGTGAATTGTTTCCCCTCATATTTTTGCAGGTCAGCCGCATCCTGCGACGCAGCCGATTGCCCCCTGTTGACCAGCGCCGGCCTGACGCAGCTATGGTCCAGCGCCACCACCGCCATCGCCAACAGCGCCGCCGCCACCGCTACTAAATTCCGCCTCCCCCTGCTCATCGCGTATCTAACCATAGCGTCTGTCATTCCCCCTTGGGGGAAATCCGGTATTTAGATAATATGAAGGTCATCCCTTCAACGGTTATGATTTGTGCGAATTGTAACAAACAAATCTAACCTAATTGAAAGGAATGACCTATGACAACAGTATCAAACAAACAGAAAT
>JBELAA010000208.1:0-3811 GCA_049509315.1 Sedimentisphaerales bacterium | reverse complement strand
GCGGTGCGTGCCCGTCCCTGATCGGTTCGAGCATACACCACCGCGCCCACCGAGTCATCGCGCCGCTGCCAAAGCACAGCGGCGCGATTAATTACATTCTAATAACCCGCGGCTGCAGCAACTGTCTTAAAAGTCAAGGGAAAGGGATCGATCAAGCCATAGAAGCCTGATATCGAAATGGCTGATTGTCCCTGACCATTGCATTTAGAATCGTTATGAATTTACGCATACAAGCAACTAAAGCAACTTTCTTCTCTTTATTTTTAGCCAAAAGGCGTTGATAAAACAGCGCCAAAACCGGATTAAAGTGGACTGCCGTTAGCGTGGCCATATAAAATGTTCTGCGGATCATCGAACGACCGCCGCGGATCCTCCGCTTACCATGCTTTTTCCCACTATCATCATTCCAGGGAGCCACTCCCACGAGGGCGGCAATCTTCTTCCGGTCCAGGGATCCTAATTCGGGCAACTCCGCCACCAGGTTGGAGGCCGTGACCGGACCGATTCCTTTGGCCGAACGGACAATCTCAGATTTCCTCTTCATTTCCGGCTGATTTTGCATCAGGTTATGAATTTCAGCATTGAGTCTCTTCTCTTCGTCGATCAACCATTCAATATGCTCGTCAATGGAAGGACGTATTTCAGAAGAAGCCTTCGGATGCCGGCTTTTTTCAGCCTTAATCATGAGAACAATCTGGCGCCGACGATCGACCAGCGCCGATAACCGGAGCAGCTCGGCCGAATAAGGGGCATTGGGGTGTGGCCTTAGGGAAAAAGCGAAAGCAGCGATATTTTTCGCATCCAATTTATCGGTTTTAGCTGATATACCCTGGGCGCGTGCGAAATCCCTGATGCGCTTTGGTAAAACGACCGAGACGGGAATTGAGGAACTATTCAGGGCTTGAACAAGCGCCTTTTCATACCCTCCCGTTGCCTCGACGACGACCAATGTAGTTCGTTTTTCCATTAAAAAAGCGATCAGGCGCGAAATATCTTCCGTGTTGTTGAAGAACGAGTAGATTTTGGTAATGCCATGAAAAGCAACTTCCAATGATCTCATTGAAATATCGATGCCGACGAAAACGGATGAACTAGTTGCCATGGGTGCCTCCTTGGATATAATAAAAAGTGCCCGGGCTAGTGGATACGGTCTTTAAGACCTAACAACTGTTCGGGCTAAATGGATGGAAGGACACGGTGATCCACGCTGCAGCACGGTCTCCGAGACCAGCCGACTGTCGATCTACCGTGTCCTTCTTATTAATAACATACTAGCCGACTTGGCAAAGGCTCTAAGAGTGAACACCGAAATGCGATTGTAGATTTACTGCTAAAATAGCAATTAGATAGCGGAAGTTGCCAAGCGGTCCCGCCCCCCGGAGCAATCACCACCCGTAATTTGGGTGGTGATGAATTGCGTAGGGGGATGAGCCGCCAGCCGTTGGGCATTTTCAACCATAATCTTTCTGCAGGTATGAAATGAATACCATCCAAGATCAAGAGAAAATAGTCCTTTCAAAAAATAATTTATTGCCTTGGGATCCATATAAAGCCATGAGTTCGGGCTTATTCATATCGTGGGCGCTTGGTGGAATCATTTTAGCCTTTAATTGGAGGCGTTTGGGAAAACCCAATTGGTTTATTCCAACCCTTTTATTCTCGATCCTTGTACAAGTTTCAGCTTTGGTATTTACCCTTTATTGGATCGCAACTTTCCGAACAGTAGCCTCAATGCCAAAGATATTCCTTTATTATGTACCGGCTCTATTTATAGGGATCGCATTTGGTATTCCATTGACATTAGCAAGAATGCAAAATGGCGCCTACAAACGATATAAAAAGGAAGGACAAAGTGCATTGACTAATTATTCGTATAATATTCTAGATACAATTACTTATGGAGTGATACTTTGGTTAGTTATTTCGATTATTGGATTATTGGGATTTACATTACTATTTTCTAGATAACGAATGAAAATTATTAAATGCCCAACACGCGGCTGTAGCCGACCCCCAATCGCGAAGTCATCGCACCGGAAGTGCACCGGCGCTCATCGCTCGGAGGGCAGGCCTTGGCCAAGGCTCAAAGAGAAAACGTTGGAATGCGGTTGTAGATTTCCTGCTAAAATGGTAGTTAGAAATCGGAAGCGGCCAAGCGGCTGAGCCGCCAGCCGTTGGGCGGCGCAATGCAGGTGAGCTTATCACGTAGGTGGTGTTGCCTTCATTGTAGGAGGTTCATACCGCGATCAAGGAATCAATAGATTAGTTATCCAGCCTACATTCACCGGGAGGTAAAAAATGTCAGAACCACTTGATGCAATAAAGGCGTTCCATAACGCTTTCCGACGGGACATGGAAGGGATCGACGCTGCGGCGCTCGACTCTGCAATAGGCAAACCAGGACTCACGTCGACGGTTGAACGCTTCCGTTTCTTCAATGAGATATTGGTTTGGCATGCGATGGGGGAGGAACTGGCAATCTTCCCCGCGCTGGAGGCCGTCGTCCCCTTTGTCGCCGAGGCGTATGAGAGAGATCACCGAGGCCTCGACGCTGCGTTTAATGCTTTGAACGCTGCGGTGTCTGCCCATGACGCAATCGCCACAGCACGCGCTACCGCGGCATTCAAGTTCCATCTCGACATTCACCTCGCAAAGGAAGATGCCCATCTTTACCGGCTTGTTAGAGAGCGCGTGTCTGCGCCTGACCAGGGTAAAGCTGTCGGAATTATGTCAAGCACCGTGCCACAAGACCGTTTTCCCGAGGTAATCGCGTGGATGTTTCCCTTGATAGGAAACGACGATCGCGAAAATATTACGCGTATCTGGCAAATGGTAATGCCTCCCCCTGTATTTGCAGGCGTCAAGCAGCTCATCCAAAAGGCGATCGGCAGTGACTGGACGGAGCTGACAAGGCGAATCCCTACACTGATGTGACTCGAAAGGCAAAACACCGCCCAACACGCGGTTGCAGGCGACCCCCGCTCGCGAAGTCATCGCACCGGAAGTACACCGGCGCTCATCGCTCGGGGGGCAAGCTTTGGCCAAGGCTCAGCGAGCGAACGACGAATTGCAATTTCTATTTTCCTGCTAAAATGGTAATTGAAATACGGAAGGCGGCCAAGCGGCTGAGCCGCAAGCCGTTGGGCGCTTATGTGGTTTCCCATAGTCATCAGGAGTCAATCGAATGACAGTCGAAGAAAATAAAATCCTTGTTCGTCGTTATTATGATGAAGCTCCGAATAATCCAGAAATCTGTGATGAAATTTATGCACCAACATTTTATTTTCACACTCTCCAACATGCATCCGTAACTGGGCAAGTAATTAAATCTACACCCAAAAGTGAGAAGGAATCTTACGAATGGCTTAAAGGGGTTTGGTCTTCTGATTGGCACCTCTTGGTAGAGGAGATGATTGCTGAAGGGGATCGTGTAATGGTGCGATGGACTTTTCATGGAACCCACCTGGGTGAATATTATGGCCTTCCACCAACACATAAACAAGTGTCTTATTCCGGTATCAATATTTTCCGAATAGCTGATGGTAAGATTGTTGAAATTTAGGATATCTATGATCGATTATGGTTGTGGCAACAACTTGGGGTCTTGCCAGACATAAAAGACGCAATTGCAAAGGAAAGAGAAAGAATATCATACAATAATGATAATTTAAAATAATAACAAAGAACACAAGCGCCCACCGATGAATTACACTGTCAAGAGGGAAAGCGTAATAAAAAAGTAAAAAGATAGAACTAAACCGCCTGAACGAAAAGGAAGCTTAGAAAAATAAAATAGGTTGTGAGACGCGCA
>JBELAA010000207.1:0-3832 GCA_049509315.1 Sedimentisphaerales bacterium | reverse complement strand
TTCCCGCCCACTGCCTTATAAATGTCCTTTTTGATACTGAAAACGGCTATGACTGACCAAGCGAACCTGAAAAATATGAAAAACGTCCTAAAAAAGTGCGGCCAAAGCCATCTTTTGGCATTCTGGGAGCGGCTTTCCTCTGCCCGTCAGCAACGCCTCCTCAACCAGCTCAACTTACTTGATTTCGCTCAGCTCGACCGCTGGCGCAAAGATTACGTTATCAATCCTGCCCCGGCTAAACTGCCGCAAAGTATCGCCCCCGCGCCTTCGTATCCCTCTGAGCCGGCTGATGCTCCACAGCAGCGAAAATATGACCAGGCAAGACAATCAGGCATCAAGCTGATTTCGCAGGGCAAAGTCGCCGCCTTTGTCGTCGCAGGAGGCCAGGGCACACGTCTCGGTTTCGACGGCCCGAAAGGCAACCTGCCAATCAGCCCCGTTAAAAATAAGACGCTTTTTCAGATTTTTGCCGAAACCCTCGCCGCAGTATCCGGGAAGTATCACGTTACCTGCCCCTGGTATATAATGACAAGTCCGCTCAACCACTCCCAGACGCTCGCACTCTTGGCCGCCAGCAATTATTTCGGCCTGAATAAAAGCGATATTTTCATATTCCAGCAGGGAACGCTCCCGAATTTTTCCTTAGACGGAAAAATACTGCTCGCCGACCTCGACACAATCGCAACCTCCCCCGACGGCCACGGCGGCTCCTTGCGGGCGCTCCACATAAGCGGCGCTATCGACGATATGAAAAAACGCGGCGTCGAATTCATCAGCTATTTTCAAATCGATAACCCGCTGGTCAATATCTTAGACCCGCTATTCATCGGCCTGCACGCCTTAGACGGTTCTGAAATGTCGTCGAAAGCGTTAGCCAAAACAGGCCCGCTCGAAAAGGTCGGCAATTTCTGCTTAGCCGACAACAAGGTAAGCGTTATCGAATACAGCGACCTCCCCCGTGAGCTGGCCCTGAAAACCAATCCTGATGGTTCGCTTCTGTTTAACCTCGGCAGCATCGCAATCCACATTATCAGCGTCGCGTTCGTCGAACGGCTCAATAAGCAAAGGTTTCCCCTTCCGCTGCACAGGGCCGTGAAAAAAATCCCCTATATCGACGACAAAGGCAATCGAATCGAGCCGTCTCAGCCCAACGGCGTAAAACTCGAAAGCTTTGTTTTTGACGCCCTGCCTCTGGCCTTTAAATCCGTTATCCTCGAAACACTTCGCGACGAGGAATTCGCTCCCACAAAAAATGCTACAGGCGTTGACAGCATCGAAACCAGCAGGCAAATGCTCATCGCCCGAGCCGCTTCCTGGCTCGAATCAGCGGGCGTCAAAATCCCCCGAAAGCCCGACGGCTCTCCCGATTGCTTCCTTGAAATCGCCCCCTCATTTGCTTTGACAAAACAAGACCTCGCTGAACAACGCGGTCGAATACCTCTCATTAAGCCGGGACAGAGCGTTTATATTGTATGAAACGTTCTTATTGATTATTGTAAACGGCTGCGATGCAAATGGTGCGTCATCAAATCATCAATTAACAATTATCAATTTCTTATGTTACGCCTTCTTTTCTTCCTTGGGCTTCTCTGTGGCTGGCGCTGCGCCTTCGGCGCCCGCGGCGGGCTTTTTTTCCTCCGTCTTGCGTTCCGACTTCAGGAAAGGCAGTCCTGCCGCCCTTATCCGTTTTCTCGCTAATGCACGACGTGTCTTTCTGTCTGCTGCGTATTTGTGCTTGATACCTTTGCGGAGCAGTATTTCTGACACTGCATCCGACGGTATCGCACCTTTATCGAGCCAGTATTTGACTCGTTCCAAATCGAGGACAATGTTCTTTTCTGTGCTTTTTTCGAGCGGGTCGTAGTGGCCCAGTTTCTCGACGATTCTTCCGTCGCGAGGCGTCCGGCTGTCTATGACGTTTATCCGGAAAAACGGCCTGTGCCGTCTGCCCTGACGCGACATCCTGATTTTTACTGACATAATTTTCTCCTTTTTCTAATCCGTCTATAATCAATTCCCGCTTTGGCCTTACATACCGGCCGCGAGACACGTTTACCGCGAAAGCTCGGTAGTATAGCAAAACCATCCCCGAATGGCAATGTCATTTTCCCCCCATTTAACTCAAGCAATTCATATCAGTTAGTGGTGTTTTCTGTGATGCAGGGCGTAGCCGTTGAGGAAAATGGCAAGTAGGCCGGGGTCAACTTTTGCGTCTGCGGCGATTTTGTGTATTTGCTCGTCGGTAAGATTAACAGCGTTTTGCTTTTCGTCGGCTGTCATTATCGCGACCGCCCGGCGCAATTGCTCAAGCTCATCGGGCGTGGGGCTGGCTAACATACCAAGCTCGCTGAAACCTTCGTTATCGCTGAATTGCTCGCGCACAATCCTCCCGTATTCACTGCCCGCAAAACGCGACACCTTCGCAAGATACTCATTTATTGAAATGTTCGCACCTTTCGTAGCCATAATCTAAAACGACGACACAGATTTACGCTGTTTTTTTAGACACGGATGGTCGCGGCGACCACACTGATTAACACTGTTGTTTTTTTCTTCTTTTTACAGTGTAAATCTGTGTTAATCAGTGTCAAAAAATTTACCGTGTTAATCGGTGTCCAAAAGTTCGTGCTCACCGCCGTATCTTTTTGCCCCTGCGGATTATGATTTGCTTTCTTCGCGAGCGCTGCTTGATTTTCCTGCCCGCCGACATAGCCGCGCCAAGCGATTCGAGATTAAGCCCTCCTGAAAAAAGCGCCTTTAATCCCGCCATTTTCCCGCCCGACAGCGACTTGAGCATATCCCGGCTTCGACAAAACATCTTGACCAATGACGAAACGTCGTGCGGCTGAGTTCCTGAGCCGGCCGCAATCCGGCGCCTTCTCGACGAATCAATAACGTCCGGTTCCTGTCGTTCCTGAAGCGTCATCGAATATACCATCCCCTCCATTTTTTTCAGCTCATTCTCGTCGAAATCCATCTCGCCGAGGTCTCCCATTCCCGGCATCAGCTTCATCATATCCTTCATTCCCCCCATTTTTTTCACCGCCTGCATTTGCTGGAGGAAATCATCGAAGCCGAAACTCCCCTTTGCCATTTTTTCCTGTAATTTCGCGGCATCTTCGGCGTTGAACTGCTCCTGTGCCCTTTCGACCAATGTAACAATATCGCCCATTCCTAAAATCCGGCCCGCCATCCGGTCGGGGTGAAATTCCTCGAGCTTGTCTAACTTTTCGCCGACGCCGATAAATTTAATGGGTTTGCCTGTAACGGCCTTTACGCTTAGCGCCGCGCCGCCTCTCGCGTCGCCGTCCAATTTTGTAAGGATTACGCCGTCCAGCTCTAATCGCTCGTTAAATTCTTTCGCCGAGTTGACAGCGTCCTGGCCGGTCATCGCGTCGCAGACAAGATAAATCTGATGCGGCTCGACGGCCTTTGCCACGTCCGCTATCTGCGTCATCATTTCCTCGTCGATATGCAAACGTCCTGCCGTATCGAGGATTACAACGTCAGCGCCTGTTTGCTTTGCGTGCGATATCGCGTTTTTAGCAACCTTTACCGCGTCCTGACTCTGCTCACTGTAAACGGGGATATTCAACTGCTGGCCAAGCGTAATCAACTGCTCGATAGCCGCGGGTCGCTGCAAATCGTCGGCCACAAGCATCGGCTTTTTACCCTTGTCCGCGATGTATTTGCCTAATTTTGCCGCCGTCGTGGTTTTGCCGCAGCCCTGCAATCCAGCCAGAAGCATTATCGTCGGCCCCGGCGAGACGTAATAAATCTGCGTATCGACAGGCCCCATCATTTTGGTCAGCTCATCGTTGACGATTTTGAC
>JBELAA010000206.1:0-7682 GCA_049509315.1 Sedimentisphaerales bacterium | reverse complement strand
GACAGGGCGCTGGGCGGCGCCGACACAGTCGCAACCGCCAACCCGCTGGCGTTTTCAATCAGGAAAATCGTTAAGGAAATGTTTGCCGGCAGCAGCGATTACTACGTTGTTTCAGGAATGCAGTCGGTCGATGGCGATACTGCCCAGGTGCCTCCGCAAATCGCCGAGGAATTGGGTTTGCCCTGTATCGCATACGCGACCGATTGTGCTTTCAAAAACGGGCGGTTCGAATTCACCCGCATCATCAGCGGCGGCTCGCAAATCGTTGCCGCCAAAAAAGCCCCTGCTGTTGTTACCGTAGCCAAATATGAATACCCGCTTTTCGCGACATTCGCCAATACAAGGCGCGCCAATAAAACCAAAGTCATCACCTGGTCGGCAGACGACATAAACGCGACGCTGGTCGGCGTAAAGGGGGCAAGACCGGCAGAAAATGCAGACAGATTCCCGACGCAAAAACACTGGCTTCCGTAATTATCGAAAGTATCAAAGCTGAAAAAGGCGCCGCCGCAGACACCCAGGCCGCACGCTACGTTCTGCCCGCAAAACGCAAAGACAAGTTCGACAGGTCATTCGGCGGCGTCGCAAAAGAGGTCGAGGATTACAAATTCTTAGCCGACCTGCTTGGCACGCTGGGCATAACCGATGTTGCCCATGTCAATGAGCCGATAAAGGAAAAAATTCTGGCAGCCGCCGGCGCTCGTTTCCACAAAAACGCCCTCGACGATATGCTCAACGGCTTACAGCTTTTCGACCCCACTTATCGAGGCGACGTCTGGGTCGTGGCCGAGCAGCGAAATAACGTCATTCACCCGGCCACTTTCGAGCTGCTCGGTAAAGCCCGCGGACTTGCCGATTCCCTCGATGTGAAAGTCGGCGTAGTTCTCGCGGGTAGTAAGGTAAGCGGGCTTTCGCAGCAGCTTATTGCGGCGGGGGCCGACAATGTCATTTTAATAGATGACCCGCTTTTAGCCGAGTTCGACCCGCAGACCTATCGCAAGGTAGTCGCCGACGCCGTCGGCATTCACTGGCCTCAAATCGTCCTTTTCGCGGCGACTCCGCAGGGCAGGTCTCTTGCCCCGATGATTTCCTATCGCGTGGGCTGCGGCCTTACCGCCGACTGCACATCCCTCGATATTCACGATATCTCCCGCAGGGGCCAGGTAGCAATTTTGCTCCAGACCCGTCCCGCGCTCGGCGGTAACGTTATGGCGACGATTTGTACCAAAAATTCCCGCTCACAGATGGCGACCATGCGTCCCGGCGTTATGAAACGCCTGACGCCTGACCCATCCAGAAAAGGAACAGTCATCAATCATCGCGTCCATCTTACCAAAGACGATGTTTCGCTTGAAATCATCAAAACCGAGCTCGGTACCGGAACCGTCAATTTCAACGCCGATTGTATCGTTTCGGGCGGCAAAGGTATGCAAAGCCGTGATAATTACGAGAAATTGCTTGTCTCACTGCGGGACGCCCTGCAGGCCAAGTTGAAAATTTCAGTCGAACGGGGAGCAAGCCGCGCCGCCGTCGAGCAGGCCTTCGCCGAGCGTATCCGCCAGGTAGGGCAAACCGGCACAGCCGTCGGGCCCAAACTTTACGTTGCCGTCGGCATATCGGGCGCTATTCAGCATATGATTGGCGTCGCAAATACCGAAACCATCGTCGCAATCAACAGCGACCCCAACGCCCCCATTTTCAGGCAATGCGATTACTTCGTCGTCGGCCTGGCCGAAAACATCATCCCCCAGTTAGTCGCCGCCTTGCAGGAGAACGCCAATGGCTGACAATAATTATAATAAGGTTGAGGTTCTCGTAGTCGGCGGAGGGGCGGGGGGATTGGCCTGCGCGATTCAATTGAAATTGCTGCGGCCCGATACAGAGGTCTGCGTTATCGAAAAAGGAGCCGAATTAGGCAATCATAACCTTTCCGGCGCGGTTCTCGAAAAGGAGCCGATTCACACATTGCTGGATGCTGCCTTACCCGGCTGGCAAAATAGCGACGCCGCAAAAGACGTCTTTGCGAACAAAATCGACAAAGACGACGTTATGTTCCTGCCCGGCAAATCGCTGAAATTCAACATTCACTTCGCGATTCGATTGGCAAAGCTTTTCGGCGTCGGTTTCGGCCAGTTGGACCACTTAGGCGATTACTCGGTTTCAATCAGCAAGCTCACCAAATGGCTTGGCCAAATCGCTAAATCATTAGGCGTTGAAATCCTCACCGGTTTTGCCGCTGCTGATATTATCACGAATGATTCAGGCGCGTCGGCGGTCAAGCTCGTTGACCAGGGCATCAATAAGGAAGGCCACAAGCAGCCCAATTACGTCGAGGGCGAGACAATCGAGGCGAAATTCATCGTCTTGGCCGAGGGTTGCGACGGTTTACTTACCGAAAAATTCGTCCAGAAAGCAGGACTCGAAAGAAAAGCAAATCAGCTCTACTCAATCGGCGTAAAGGAATTGATTAAGGTTTCCCCCGAGCAATACGCTCGCTTCACATCCAGTCGTGTCGTTCACGCGATGGGTTACCCGATTTGGACGCCCGTCCTCGGCCCCGCGCTCTTCGGCGGCGGTATCGTTTACGCTGGCCAGCAGGACCATTTGTCGGTCGGTATGATTATCGGCCTTGACTGGAAATATTACGATTTCAATCCGCAGGACGCCCTTACGCTTTTCAAAGGCCATAAATTCGTCAAGCAGTTTATCGAGGGCGGCACCGTTGTCGAGGCAGGAGCAAAATTGATTCCAGAGGCCGGCTGGAACGCGGTTCCGCGAGATTCCATATCGGGCAGTATCGGCAAAGGTAACGTCATTATCATCGGCGATTCCGCCGGCTTTGTGAATATGCTCAAAATTAAAGGGCTTCACAACGCAATCGATTCAGGTATGCAGGCGGCAAAAGCGATTATCGATTCAGCCGGCTCCCCTAATCAGGCCGCGTTACTTTGCACGAGGTCGATTTTGAAATCCAACGTCGGCAGAGAAATGAAACGTGCCTCGTTCCGCCAGACCGTCGCCAAATTCGGCCCGCTGTTCGGTATGCCCATTTCAGTTTTAGGCAGGTTATTGCCTGTGTTCGATATCGAGCCCGATTACAAGGTTATGACCGAATCGAAATACCGCTTGAAACCCAACCAGAATTTCGACAAGGACACATTTATCGCCGTCGCCGCTACCGGCCATCGTGAGGAGCAGCCGTCGCATTTGTCAATTTTAGATTCCGCCGTCTGCCGGACAAAATGTACCCCCCGTTTTAACAGCCCCTGTATCACGTTTTGCCCCGCGGGCGTATATGAGACCGTCCAGAACGTCGTCAAACCCGCAAATCCCTCGAATTGCCTGCACTGCAAGACCTGCCAGCGAAAATGCCCCTTCGACAACATCCGCTGGACCTGCCCTGAAGGCGCCGGCGGCCCCCGTTACAAGCGAATGTAGCTGGTTCCACACGCATGCGAATGTGATAAGAAACGCGGCGATAAAATTTTCAATCCTGATGGCGTGATACAGAAACTTTCGCCTGCCGGGTCGTAATATTACCTGAATTGTCCGTCGCCTGATATGTAATGATATAGATCCTGCGAACATTAATTTTGCTGCGTTCAGCCCGCAGGTATATTGCCCCGTCACCGCTTATGGTAATATCGTCGCCATTGCTCATATCACTTACAACTGCTTTGTGTTCGACTGCGACGATACTAACCAGCGTGACTTCAGGCGGCTGGCCGGAGTTGTCTCGCACAACCCATTCAGGCCTGACCTGAACCATCTGGTAATTTAACGGCCGCAAAACCCTGGGCCTGACCCAAAGCCGGAAGTATGGTCGTTTTGTGTCCGCTACGATAACGGTCCGTTTGACCTGCCTGGCGGCGTTACCAGCGGAATCAACCGCATCGTAAGTCACGACATACCTTCCGCATTTGGTTGACTGGACCTTGTCACCGCCGATAATCACTCGCACCGCGCCGTCATAGGCATCAGATGCCGTAGCGCCTCGCTCTTTGTATGAGCCGCTTTTCTGTTTGACGGTAACAGTTTCATCCCCGTTAAGCGTTATCACCGGCGGTGTCGTGTCCTTGATTATTGTTTTTGTCACGCTTGAGTTTGACAGGTTCCCTTTGTCGGTAACTTTCAGGACCACGCCATATTCGCCTGCGGGAAGATTGCATTCTATAATCTCGCCTGTGCCAATCGGTATATCGTTATTTGGGTCATAGGAATCGCCCGGCAAAGGCGGCAACATGGGGCCGCCGTTGGATGGCATTACCGCATTCGGATCGCGAAGGAACCACTCAAAACTGTTTATATCGTCGTTTGTCCCCGCCATCGAATCGTAGTCCATTGAGAGAGAGCCGTCGAAAACAACTTTCGTTTGCTTGCCCGTTGCCTCAATGGTTCTGTTACCTTGCGCGATGCAAGCCATCGGGGGCAAATTTGGGCTGTATTCCAATGCTCCCATATCGACAGACGCGCCAAATATACGCGGCTTTTTGTTAAGGTCTGTCCGGCTGATAAAGGGATTATTGTTGTCGCCCGCGTCTATGCACGGCGAATCAGGCCGCAAACGGAAGTCGCCCGCCGCTGCGTCAATAAAACATGGGTCAGCCGCTATGTTGTCGTGGCCAAAAAAGAGCCACTCGCTCCCTACGTCGCTGTAGGTGACATTAATATGTGATTCCGAATCCGCGTAAATAACAGGCCCCGGCAGGTTAATCATTGTATCTATTACGCCGTGTTCAAACGGACTATTAAAGGAACTATTAAAAACAGGCGGCTCATATACATCCCGGAAAATACAGTTCGTAGCGACTGTATTACTCTCATTGGAATCGCATAATTCTCCGCCGTTTCCACTCGCGGAGTTTTGCGAGAACGTGCAGTTACTAATTACAGGCGTGCTGTTATCGTCGTATATCCCGCCGCCGTTACCGGCGTGGTTTTTCCAGAATATGCAATTGCTTATTATGGGATTGCTGTTCTTATTGAATACAGCGCCGCCGCTTTCGGCGGTATTGTTTCTAAATATGCAGTTGACAATCGTCGGGCCGCTGTTTTCGTTATACATCCCGCCGCCGAGATTGGTATCACCGCCGGTTATCGTAAAACCGTCCAGCGCCGTATTCGGCTCTTCGCCGCTTGAGCACTGCACAACCGGCCCCGTCCCGTTGCCATCGATTATGGTCACACTCGGCCCATCGGCGCTGGTCACCCGGATTGCCCTGCCCCTGAGGTTGATATTCTCGTAATATGTTCCCGGCTGGACGAAAATTGTGTCGTTATCATCGGCTGCGTCAATTGCGGATTGAATCGTCGGGTATTGCATCGGCACCCACACTTCCAGCCCGCCCGGTCCCGTTATCTCCAGCAAGCTTGCCTGCCCGTTTTCAACCCTGAAGTGATAGCTTCGATTATAAATACATCCCGCCGGACAGTCGCCCCAGCCGGCCACTAAATTGTAATCTGGCGGCTGCGCCTGAATTGTGTCACCATCGCCTACGATATAGTCCGGCTCAGCGTAAACAAGCCCTTCCGGCTGGGCCTGCTCGTAGATATCCGACAAAAGTTCGGCATTATAAAATTTGTCGAATTTCAAAACTATGAGATTGAGCGACCCGTGATAAAGATGCCCAGCGTCAGTTTCGATAACGCCGTATTGACCGTTTAGCTCATCTAGCCCATGATATTGACCCGCCTTGAATTGCTCTGCCGCCTTCGCGGTTAGACGAACCATCAGCTCTTCAGCCACATAAGGCGCTCTGTATCTGATACCAGCAATATCAGGATACGCCTCCCTTATTGCGGCAAGGTCGTTAAGGATTCGCTGCGTCAATTCCTCATGTGCTTGTAGCTGGCCGGAGATATTTATCGCCAGTATTTGCGCCTCCTCAAGCGGCGAGTAATCAGGCCAGCCGGCCTCCGCAACCACCCCAAAAACCAGGGATATTATCAGCGCAAACGAATATGACCTATGTATCTTCTTTCCCTGCCTGTAAATCCCGTTCATTGCTTGTCTTCCCTATAAGTTCCGCAATACCGATTCATTACTACTGATTACAGCCTTATTGTCTCAATACCCTGAATTATACCAGAAACAGTGGGAATTCTCAAGTCAATATTTTTTGAGTGAAAAAAAGGGATAGGGGCATTTTTTGCTTTACTTAATTTTTGTCCCGAAAACGCGGTTTTTAACAGTGTCAATCGGCGTCTATAAAAAATCTCTGTGAGATCTGTCTCGCGAAGGCGACCTCGTGAAATCCAGAGGATTTCCGGCCTCGTGGAATCTGCAGGATTCCCGAGACTTTTGTCCTGGAAATCTCAAAGAGATTTCTCAGGGGACTAAAGTCCTCGAAATTGCTTCGCAATTTCTGAGGGGACTCCGCCAAAGGCGTCATGTCCTCTGCGGCTAAAAAACTCTGTGGCCCTGACTCAGGTAACCAGGGTATTGTCTATTAACGCCGGTAATGTTATTCTAACGCACGTAAATTAAAGGAAATAATATGGAACTGACCTGGGTAATACGTTTGCGGATAGCAATTGCGGCGGCAATTGGCGTTGGCGTAATCGGAATTTACGGCTGGCCGCTCGTGGCCCCTGCCGACTCATTCGGCGTCGTATCAATAATCAACGGCCGTATTGCCACCAGCAATTTTTTCATTATTGGCCTTATGGCGTTTGTCAGCGGCTTTATCTCATACTTTTTAACCTGGCCATACGGGACGCAAATCGGCATACTGGCAGCCCCCGCCGGCCTTGTCGCCTGGGCTCTGCGCAGCTGCGCAGCGCCGATATGGGCACGTTAATGCAGCTTAACAATTCGCTGGCCCGCAGGGAGCAGTTTTACTCCACGTTCTGCTGGGAGCCGGCAATCTGGCTTGCGATAATCGCCGCCGGCTGCCTCGGCGTGCTGCTTGGTTACAGCCTTTATCACCCCAGCAGGCCGGCTGAAAATAAACCCGCCGAATCTGATACAGCCCCTGACAAAAGCAAACGAACCACCCTTTCATATTTGACGCCGCCGGTTGCAGTTATCGGCTCGACGATTGTGTCGCTGTTTTTGATTGGAATGTTAGCGAGAGATTTCATCATCCTCGACCCGAAGGTGGGCTGCGCGATAGGCCAGCCGGCGACTGCCCAGATTATATTTGCGATTCTCGTCGCGTTCGGGGTTTCCGGCTACTTGGTCAAAAAAGTGCTCGACCTTAATTACTATTGGCCCATTATCGCGACCTGCCTTGTCATACCTTTCGGAATAATCATTTATGGCCAGTATGATGTGCTCGAGTATTTCGCCGGACGATGGCCCGCCGTGTTTTTCGCTAACTCGGTGCTCTCCGTCTTTCCGATTCAGGCAGTCGCCTTTGGCACAATTGGCGCCGTAGCCGGTTACTGGCTCGCCTTCAGGTATGATTACTGGCGGGCAGATTGAGCTATCGCAGGCGGTATAATCACTAATCACAGGCGGGGTTCCATATCTTTTTTTAATCTGTTTATTTAGCGTAACATCTTGTAATTACAGGATTTACGTCCATATCGTCCCATAACCGGATAGTATTGCGCAAGTAATGGGAAAATTCGTTGTTTTCACGTCCCGAATTGGCCGAAGAAATACTTTGGAATTACGAATTAGTTTGGCATCTTTTGATGACCGGACAACAGATGATGGTGAACATAAGATTTATCAG
>JBELAA010000205.1:0-9964 GCA_049509315.1 Sedimentisphaerales bacterium | reverse complement strand
GAGCCGATGCAGCTAACCGCCTCGGCCCGCGGCGTGGACCTTTCGAAATTGCAGCCATATCTTGTTATGGCAAAGGCGATTTCAAAGGACGTGCAATTAGGCGGTATAACGGAATCGGATATTACGATGTCGGCTCAAGGGGGCGTGTATAAAATCACGACTGACTCGACGAAGATTACGAATTTGTTAGTGAAAGCGCCGGGTAAGCAGGCATTTACGCAAAGTCAGATTACATTAGGGCTTGACGCGGAAGTGAACCCGGCGGCGAGCGTCTGGACAATCAAGGCGGACATCACAAGCCCGGACATAAAGATAAAGGCAAATATAAAACAGGACGTGGAGAATAAGAACAGCAATTTGCAGGGAAATGCGCAATTAGATTACGACTGGAAGGCGATAAGCGGGATGCTGTCGGCTTTTATGCCTGCGGGTCTGACAATAGAAGGCAAAAGGAAGGACACGATTAGTTTTTCGAGCAAGTTTCCGGCGGGCGACAGTAACGCGATGCTGGCGAACCTTGACGCACAGGCGAAGATCGGTTTCGACAAGGCGTCGTATATGGGGCTTAATATCGGGGCGACGAACGTAGAGGCGAAGGCGGACAAGGGGCTTTTGACGCTGACGCCATTTACGACGACGGTAAACAACGGGCAGCTCAATTTCGGAGGGGCGGTGGATTTCAAAAAGAAGCCGGCGATATTCAGAACGCCTGGGCCGATGCAGATTGTCAAAGACGTGCAGATAAATGACGTGGTAGCGAATATGCTGCTGGCGAAGGTCAACCCGATATTTGCAGGGGCAAACAAGACCAGCGGTTTAGTGAATTTCGACTGCGACAAAATGGCGGTGCCGGTAGTGGGCGGCAAGCCGGAGGACGCCGATATAGCGGGGACGATTTCGCTGACACAGGTGAGGATGCAGACGGGACTTTTGGCGGCGATATTAGCGGCGACCGGCTCTACGGGAGATTTAATCACGCTTCACCCGACGCCTTTTACAGTCAGCGGCGGGTTTGTGAGGTATTCGAATATGGAGTTTGACATCGGGCGGATGCCGATTTACTTCAGCGGTATAGTGCCCGTTGACCCGAACAGGAAAATTGAGAATTTCAGTGTGGTTATGCCGATAAGTATCACAGGCAAAGTCGCCAGGGCCGGCGGCGGGACGGGCGGAGGAACAACGGTGGTTATAAAGGGAACGCCGAACAAGCCGGAGCTGGACATAGGAAAGACAGTGATACAGACGGGGCTTCAACAGGGTCTTGAGATGCTTATGGAGAGCCAGAAGAAGAAATAGGAAAAAGCAAAAATTACCCCGTGAAATTCAAAGAATTTCCGGGACTAAGTCCTCGGAATCTTTTCAAGATTCCTGAGGGAAATGCAAAAAGCAAAATTGTTGAAGCGGACTAAATTAAATTACTCTTCTTCCGCATTTTTGATATTTACTTTTTGATATTTGATTTTATTTATCGAAGGCAGAAGTAAGAAAGCAAAAGGAAGGTAAATTGCTGATTTAAGGAGAGCGGTATGTTTGACAAATTATTGTCGACGCCGACGGCGCAGGTGGGCAGGGTGGGAAGGTTTCTCGTATTCCAGTTGAAGCTGTGGCTGCACTGTTTCCGGCTGTTAAAAAAGAACAGGGCGGGACAGGGTGCGGCGGCACTGTCGTATTACACGGTTTTCGGATTGGTGCCTTTGGCGGTTGTGATGCTGATGGTGTTCCAGTTTTTCCCGACTTATCAGGACGCCGGGCTGAAGATAAAGGAGGGGATATACGCGCAACTGCATTTATCGACAATTGAGTATCCCGACCCGACCAACACGAACAACACGATAAAGCTGACGGACAATCTTGACGCGATAGTGTCGCGGGTGCTTACGGGATTAAGTCACGGGACGATAGCAATAATCGGCGCTGTTCTTATTATCGCGGCGGCGCTGATGATGCTTTCGACGATTGAAAGCACGTTCAACCATATATGGAGCGTCAGCAGGGGCAGGGGCATAGTGCAGAGGGTAGTCAATTACTGGGCGTTATTGACGCTCGGGCCCTTATTGGCGGCGACAGCAATGTATTTCACGACGAAATACTCGACGATAAACGACCTGCAAAGGACGCTTGTTTCGCATACGGCGCCGGCGGTGGTTTCATACCTGCTGGCGACAGCGGGATTTTTTGTTTTGTATCTTGTTTTGCCCAACGCCAAAGTCAAGGTGCGAGCGGCAATCTGGGGGGCGGCGGCGGCGGCGCTGGTGTGGATGTTCGCAAAGTGGGGGTTCAAGCTTTACGTAACGGAATTTATTCCTTATAACGAGATTTACGGGGCGCTGGGGCTGATACCGTTAGGCGTGTTCTGGATTTACCTGAGCTGGTATATTGTGCTGTTCGGTTTGCAGCTTACCTACACGACTCAGCATTTACGCACACTGGACGAGGCGGAAATCGCGGCGGCGAAAAAGAGCGAGGAGTATTTTATAGCAAGCGAGCTGACGATAATGAACATTGTCGGGGAAATAGCGGGTGCGTTTCAAAGCGGAGGCGGGGTAATGGACCCGTCGGCGATTTCGAGCAAGCTGGATATGCCCGCGGAGTTCGTGGAAAAAATCCTGACGCTCCTCGTCAATGCCGGCCTGCTTGTGCGGGTATCGGAGCCGAAGGATGGATTTATGCCCGCCAGGGACCCGGGGAGTATGAAATTGGCGGATATCGCCGAGGCGGTCTCGAAAGCTGGTTTTGCACAGGCACCCGAGGGGCAGACGACGGGTTTGCAGTTAGTGGCCCGCTTGCAGCGAGAGGCGCTATCGCAATACACGGTAAAGCAGATTATCGAAGAAAGACACTGATTAACACTGTTTTTTAGACACGGATTAACCTATCGCGGCCAATGGCCGCAACCAAAAAAGAACATAGAACAAAGAACACAGAACATAGAAATCAGAAGTGATGCGGATTGATGTGTTGACATTGTTTGCGGAGATGTTCGAGTCGCCGATGAGTCATTCGATACTCAAGCGGGCGCGGGAGGCGGGCATTGTGGAAATCGTTCTGACCAATATCCGGGATTATTCCAAAGACAAGCACAAGAAGGTCGATGACCGGCCATACGGAGGCGGGCCGGGAATGGTGATGATGTGCCAGCCGGTGTTCGACTGCTTCGAGAACGTTGTGAAGCAATCCGAAGACAAGCCGAGGGTGATTCTGCTTACGCCACAGGGCAAGACCTTCACGCAGAAATTAGCGACGGAATTTGCCAATGAGAAACGACTCATATTGATTGCGGGGCATTACGAGGGTTTCGACGAGCGAATCAGGACGGGTTTGAACGCAGAGCAGGTATCGATTGGCGATTACGTTTTGTCTGGGGGTGAGCTTGCGGCTATGGTGATAATCGACGCAGTGGTGCGATTGCTGCCGGGGGCGCTCGGCGATGAGGATTCGGCGGCGGACGAGACCTTCAGCGAAACTGCAAACGGCGGACTGGAGTATCCGCAATATACGAGGCCTGAGATTTTTCACGATATGAAAGTGCCGGACGTTTTATTGTCGGGCCATCACGGCGAAATCGAAAAATGGCGGCGAAAGCAATCTTTAGAACGCACCCGTCAAAATCGGCCTGACCTGCTGAAAGAATAATAAGAAACAAGGCGAAAATGAATCGCATTTTTTGCGGGTCAAAAACCCGAAAAAAACGCTTGTATTTGCTGTTAAATGATTTATAATACCCGTCTTTCAAGCCGGCCTCGTGAAGAGACGGCCCAAGACGAGTTTTTTTTTATGTCAAGTGAAGACGTTGCTATTAGACAAAGTGGAAAGCAAGTGCTTAAAGAAGGAAATACCTCATTTTGAAATCGGGGACTTAGTGGACGTTTCGTGCCGAATCAAGGAAGGCGAGAAGGAGCGTATAGGCATATTTTCAGGGACGGTAATCGCCCGCAAAGGCCGGGGCATTAACGCCTGTTTCACGGTCCGCAGGATTGTGGCAGGCGAAGGCGTCGAAAGAATATTCCCCCTGCACTCGCCCAACATTACCGGTATCAAGGCGACCCGCAGCGGCAAGACCCGCAGGGCCAAGCTGTATTACCTCCGCGAGCGGACAGGCAAAGCCACAAAGCTGGCACACGAACATAGCGAACATACGGTGGCAAGTTAAAAAAACCACAAAGGCACAAAGACGCGAGGAAAATGGTAATTGATAATTAATAACTGAGAAGCCGGTTGTTTCTCGATTTGTGTGTTGTTTATAATAATCAATCATCAATAATCAATGAAAAATGTTTGGCTTATTTTTCAAAAGGAATAAGCTGTTAAGGGATATAAAGCTGCTCGGCAGATGGGGGGAGAGGCAATGCGAGAAATTCCTCAAACGAAAAGGCCTCAAAATCCTTACGCGTAATTACACCTGCAACGCGGGCGAAATCGACCTGATTATGGTGGATAAAGACCGAGCGATTGTGTTTGTAGAGGTCAAGACCCGCTTAGACGAGGATTTTGCCCCGACGGAGACGGTGGTCAACAAGACCAAAGCAGACAAAATGGTCAAAACGTCGCGATATTTTCTTTCGGTGCACGACATCGCTAACAGGCCATATCGTTTCGACGTTGTTACGGTTACGTTAGGCAGTCGAGGCCCAGCCCAGATTCGACACTATAAAAACGCTTTTGTGCGGTAGAACTATATGAACCTGATAGACGCACATTGTCATTTGACATACGAACCGTTCGCGGATATTGACACGGTTATCAAGAGAAGCATTGAGGCGGGGGTAAAGGGCTGGATTACGATTGGAACCGACCTTGAGGACAGTAGAAAAGCAGTCGCGATGGCTGAGCGGTTTGAAAATATGTTCGCGACGGTTTCGATACATCCTCATCACGCAAAATCGGCTGACCCGGCGATAATTGCACAATTAAAAGACCTTGCCCAAAATAAAAAAGTTGTCGCAATCGGAGAGACGGGGTTCGACTTTCATTATGAGTTTTCAACGCGAGAGGAGCAGCGGGATAGTTTCTTAAGGCACCTGGAATTAGCTGCGGAAACAAATCTGCCTGTTGTGATACATTCGAGAGAGGCGTTCGATGAGACACTGAAAATCCTGGATGAGTTCGGCAAAGGGTTGAAAGGCGTGGTTTTTCACTGCTTTTCGGGGTCCGTTGAGGAGGCGAAAATCGTTTTGGAGAGGGGTTGGTTTTTATCCCTGACGGGGGTGGTTACGTTTAAGAACGCCGAAATTACACGTGAGGTCGCCAAATATGTTCCGCTTGAGCGGTTAATGATTGAGACGGATAGCCCCTATTTATCGCCTGAGCCGATGCGAAAACAGAAGGTAAATGAGCCGGCGTTATTAGTTCATACGGCAAAGTTCATCGCGGCGCTGAAAATGATGGAATTAGAGGACTTTGCCGGGGCCGTAACAGCGACTATAAAGCGGTTTTTCGCATTACCTCTTGATTTTTAGAGGCGAATCACGTATAATGAAAACCGGTAAAGATTTTGCTTTGTCGAATAAAATTTTGGAGTCAATTAGGTCTGAAAGTCGAGCAGTTGACCACATTTGAGCAGTTGAACAGTAGAACAGATGACCGCAGTTGAGCATTTACGCCTTATCTACTGTCCAATTTTTCACCTGCTCAACTGCTCTGTCGGCCAAAGGCCTACGGGAACGAGGGTGAAGCATTTTTCGTTTTTATCTCTTGCGACAGGGATTGTCCTTTCGATTGTAAGCGTATCAGGCGCTGCGCCTCCATATACGCCGAGTCAAAGCACGCCTAAAGTTGTTATTGAGACGATATTGGGCGATATAACCATCGAGCTTTTCCCGGCGAAAGCGCCGATAACGGTAAATAATTTTCTGCAATACGTCAACAGCGGCTACTACGACGGGCTTATAATTCACCGCGTAACAAAGGACGCTTCGTTTAAGATAGTCCAGGGCGGGGGATTTGAGCCGGGTTGCGTGGCGAGAACAGAAGGGCTTCGTTCGCCGATAATCAATGAAAGCTACAACGGCCTGAGCAATTTACGGGCGACCGTTGCGATGGCCAGGACGACGGACCCCAATTCCGCGACCTCGCAGTTCTACATAAACGTTACGGACAACAAATCTCTTAACCGCACTTCTACCGACGCCGGGTATTGCGTCTTCGGCCAGGTAATAAGCGGAATGGAAGTGGTTGACCAGATTCAAAAGCTGCCGCTTAAACCGCCGGCAGAAGCGGGAGGGCAAACGGAATGTCCTTCCTATAACAACGGCTGGGTTACGGTTTACAGGCAGCAGGTAAGGGTTTGTGTTTCGCCTTCGGGCAACGATACGACGGGACTTGGAAGCGTTGATTCGCCGTTAAAGACCATACAAAAGGGAATTGACGTTGTTAATGAGCCGGGGCACGTTGCGTTAGCCCCGACATATACGGGCGCGGGCAACATCGATTTGAATTTCAAGGGCAAGGCGATAACCGTGCGGGCGATTGAGCCGCGCGATATCAATACCGTTATAAAGACGGTAATCAACTGCCAGGGCAGCTCCGCCAACAAGCACAGGGCGATTTATTTTCACGGCGGCGAGGAGGCAAATACCGTAGTTGCGGGATTGACGATTATCAACGGCTACCAGGACCGCGGCGGGGCCATCTGGTGCGAAAGCAATCCCACAATTAAAAACTGCATATTCGCAAACAATTCAGCAGGATACTACGGGGGCGGGGTTTACTGTTACAACAGCGACGCAGTAATTACCAACTGCACATTCAGCGATAATAACGCCCCGTCAATAGGGGGCGGCTTGTATTGCGGCTACAACAGTCACGTAACACTGAGCAATTCAATTTTATGGAACAATTCCTCGGCGTCGGGGCACGAGATTGCGGTATCCATCACCTCGCCGCCGTCGTCTTTGATAGTATCTTACTGCGACATTGACGGGGGACTGTCGGAAGTTTTTGTCAACCCGGCGTGTTCGATTGCCTGGAAGCCGGGGAACATTGACACCGACCCGTGCTTTGTCGATGCGGCAAATGACGATTATCACCTGCAAAGCAGCCAGCGTCAGTGGAGGGACGCGGCCGGCAAGTGGCAGGCAGGCGGGCACACAAGCCCCTGCATCGACAGCGGCAATCCCGGCACAGCCCTCGGCAACGAGCCAAATGTGCCAACCAACGTCAGAATCGATATGGGCTCATTCGGCGGCACAACCAAGGCGAGCTTCCCGCCGGCGGGATGGGGATTGCGGGCTGATATCGATAACGACGGAACGGTTGACGAGACCGATTTTGCCTTGTTCGCCGGTTACTGGCGGACCAAAGGCAGCGACCTGCCCGCGGACCTGGATTTCAATAAAAGCGTCTATTTCAGTGATTTGAAATTATTCAGCGACGACTGGCTGAAAATTACTTCGCAATAACAGAACAACCGGATAAAAATCAAACCGGCTACAACTCAAACCACATGCTAATTTCATACTAAAATTTAAAGCGTATAAATAATTCCCAAAATCCAAAGGTTGACAGATTCGCAGGGGAAAACAAACTGTTGTTTTTGAGCGGGGGTTTTCTAAAAAGATTTATACTTCCGGAAGATTGGTTTTGACGACGGATTAGATACGCTTGCCCTGCGTTAGAACTTGACATGACGTTAAATTGTTGAATAATTGGCCAAGGATTGATTTTTGTGCCAGAATGTTGTTTTGCCCGCCTGAAGGTGAGGTCTCGCCAGAGGCGGACGGGCTGAAAGGAATCAAAGTATGCCGGCGACCATGAAAAAGAAGTCCCCCGAGAAAGGAATTTCTCAGGGCCCTCCAAAACTTGTCGACCTTAGCCCGACCGACCTTCGTACCGGCCGGAGCCAGGAAGACATTAAACAGTCATTTCTCGATAACCTGTTTTACGGTATGGGTCGTGCGCCGATGGGAGCCACACGCAACGACCTTTACACCGCACTGGCGCTGACCATCCGCGACCGTGTGCTCAAGCAGGGAGTACAGACACTCGAAACTTATGCCGAGCAGGATGCGCGCATGGTTGCCTATATGTCCGCCGAGTTTCTGCCCGGCCCGCATCTTGCGAACAACCTGCTTAATCTTGGTATGACCGAGCAGGTTCGTCAGGCGATGGCCCAGCTCGGTATCGACCTGGAAGATATGCTGGAACAGGAGGATGAGCCCGGCCTTGGCAATGGAGGCCTTGGGCGCCTCGCGTCGTGTTATATGGATTCACTTGCGTCGCTTGAGGTGCCTGCCATCGGGTATGGCATTCGTTATGAGTTCGGCATCTTCGACCAGGTCATCCGCGACGGCTGGCAGGTCGAGGTTACCGACAAGTGGCTGCGGCTTGGCAACCCGTGGGAGATTGCCCGGCCCGAGCTGGCTTTCGACGTAAAGTTCGGCGGACATACCGAGACCTATACAGACGAGCAGGGTAGTTACCGCGTGCGATGGATACCCAACGCGGTGGTCAAGGGCGTGGCGTATGATACGCCCATTCTCGGCTATCGCGTAGGCACGTGCAATCGATTGCGCCTTTGGAAGGCCGAGGCGGTTGAGTCGTTCGATTTTTCCGCGTTCAATCACGGCGATTATTACCGTGCGGTTGAAGATAAGGTATTCTCTGAAAATATCACCAAGGTTTTGTATCCCAATGACCTGGCCGTCCAGGGCAAAACCCTTCGACTGCAGCAGCAGTTCTTTTTTGCGTCCTGCTCTCTGCAGGATATGATACGCGTGCATCTGCTGCTGGGGCGCCGGCTCGAGCAATTTCACGAAAAATTTGCCGTCCAGCTTAACGACACACACCCGTCGATTGCCGTGGCGGAATTTATGCGGCTGCTTATCGACGAACACCGGCTGGACTGGGGCACTGCCTGGCACGTTACCAGTCATACCTTTGCCTATACCAATCATACGCTTTTGCCCGAGGCGCTGGAGAAATGGTCGCTGGGCCTTTTCGGCAAGCTGCTTCCGCGGCACCTTGAGATTATCTGTGAGATTAACCGCCGTTTTCTCAATGAAGTGCGGGCAAAGTTTCCCGGCGATGACGCGCGTCTTTCCCGAATGTCGCTTATCGATGAAAGCGGTGAACGATATGTGCGTATGGCCCATCTTGCCGCAGTAGGCAGTCACCACGTCAACGGCGTGGCGCGGATGCACTCTGATATGCTCAGGACGATGGTGATGCGGGATTTTGCCGAGATGTGGCCGCAGAAGTTCTGTAATGTTACCAACGGCGTTACGCCGAGGCGGTTCGTCGCGGTCAGTAATCCTGAGCTGACGACGCTTATCAGCAGCCGGATTGGCGATGGCTGGCTGCGTGACCTTGCTCAGCTCCGCAAGCTCGAGGCCTTTGCCGATGATGGCGAGTTCCATAAACTCTGGCGGGAAGTAAAACTCACCGCCAAGCGCCGTCTTGCCGCGATTGTCGAACAGCGCACCGGCGTCAAAATCGAACCCGACACGCTCTTCGATATTCATACAAAGCGCATCCATGAGTACAAGCGGCAGCATCTCAATATACTGCATATCCTTACGCGGTATCTGTCTCTCAAGAAAAATCCCCAGGCCGATATGCCCGCTCGCACGTTCATTTTCGGCGGCAAGGCGGCGCCGGGTTACGTTATGGCCAAGCTCGTTATCAAGCTTGTCAACACCGTCGCCGAGCTTATCGATCACGACCCCGACGTGCGCGGTCGGCTCAAAGTGGTATTTTTCCCCGATTATAATGTAAAAAACGCTCAGCATATCTATCCGGCTGCCGATTTGTCGGAGCAGATATCAACGGCAGGCAAAGAGGCGTCCGGCACCGGCAATATGAAATTCTCGCTCAACGGCGCGCTGACCATCGGAACGCTCGACGGCGCCAATGTGGAAATCCGCGAAGAAGTCGGCAACGAAAATTTCTTCCTCTTTGGTCTTACCGCCGAGCAGGTGCAGCAGCTGAAAACAAGCGGCTATCGCCCTAATGAGTACTATGAGCAAAA
>JBELAA010000204.1:0-3936 GCA_049509315.1 Sedimentisphaerales bacterium | reverse complement strand
GTCGGATTTTGAAATTAACCGCTTTTTTTAAGGAGAAAGCAAATGACAAGTAGAAAAGGTTTCACTCTTATCGAACTGATGGTAGTCATCTTCATAGTCGGTATTCTGGCGGCGGTCGCCATCCCGATTATGCGTGGCCGTATCGATGCGGCTAAATGGTCCGAGGGTAAGGCCAGCGCCGGCTCTATCCGCACTGCCCTGCGTGCGTATTTCGCCGAAAAAGGCGAGGATTATACCGGCTACGCAGCCGACCTCCAGGGAGACATCACCACGTTTGCTCCGGCGCTTGGTTTTGCCTCCACTGACCTCAACGGAAAGTATTTCAACGGCGTTGACTATGTAATTTCTAACGTTGCCGTAGTCAGTAACGATCTCACTTACACCATCACTATCGGACCGAGCACGGCCGCCGAGGGGCCGTCAACTCCGCCTTCGATGACACTTGACCAGACCGGTGCCTTTAACTAAAGATGGAACATAATACCTTTTTTGGTTGAAAAGGCATAAATGTCGTAATGCTGATGATGTTGTAAAAAGGTGGGGGCTGTTAAAGCCCCCACCTCTTAATGTTCGCAAAAGGTTTCGCATTCGCAGCAATCCCTTCGAGGTATATTGCTATGATACTTAATAATCGAAAAACAAGGCCGGGCTTTACGCTCATAGAGCTGATGATAGTCATATTCATCGTCGGCATCTTGTCTGCCGTTGCCATACCTTTAATGAGAGGCAGAGTGGACGCATCAAAATGGACCGAGGGAAAGGCGATGGCCGGCACCATCCGAAGCGCTATCAGGGCGATTAACGCCGACCTCGGATTAAGCTACGATTATTCGACCATTACCACGCTTTCTCAGCTCGGTTTCAAAGACACCGACTTCGACGGCAAGTATTTCAAACACGGGGACTTCGTATTTTCGATTACTGATGGCGACCCCCTGACATATACCATAACCGTTACGACAAACACGGCAACAAGCCCTGAAGCGCCCGCCACGCCAGGCGGAATGATACTCCACGATAACGGCGACTTTGAGGAAATACCGTAATTCGAATATTTGTTCGAATTTAGAATTTGGAATTTAGAAATTGAAGTTTTTCCTTAATTCTACATTCTCAATTCTTAATTCTAAATTTATAAAACCGATGTTGCCAATGAGAAGAGAAGAACCAGGTTTCGCACACGTCAAGCTGATGATTATTCTCATAATCGTCGGCTCTTTGGTTGTCGCCGTCGTTCCTTATATGAAGAACAGCGCCGACAAATCCAAATGGGAAGAGGGCAGAGCCGCGGCCTGTTCCATACGCACCGCGGCTGACAGCTTCCGCAGAGAAAAAGGCACTCATTTCGATTATTCCGCCGTCAAACTCAGCGACCTCGGCTTTGTCGTTAGTCCCGGACAACCAGGCGGAGACCTCGAAGGGAAATACTTCAGTGATGACTGCTACACTATCAAATTCTCGAAAAACAGCGATTATCTGATTACCGTTGACGCGACTAAATCCATCACCGGCGACCCGCCCCGTGAGCCACGAAAAATCACCTTAGACAGCAAAGGCCGGTTCTTAATACACTGACCGGCACGGATGGTAACACTGACTAACACCGACTGCCCCGTCGCCGTGCCGGCGACGGCTAAACAATCATCAATTATCAATCATCGATTATCAATCTTTCAGTTCCCTGAATTTTTGCTGCTCCCGCTTTTATTTATTACCTTTTAACGTGTATTGTTTTCGTAAAGGGGGCGTTTTTAAGGCGAATTTCGCAGGGTGTGCTGTGCACACCATTTTGTGGGGGAGTTCCAAACTAAAGTTCGTAGACAAGTCATAACGCCCGATAATTCTGACAGGGGGATGTGGGTTTCACAAAGATGATTTCTTTAAAGGCGACACAAACAAATTTTGCACATTGTATTGAAGTGCGTTTCCGCAAAATACAAATACTTACCGGACTATCAAGGTTTTTGTCCGATATGAAGGGTTGGCCGCTGGCCTGTCTAAATTTTGGTCCCGCACGCCGGAATTGTGATTAAAGCGCATCACGTATCAGCCGATGAAGGAGTTGCGTTAAATGTTGGAAACTATTGTTAATCGTATGTGGGGTGTTGCCTTAAGGAACTGCCGCCCCCTAAATGATTTGGCTGAAGATAGAGATATGAAACTCAAATGGAAACGTCTTGTCGGCTTTGCCCAGGAGGATTTGCTCGGGCTTGATATCGGCTCGTCCTCAGTGAGGATGGTCCAGCTCGCACGGGAAAAAGACGGCTTTTCCGTCGTCTCCGCCGCTATCAGTGAAATCGAAAATACCGACGGTCATTCCACTAACCATTCCGTCAACGTCGTCGATGCCGTCAGGAAATGCCTGGCCTCCGCCACAACTCATTCAAAGTGGGCTGTCTGCAGCGTCTCCGGCACTGAAGTCGCCGTCAGACATTTCAAATTCCCCCCTATGCAGCCCGAAGAGCTTGATGGCGCCATCCGGCTCGAGGCCTCGCAGGTTTGCCCCTTCAACGTCGACGACGGCGTTGTCGAATATCAGCGAATACAAAACGGCTCCTCAGATGATTCCGTAACAGGAGTCCTCGTCGCCGCCACCAATGACGTCGTCAGACGTAAAGTCCGCCTTGTCGAACAATGCGCCCTCAATTGCGTCCTGATGGATGTTGACGGCCTGGCTCTGCTCAATTGCCTCGCCGAAAGCAAAAAAGATACCATCCCCGTCAGCACCTCTGCTATTCTCGACGTCGGCGCATCTTCCACGACGCTGGCCGTTATGAGCGATAACCATTTCCCCTTTGTCCGGACTATTCCCTACGCCGGAAAAGACATCGTTGCTCTCATTGCCCGCGAAAATAACGTCTCGACGGAAGTCGTCAAAAAGGAAATCTACGGCTCGACACAACCAGTTATCAACGCCGACAATCTTCAGAAAAGTATGGAAAACGCCTGCCAGAAGCTCGTCAGCGACGTTGCCGAGACCCTCCGCTATCACAGCACTCAGGAAAAAACCTCGCCCGTCGAGAGAATCCTCGTCTGCGGCGGCTTCGGTATGGTCAGGGGCTTCGTCGATATTCTTAACAAACAGCTTCCCCTTAAAGCTGTCCTCTGGAATCCCTTTGATACTATGAAATGCTCGGTCGACAGGAAGTGCCTCGATATCATTCAGTCAAAAGGCCCCGTTATGGCTGTCGCCGCCGGACTTGCTATGAGGTCGGTTTAATATGTTTACCGTTGATTTATTGAAAGGTCAGGGTCGTCCCGTCAGGACAAAGCCGCAGGGCGTCGCTATCTTCGTCGCCACTTTTGCTGTTCCTGTTCTGGTCGCTCTTGTCCTGGCCGGCTACTATAATCGAAATAACGTCGTTATTTCCGTCCAGAAACAAAACATTAATTCTCTGGACATTCAAACCAAACGGTTCGCCGAGGCGCTCAAATTCAAGGAATTCAGCGAAAGGGAAAAGGCCTCCATTACAAACTGCATCTCCGACGTCGCCTCCTCGATACACAGGCATACGCAGTGGTCTTCGACACTTATGGCGCTGCTCGAAAATCTCCCGGATTCGGTGGTTGTCAGCTCCCTTGAGGTCAGACGAAGCTTTGTAAAGCGAAAAGTTGCCGCCGACGCCGCCGACAAAAAAGCCGATCCGAGCATCGCCGTCAGGACCCTCAAAATTAAGGTAAGCGGCAACCCCAGCGTTAACTGCGACCTTGAAGTTAAGGCCTTCCGCGACCGCCTCAAGGCGTCCAAAGACCTCGGCCCAAAGCTCGACGACGTCGTTGTCGCCTCGCAGGGGCACGAAGTTATCGATGGCCGAGACGTTGTTACTTATGACATTGACTGTATTTTTAAGCCCGGATTGTAAACTATGCACGCTTATAAAAAATATCTTATTACAATGGGTTTGGTTTGGGCCGGCGCCCTCGTGGTCGTTGTTG
>JBELAA010000203.1:0-3962 GCA_049509315.1 Sedimentisphaerales bacterium | reverse complement strand
TTCCCAGTCCTCGACGGCCATCATTACCTCGCGCGCCTGGCTGCCTTTGTATTCGCCCAGCACGCCCAATGCCGCCATTTGCTCAATCATTCGCGACGCCCGTGCATAACCCACGCTCAACCGCCGCTGCAATAGCGATACGCTGCCGCGCTTGCTTTCCAGCACAACCCTCACCGCGTCGTCGAACATCTCGTCTTCTATCATATCGGATGTATCGGGCTGGCCTAACTGGGTAAGCTCGGGATGGAACTGCGGCTCGGCGATTTCCTTGAGGTGCTTGACGATTCGCCGTATCTCCTCGTCGCTTACAAACGTCCCCTGCGCCCGCACTAAGTCGCTGGTGCCGGGTTTCAAAAACAGCATATCGCCCTGTCCTAACAGCGTCTCGGCGCCGTTCTGGTCGAGAATAATCCGGCTGTCCATTCTCGCAGCGACCCTGAAACCTATTCGCGTGGGCATATTTGCCTTGATAAGACCCGTAACAACCGTCGCCTGCGGCCGCTGGGTCGCAAGAACGATATGTATCCCCACCGCCCGGCTCTTCTGCGCCAGTCGCACGATATGCGCCTCGATTTCCTTTGCCGCCGTCATCATCAGGTCGGCCAGCTCATCTATCACTATCACCACGTATGGCAATCTCTTGGGTATCTTGGCTTCCTCATCGGGGCTTGTCGGCTCAAAGCGATTGATAATTTCCTCGGTGCCTAAAGCATTGTACTCGCCGATATTCTTGACGCGTGCCTCGGCCAGCAGGGCGTATCTTTCGTCCATTTTGATTGTCGCCCATTCGAGAATCTGAACGGCCCTTTGCGTCTCGGTAACAATCGGCGTCATAAGGTGCGGTATCGTATTAAACGCGGTCATCTCGACCATTTTAGGGTCGATGAGAATCATCTTGATTTCGTCGGGCCTGCGGGTCAGCAATACGCCCGCGACAATACTGTTGATGCAAATACTTTTGCCTGAGCCGGTCGTGCCCGCAATCAGCAGGTGCGGCATAGCCGACAAATCCTCAACCAGCGCGTCGCCCGACGAGTCCTTTCCTAAAAATAGCGGTATCGCCATATTTGCCGGGCGATTACCCGCCAGACGCAGCATATCCTTCATTCGCACGCGCTCTTTTTCACTGTTTGGTACCTCGACGCCTATCGTATGCTTGCCGGGTAATGGCGCCACTATGCGAACTGCGCCTACACCCAGCGCACGGGCGATATCATTGGATAACGAGCTTATCTGGCTCACCTTTACGCCCGCGGCAAGCTGTAATTCGAACATCGTTACCACCGGCCCCGTTTCAGCCGCAACCACCGCCGCAGAAATGTCGAACTCGCCTAACAATCCCTCAAGCGCGACCGCCTTGTGCTTTACGACCTTTTCCTGCACCGATGCGAACGTTTTTTCCGGCTCATCTAATAACTCAATCCCCGGCATAGTGTAGCCGTCATAACAGGGAGGCGGCTCGTATGACATAACGGGCTTTTTCGGCGTAACCGGCTTCAATTCCGGTGTTGTTGCAGTCGGTGCAGAGGGCACCATTAAATTTTTTTCCTCTGCGGTCTCTGCGTGGTCGCCGCGACCATCTGCGGTGAAGTTGCCTTCCGTCTTCTGTCTCCTGTCCTCTGTCTTCTGCTTGATGCTTAATCGCTGCCAAATCTGGCCGAGGGCTTTCGAATGACCTGCCGCAGTGGTCGCCCATTTGGGGGCGGCGAACCCGACTAATTTACGAAGCACAAAGCCCAGCCAGCCGAATGCCATTGCCACAACCTGGTCGGCCAATAAAATCATACCGACCACCCAGGTTGCTCCTAACAATATAGCGGTTCCTAACGTCGCAAAATGACTGCGCAGGACCGATGCCGCAGCCACGCCGAGGACGCCGCCCGAACCCGTCGGGAAACCGTATAAGCCGTGAGGTGCTGCACAGTAAAAAGTCGTCGATGCCGCGGTAGTTACCAGCACAAGGCCGGTGAACCTGAGAATCGGCTGTTCGATTTGCTGCTCTGCTATTTTGACGACCGTAAAATATATACAGAAAATCAGCACGACAAAAATACCGGGGCCTGCGTAATAAAGCAGCTCGTAAGCGAACATCGCCCCCACAGGCCCGCACCAGTTCGCCGCCGGCTTATTATGCGGGTAAACAAATTTGCTCGGCCAGTCGCCTATGTTGAAACTTATACAACTGCAGAATATTACTAATAATGCCGCCACGATTAAGCATTGAAGCGCCTTTACTTTTACTTTCCTGTCTTTAACCCTGCCCATAAGTTGCGTCCGATAATAAAACAATTTTACGAAAACGACAGACCATCACACGCTAAAACTACTATATGATTTATCGGCAGACCCCCCGATTTTCTATTTATGATTTATGATTTATTATTTACTATTTGTTAAATCGACTCCTGAATTTGAAAACCGGCCCCGCCTTGTTAAATAGAAAATAGAAAATCATAAATCATAAATGAAAAAGCCCCGCGGCAAATCCGTTTACCACAGGGCGTTTAAATCAGCGTTTAGCATTCAGCGTCCAGCGGACAGGAATCTGAACGCTGTTCGCTGTTACGGTTGTGTGGGCGGTTTCACAGTTGGGCTTGTTGGATTAGTTGGCGGCGGCTCGGCCTGAGGTATTCGCACGGCCACGCCTAACTTGCCTAACTCGCCGGCGACGTCCGCCTGATTGGGATTAAGCTGGAAACTGCGAATTAAAAATTCCTTTGCCTGCTCCGGCTTATTGTTTGTCAGGTAATAGTAGCCCAGTTGCTTGTTCACCGGCGCAGAATCCGGCGCCATTTTCAGCGCCGTTTCATAACACCTAAGGGCGTAGTCATTGAGCCGTTGCTTCTCGAAGGCCGAACCCAGCGATAAAAGCTGTTCGGGAGACGATGCCGCCTGCGAAATATACATATTCGCCAGGTACTCGCTTTTTGACCTGTCGCCCTTGTCTAACTGCATTTTGACCTTGGCTGTCTGGGCTTCACGGTAAACCGGATTAAAGCTGATTGCCTGGTCGTAATGCCAGTCCGCCTTCGACCAGTTGCTCTGGGAGTGATAAAGCTGCCCAAGCTCGTAATGAACAGTGGGATTTTCAAATTTCTTGCTAAGCTCCTGCTCCAGTTGGGCTATTCGAATGTCAACGGCGGTCCTGCCCGGCGCAGACGATATCCCCGCCGAACCCGTTGACCGGCAGCCCGAAACCGCCAGCGAGCATAATACGATTCCTGAAACCATCGCTCTGAATTTAATATTCATTTTTTGCCTCCATTGCTTTTCATTTTCTATCCCGACTCATCGGGATTATTTTCCATTTTCTATTTTCGATTTATCAAAGCACCTTTGCAAGAGGAAACTTAAAAAAAATAAAATATCAAAAAGTAAATATCAAAAAGACAAAGTAAAAAGCAAAAATATTGAAAAGTGTCTGTTTAATTCTGTCTTTTTCCGCATTTTTACTTTTTGCTTTTTGATTTTTAATTTTTTCTTCCGTGGTTTTCTTAAATATCAAGGAACTGCACCTCTAACGCGTGGTCGCGGATAAAATCACGGCGCTGTTCGACGTCCTCGCCCATAAGGATACTGAACAGCCGGTCCGCCTCGCCCGCATCGTCTAATTTTATGCTCAGAAGGGTTCTTGTCGCCGGATTCATCGTCGTTTCCCACAACTGCTCGGCGTTCATTTCGCCAAGCCCCTTGAAACGCTTTATTTCGACGCCTTCGCTGCCGATTTTTCTTATGCTCGTGCTGATTTCGCCCAATGAGGCAACGTCAAAAGTTTCCCCGCCGTTGGCAAGCTGAAATTTTGTGGCCATCGCCTCGCCGCTGACGGCCCTTTCCTGCTTTAAAAGGTAATCCCTGAGGTCGAGTCCGAAGCCGGCTTTGAGCTTTTTAACAAGCTCGTTGATTCTGCCGACCTCGTGAAGCTCCTCGGCGTCGATTTGCTCTTCTTCTTCCTGCTCTTCCTT
>JBELAA010000202.1:0-4018 GCA_049509315.1 Sedimentisphaerales bacterium | reverse complement strand
TGTAACGGCTCTATCGGATGGGGCGACGTTGGTGTGCTCGCTGAAAACTGGCTTAAAACCGGAAGCGGAATTGCAGGTGATTTGGACGCCGACAACAACGTGGATTTTATCGACTTCGCATTATTCAGCTTAATATGGTAGGACCGGGTTTTATCCACCGCAGGTGGATTGTCCTCTGATAAACCTGATTACCTGATTACCTGACTAACTGAAGGCCGGCCAGCGCTACAAACTTGTCGTCCACCACCTTGAAAATCCCCTCAAGACCCGTAACCGCAAAAATCCCCCTTGTCGCTGGCGCGACGTTGCAGAAAATAAGCTGGTGGTCGCTGTCCATAAGCTGTTTTCGCAGCTTGAGCAGCTTCGACAAGCTCGACGAAGATATAATGTCGATAGCTGAAAAATCCATAACGACGTCACAGTCGCCCCTGTCCTTGATGATGTCGCCTACCGTCTTAAGCTCATCACTCATCTGCGGCTCGGCAGGAAGGTCAACGAGAACTATATTTTCCGACCAGTTCTGAATACCCATTTCAATACCCTCAATTTAGCTAAAAAATGAGTCCCGATTTTACCCCTAAGGCAACGTTGGGAAACACAGCCCGTCCCGCCAGAGGCAAAATCTCACTTTGACGGATAAATTCGTATCGGCTGGAATAGGGGGCGGGTTAACTAAAAAAATGGCTTTTTTCCTTAGGGTAATAGCGTATAATCGGTTTTTATGAATATATTGTGGATATCGGGGTTTTATCACGATAGCGCCGCTGTTCTTGTGCGCGACGGCGAGATAATCGAGGCTGCGCAGGAGGAGCGATTCACACAAAAAAACAAGCGACGCGGAACGTTATTTTTACCAGTCCTGAGAGAGTACGATAGATGACAAAGACAATTGAACGAAAAAATGGCAGCTTCGGGAACCTCGCGGGGCAGAAACGTCCCGGCATAATCGCGGAATTATGGTTCTTTCTCAAGCACAACAAAAAATGGTGGCTTTTGCCGATATTGCTCCTCCTGCTGCTTTTGGGGATTCTTGCGGTTCTTGGAGGTTCCGCCGCTGCGCCGTTTATTTATACCCTGTTTTAGGATTTGCCGGGTGGGCCAGATTGGGGTCGAGTAATATTGCTTTTTGTCGCTGGACCTCTGCTTCCTCCATTAATCCCTCCATTTGAAGTATTTGGGCCAGCATCACGTGCAGAACCGCGTCATTGGGTGACGCTTGAATGGCTTTCCTGCCTATTTTTTCCGCCTGTTTGAATTTACGCTGTTCCATCAGCAATTGTCCAAGATGTATGTAAGCAAAGGTATATTCCGGGTCAATTTCGATTGCTTTTGTGAAATATCTCTCGGCCTTATCATACAAACCCTTTTTCTGATATGCGGTGCCTACAGAATCGTTGGCGCTGGTATTTGCCGGGTCAATCTTGAGCGCTGCAAAAGCATGATTGAGAGCTGAATCATTTTCACCAGATATATTTTCAAAGTCGGCCAGAACTACCAAAGAACTAATAGTTCGCGGATTCGGATTCAACCCAATAATCACCTTCAGATGCTCAACAGCTTGCCTGTATTTTTTACGTGTTATCAGCAACTGAAAGTAATTCGACCTGAGCCACGCATCATCGGGCTGCTTATGTATCGCCTTTTCGAATATATCAACTGCTTCCTCATACGCTGAAGAGTTGGCGGCGGCTTTTTCGTCGTTTTGAATCTGGGTTTGATAATAGGCGACTGTTTCTTTATAATACGCCTGATTGGTATAGGGCGGCCTGCTTAAAATACGCTGAACTTCCTTTAGCACGTCTAATTTTTCGAAAACCGTAAAGCCCAGTTGGTTGGCACAGTCCTGCTGGTCGGGTAAACCGGTATCGGCAGCTCTTGCGGCTTTAATTCTATCAGGCAGTATATTTTCCATACTTTCGAATACAGTTTTTGCAAGCAGGTAATTTCCTGAAAAAGTCAAATGAACGTGTTCGAAAAACAGCTCACGTCCCGGGGTATTTCGGGGACTGCTCTTTGCGAATGCGTCCGCCGCGTCAACAAACTCAACCACATGGTTTTTCCAGCCGGCCCCGACTTCGCGGATAATTCTGTTGATTCTGCCATCCGCGCGGAATCGCAGCGTATCAAGCTCCATTGCCTTAACGTACCTTTCCCGGGCTTTGTCAAATTGTCCAAGATTCCAGAAGCATCGCCCCAGGCGAAATTGCAGCTCGGCATAGGCGTTGTCAATCTCATCGGCTGCAAGATAACGGTCTATGGCGCTCTGAAATTCCTGCTTATTTTCCAGTTCGATGCCCTCGTTGTAGAGGGTGTCGAATTGGGTCTTCTTATTACCCAAATCATCCCTGTGCATTGAGGCAAAAGGTGCACAATCCCTTAAGTTTACCGCTACGGTTGAAAGGATTACATTCGCGCCGGATTGTCGGGTAGTTTTTATGATATCCTCAAGATTACGCCTGAAATGGGTGTAAACATATTCCAGCCGTGGGTCATCCCGTTGTATCTGCTTACCTGAGAACATCTCAAGCCCCGCCCATTTTTTGGATTTCTGCTTATTACGGTCTGCAATTTCGGTAAGCCGGGCGAGCAACTGGCCTGCCCGGGTCGCTTTTATGGCGATACCGGCTCTTATCAAAAACAAATTTTTTGAAAGCGGCGTAAAGATTGTCCCGGCCCCATAAGGCCCGACGACCTCGTTATTGCCCATATAAATAATGAACAGGTCGGGCTTTAGGCGTGAACAGTCTTCCGCGATTTTCACGATAACATGCGAGTTTATTGCCACCGTCGCTGCGGTAAATACCTCGAAGTTGACCTGAGGATACTGTTCGCGCAGCAATACCTGCAATTGCCTGCCGAAACTGAATGCCGGCATCGGGTCGCCCTCGGCGGCTGATTCGCCTAATATAAATATTCTATATGTGTTAGCCGGCTTTTCATCCTTTACGGTGAAAAGCAGCAAAGCGCGGGAAATCTCTCGCGGAAAAAAACGCCAGCCGAACCTGTTATTGCTGCACCAGAAGGTGTGGCCGTTGATTTCACATTTTACAAAAGTCGATACGGGAAAGCCGTAGCCGATGATACGAAGCCCCCCCTCAAGCAAAACCAAAAACAAAACAGGCGCCAGACAGGCGGTAAGTAAGCGAAACATCCACAGGCGGCGGGATGACATTTGTATATGTAGCGGGTATTTCATCATAGTTTTCGGTCTAATTTACGATACCCAACGGCTTCGGCGATATGTTCGGGATTTATATCCTCACAGCCCGCCAAATCGGCGATTGTTCGGGCGACCTTGCAGATTTTGTCGTGGGCACGGGCGGAGAGGCCGAACTCGACCATTGCCTGCTTGAGAAGCATTTCGCCTGAGGTATCAAGCCGGCAGAATTTCTCGACCTGCTTATGGGTCATTCTGGCGTTTGCCATTCCCGACTTGTCGGGATTCCCGTCGCTGAATCGATTATGCTGAATAGCCCTTGAGTTTATCACGTCGGCTCGTATCGTGGCGCTATCGAGCTGGTTTGCCCGCGAGCGCAGTTTGCTGAAAGTTACCGGAGGCACATCAATGTGTATATCGATACGGTCAATCAGCGGACCTGAAATTTTCGACAGGTATCGCTCGACCTGGCCCGGCGTGCATTTACAACGACGTAAATCGCAGCCATAGTAGCCGCAGGGGCAGGGATTGCAGGACGCGACTAACAAAAACCTGGCAAAATAGGTAATCGTTTTCTTTGCGCGGGATACGGTTATGGTGCCGTCCTCGAGGGGCTGGCGAATCATTTCCAGTATGTGTCGGGGAAACTCCGCGAACTCATCGAGAAACAGAATACCGTGATGAGCCAGCGACAGCTCGCCCGGCCGGACGTTGGTCCCGCCCCCCACAAGGGCCGGCCCAGTGGCCGTATGATGCGGCATACGAACCGGTCGCGTCGCTAAAAGCGACTTGCCTTTACCTAAAAGGCCGACTGAAGAATATATGCGGGTGGTTTCGAGCGATTCCGCTAACGACAGCGGA
>JBELAA010000201.1:0-4076 GCA_049509315.1 Sedimentisphaerales bacterium | reverse complement strand
GACGTCATCCTGCACGTTGAAGCAGTAACAGGTCGGGCAAACCTGGTTGCACGACCCGCAGCTAAAGCAGGTTTTTGCCTTTTCCTCCCAGACGGGGTGAGTGTATGCCTTTTCGAGCAACCTGGGAAGGTAAGTGTAATCGCATTGCAATTTATGCACGTTCAATCGTTTTTTGTTCTCCGCCCAGACCTTCTCCCGTTTTTCGAGGTCTGAGCTGGCCGCGTCGGCAGCATCTTTGACGCCGGCGATAAGCGTATCGCCTTTGGGCGTCGCAGTTTCGAGCAGGTATGAGTCGCCAATATCGGTCAAAAGGGCGTCAAAACCTGTCTTGACGACCGCGGTTCCCATCGATGCGGCAAACACGTCTTTCGAGGGTGTTACCACGTCGCAGGCGATTATTGTGGCGTTGTGCCTCCTTTTCATATAATGGCAGTCGTAGTTGTCCTGGCTGAACAGCCGGTCTAATTGGTTTATCGCCTCCATATCGTAAGGGTGAACGCCTAAAAGCACAAACTGGGTTTGGTCATAGACCGATTTGTAGCCGTCGCCTATTTCGTATGTCAAAAGCGTCTCAACGGGCGGCAGCAGGTATTTTCTTCCCGGCGGGCGAAGCGTAACGTCGTAATTCAGGCGTAATTCCTTTGCCGACTCGAGCTGCTCGAACTCGAACCGGTCGCCCTTGGCGCAGGGCCCGAATACCTTTTGCTGTTTTATAAGCCCGTCCACAAGCCGCCTGAATGCGTCTTTGCTGATTTTTTTAACTTTCATTTTTGCCTCGGTCAAAATTTATCAGATTATTTCAGCTCGAAGGAATATAATACGGCAGCCGAGCAAGGTCGGTGGCGATATCAATCGTTATTACCTTTACCTTTTTCGGGACCGTAATCCTTTTCGGCGAAAAATTCAATATTCCCTTGATGCCCGCAGCCACAAGCTCGTCGGCTACCTGCTGGGCCGCCTGCTCAGGCACTGCGATAATGGCCAGCATCACACCACGTTTGGCAAGCGTATTAATTTTGGAAATATCTTCCACTAAAATGCCGCCGACTTTCCTGCCTGTTACAGCGGGGTTGTTATCGAATGCGGCCTCAATCTGGAAACCGTATATTTTGAAGCCGGGATACGCCAGCACCGCTGAGCCGAGATTACCCACGCCCACCAGCGCCGCCTTGTGCCCGGATTCGAGATTCAGGATTTTCTTGATTTGCCTCGAAAGATTGGCGATGTCGTAGCCGACGCCCCGAGTGCCGAAATCCCCGAAATATGAGAAGTCCTTCCGGATCTGGAAGGGGGGAACGTTTACAAAATCCGCCAGTTTGCCGCTGGAAACGCTGTTAAGCCCCTGGCGGGCCAGCATCGCCAGGCCCCGAAGGTATATCGGCAGGCGCCTTATCGTCTCATTTGGTATCCTGCTGTATCTCACAATGCTGTTACGTCCTAATTAGTGATTGAGTTCACATTCACAAAGTCCAAAAGCACCACTATATAAAATCGCAGGCGCTCCTGTCAAGACAAACAATCAAGTTTATTGGCAAATCGCTTAATCAATACAAACGATACAAACGTTAAACAGGCGATAGTCGTCGCTGCCAGCGTTAATCATTTCCCTTTCCCCGTTTTCTCAATGGCTTAGCCGTTTTCTATACTTTAGTTGGCGGAGACCTCGCCTGTCAGAGGTAATGATTTTATAAGTTCAATCTAAAGTGAAGAGCGAAAATTTACGAAGACCCGTTGAATAAGGAGAAGGTGGTCATTCCTGATAATATGGCTTCGGAGAAGGGTGATAATTTGAAAGCTAATTCGGCAATCTCACGTCAATCTGCAAACAAACCCTCTGCTTACTGGTGGGAGAAGGTTTTAGTCGTTGTCCTGTTCATTATGGCTTTAATTTACGCGCGTTCCGCGAAAGCCGCCAATGAATCAGGCGTATGCCCGCCCAAGGCGCTGCAGGCGCTTGCCCGCATCTGTATGTCTAAAGGCGAATACGACAAGGCCGAGACGCTTATCGACAGGGCCCTGAGCGCAGTAACAAGCGACGAAGATAAAAGCTCCTGCCTTATTGACCGGGCCTGGGTTTATAAAAATCAGGGTCGATTCTCACAGGCCGAGCAATCCTGCCTCCTCGGCCTGCAGTTGCAGCAGAAATTATATTACGCAGACCATCCCTATATCGCCTATACGCTGCGGATTCTCGGCTCGATTTACCAGGCACAGGGCGACTTCCGCAGTGCGACCGAATCTTTCGAAAGGGCGATTTCGATTATTCGTAAATGCCATTCCGCCGACGACCCCGTCGTTGCGTCATTCGAAATTGACGCCGCGCGATTGCTGGCCGCCGAAGGCAAATTCGACCAGGCCGAGCAGCAATACGAAAGGGCAGTTGCGGTAATCATCGATTACTATGGCCCGGATAATCTTTACACCGCGGGGGTGTTAGGCGACCTTGCAAAATTGTATTACATTCAGGGTCGTCTCGATGAGGCGCAGTCAATACTGAATTATTCGCTGGATATTCAGGAGAAAGTTTACGGTCAGGATAATCGCCTGCTTGTGGGAAACCGGCTCACACTGGCCAAAGTCCTCCAGGCAGGGCGGCAATCCAGCCAGGCCCGCGGCCTGCTGACTAAGGCGCTTGCCTCGCTCAAAACAGGTCCCGCCGGCTCATCGCTTATTCAGCAGGGCGAGCTTCTCACTGCTTTGGCGGAAGTAGAATTCGATTCGGGTAATTTCGTCGAAGCACGCTGTGCCTGCGACAAAGCGATTGACGTCCTCGAAAAGTCCGCGGGGCATAACAGCGAACTAACCGCGATGGCAATTAACTGCCGTGCCCGCCTGTGTATTATGCAGGGCAGCTTCGACAGGGCTTATGAATTCGGCTGTGAGGCGCTTGGAGCGCTCGAATCATCCCTCGATTCGTCTCATCCCAGTATCGCCGCGGTCAACAAGACAATACTACTGTCGCAGGAGCTTGGGACAGTTGCCTTACTGGCAAGGGCGGAATAGTTCACCCACGAACAGAGTAAGCCCCCAGGTTTATCCTGGGGGTTAACCCCATACAAAAAGTCGGGGGCTTTCTCTGTAATAAAAAAGACCTACCATCTAACCATAAAACTCACGTTTACCCGTCCATCGCCTGCGTCGGTGCGTTCGGTGTCCCTCAATGCTATGCCGTAATAGACGGCTGCGCTTAAATTATTACCGTATTCGGCGAGAGCTCCTATACCGACCGACCACAGTGTTTCGTGGGATTTGTCGTTGATTTCACTTCTGGGGTCGTTTATTTTCGTTCGGCCAAAATCTGTGAAAACCAGCGGCGCAAACTTTTTCAGGCCCTGTTGCTTTGCCTGCTCTTTATCTTCCTGCTCCTTTGAAACCTCTTTGAGCTTTTCATATCTTACCAGGTCAAATTCGTATTGAGCGCTAGCCAGGATGCCGCCGTCCGCCAGTATCTCGTATTCTTTATAACCGCGAACGCTGTACATTCCGCCGAATGGCGTCATCTTCGCAGGCGTCAGCCGCTCATCGGTAAATATCCATTTGAATGTGGTGCTCAATCGTGTTATCTGATTGGGGTCGAGAACCCGGCTGTGCGACGCGTAAATTGTGTTGATTGTGAAATCGTTATCTGCGCCGAGCCGGGAGCGGTTGAATTGTTCCTCGCTGGACCCGCTCATAAGAGTCGAAAATTTGTAGCCCATCGAAGAAATCGCGATGTCGTCCCGCTTGTGAATGTCAATGCCTGCCCCCCACAGGTCCATCCTGACGTGGCTTCCCGCTTCATGTAACGCTAAACTTCCGAAGAAGGGCGTCGTTTCGCTTTCTTCCTCGCTTATTGAGCCGATGGCGTCAAAGAACCAGCCGTTGGTCTGTAAAAAAGTGTATTTCAGATTGGCGCCGATAAAGCTGCCGCTGCCCACAAAATCGAAATCGCTGGTATTGGGGTTAAGGTTAAATTCGCTGTATCCGCCGAATATGTTGAGACGCCAATTCTGGCTCCACAGCGGAAAATCGTAGCTGCCGAACAGCGAATAATTGTCCTCCCAGCCGGAATCCAGAGGCACCTGATATACGGCGAA
>JBELAA010000200.1:0-7786 GCA_049509315.1 Sedimentisphaerales bacterium | reverse complement strand
ATAGCGGTAATAGCGGCGGCAATTAACGCCGTCGTTTTGCCCAGGCCATTGGCAAGCAGCAGCGGACTTACAACCAGAAGTATCCCGAAAATCACCGGCACAATTCGCAAAATCGATTCAGTCAGGGCGGGGTATGTGCTTATGGCGGCAAGCCGGGCAGGAATCAGTGTGAAATAATTGAGAGCAGGGCCGTGAAATTCTTTGGGGTCGTAACGGTAGCAGTTTTCCTCAAGTAATCGACCGAATTTGTAAGCGTGAACCGCCTCGTCGCCGTGCATCGGGCGAATATCGAGGCAAAACCCCCGCAGGAAACAGGCGACAAGCAAAATTAATACAGCCGACACGCAGCGAAGCGGAGGGCCCGTTTCGGAAAGCTGGAATTTCATCGGCCACCTCATTTCACCGGAGTGCCGTAAACCTCGACCTCGATGTAATTGTTCAGCTCGTTGGAATTACTGCCGTTGCTCGAGCAGCGGACGTATCGCGCGACCGTGCCTTTGGCGTCGATAAGCTTACCCTCGGCGGTCTCGACGTAGCTTAAATCCTGCCCGACGCCAAAACCGGAGGAATTGTCGTTATCGTTATTAAAAATCGTTTTAACGTTTGTGATGAAATCGGCGTCGTCGGCAACCTGCACAACCACGTCTTTATAAACCCGCGGCTGCTTGTGATAGTGCCATATAACAATTGCGTAAATGTTATGTGGTGCGCCAAGGTCAATTGTTACATTTTGAACGCCAGGCCCCAGTTCAACAAAGCTGCCGTCGGCCGCCTCCTTGTCGCCGTCGGTGAGCATTTTAAGCTCGCCTATTATGGGCTGTTCATCACTGCCCTTAACCGGCTTATGCAACGCGACGTTTGCGGTTCCTTTGGGGGCGTAAAACGGTTCCCTGAGCTTGCCGGATGGTTGTTCGAGGTTTGTTATACCCCCGAAATTTTGTGGTGTCCCTACAAACATCGGCTTTGGTAAAGTAATCGCAATCGGCTCAAGTCCGCTGGGGGAGTTTACGTCGGTGGTTTTTGGCGTTGCAATATTAACTTCTGGAATTACCGGTTTGGGGGCCGGTGTTTCCGTTTTAGAAACTGAGGCGGTTTGGGGCTGTTGTGGCTGCGGTGAACTTTTCTTGCAGCCGGCCGATACAACAAGCCCCAAAACCGCCGTCAGAACAATACTTTTGACTATATAAACGCTTGTGCCTGTCATCTACTTATACATCTTGTCGAAATGACCCTGTGCGGCGACAACCGCGGCACGCATCATATCCTCGGCCTTTGCGGTCTCGCGCTTGGCAAGAACGCTCATCAGGGCTTTGGTGTCCAGCTCTCTGGCCGCCTTATCGCAGGCCTCCCAGCTCAGGACGCTTCTTACAACCCTGTCGATACCCTGCTCGGCGTTGTCATAAGCACGGGTCTGCATATCGTGGCCTTTCCAGCGGGCGTAACCTGCCTGCTGCAGTAATCCGGCGATGGCGATATTCATACCGTTGATTCTCGTGCCGTGGTCGATATCATATTTGCCCGGGCCGCCGAGGATAATCCCGTCATTGTAACCCTGACTGTTGAGATGCATATGCACCATCATACCATTGTCAAGCTCCTCGACTGAATCATAAACGTGGTCAAGACCAATCATTTCCGAATGACCGAATTCCTTGTTGACGCCCTTGTTCTGTATCGAAACGCCGAATTCCTTCTCGATTTTCCTCCAGAACACAATGGCGCTGGCAACCGTCGGGATAAGCATCGCGGGATGCCCCTCGTTGGGTTTCGGCTCGAAACCGATACGTAAGCTGCCGCCCTTTTTCTGCTCGTATTTGCACAAGCCGGCGACGCTCTCCTTGAGGTTCTGATACATCTGCCTGACGCCTATCGTGGCGATATCGTAGCCGAACGAGCCGTTCCAGATGACAAACGCCGGCGCCTTATTGGCGTCGGGATGCCAGGCCTTTTTCAGTGTGCCGTATGCCAAATCGACTGTTTTTGTGCCTAATGCCTCACCGGCTTTTCTCTCGCTGGGGTCTAATGACGCGATACCGCCGTATGCAAAATGGGCGTGAGCGCCCGGCGTAATCATCGCCAGATACAGCTTATTGCTCACCAGCGCATCGCAGACGGCCGAGGCGTTCTTATCATCGACCTCAGCGTCGTAGTGCATCTCGATACCAAGCTCCACGTCCTTGGGTAAACGTGGCCGAACCTTCTTGGCCGTTAATTCAATCATTTCAGGCGTCCCAAATTTGCTGCCTCCCCATTCCGGCCTCATATCGCCAGGCACAAAACCCCCCTTGCCCGGGTTGAAGGTCCATCGACAAATACTATGTAATGATTTTTCCGCCATTTTCATATTCTCCTAACTAAAATTTAATTCTTGTTATTGTTAATAGCATTGCCATTATGACAATTGCTGTTTCAAAACACTTTCCCATTTCTTATAAGCATCGGCGTACGCCGCCGTTAGTTTCTTGTTCGGCTCAACCGTCTTCACTGGTGTAAGCCCTACAAACGCGTCCTCGGCTCCCCTGTAAACTCCCGCCCCGATACCTGCGCCGCGTGCAGCGCCCTGCGAGCCATCGGTCTTGAACAGCTCGACGCGTGAGCCGGTAACCGTCGCGAATGCCTCGCTGAAAATCGGGCTAAGGAACATATTTGCGTGTCCTGCCCTGACCGTTTTGGCCTTGACGCCGAGCTTCCGCATAATTTCGACGCCGTAATTGAGGGCAAATACGATACCTTCCTGCGCCGCCCGCAGCAGGTGTGCCCTGTTGTGGGTATTGAAATTCAGGCCGTGAATTGATGCACCGATATTGCGGTTTTCGAGCGTGCGTTCTGCGCCGTTTCCGAAAGGCAGAATCGACAGCCCTTCCGAGCCGACCGGCGCTGTTCCCGCCATCGCATCCATTTCCTGATAATCCGATGAGCCGGTATTATGCTTTAGCCAGCTATTGAGGATACCAGTGCCGTTGACGCAAAGCAGAACGCCGTATCTGGGCTTTTTCGGCTCGTGGTTGACGTGAACGAACGTATTGACCCTCGATTTGGCGTCGTATTTGGCTTCCGAGGTAATACCGTAAACGACGCCCGACGTGCCTGCGGTAGCCGCTATTTCGCCGGGGTTGAGAACGTTCAATGACAATGCGTTATTCGGCTGGTCGCCCGCCCTGTATGAAACAATCGTCCCCGCCTTAAGCCCCAATGTATTTGCCGCCTCTTTGGTGAGATTACCCTGAACTGAAAACGTCGGGACGGTATCAGCGACAAAATCCTGCGGTATCTTGTATTGCTTCATAACGATGTCGGCGAGACCCTGCTCCTTGAAATCCCACATTATGCCTTCCGACAATCCCGACGGCGTGGTTTTGATTTCGCCGGTCATTTTCATAGCGATAAAATCGCCCGGCAGCATCATCTTGTAAATTTTCGAGAAAATGTTCGGCTCGTTGTCCTCGACCCATTTGAGCTTCGACGCGGTAAAGTTGCCCGGCGAGTTGAGCAGATGCGATAATGCCTTTTTCTCGCCGATACCTTTCAATGCCTTTTTGCCTATTTCGACCGCTCTGCTGTCGCACCAGATTATCGCCGGCCTGAGCACCTCCTGCTTTTTATCGACGATTACCAGCCCGTGCATTTGATACGATATCCCGATACCCCGCACGTCGCCGGCCCGGCTTTTTCGCTATGATTTCCAGCTCCCTTTCGGGCATAGTCGCCGAGGCAATTGCCTTGCCTGTTTCGGCGTCTAATAACGTTGCCTTCACCGACGAGCTGCCGACGTCATATCCTACTAATAATGCCATTCATTCACTCCTTACCACTATAAGTGTTTTTAAAGTTAAAGGGGGAATTCTACTATAGTTTTTTGACTGTGTCAATAAATGCCTTGATATTTTCGGAAGGCACATTCGGCGGTATTCCGCCCCCGCAGGACGCTACAATATGGGTTCTATCCCCGACACCGTCCAGCATCGCCTTGGCCGACTGCGCCACGTCAGCAGGCGTTCCCGCCCCCAAAACGTCTCTTGGCGGGATATTGCCCAATAGTGTAACCTTATCCCCGACAAGCTTCTTCATTTGCGACATCGGGTGGTCGCTTGAGAAATTAAAAAAGTTGATTCCGGTCTCGGCAAGGTGCGGCGCACAGACCAGCCCCGGAGCGTCATTGTGGAAAAACCTGACTTTCACGTCTTTGCAGGTGAAAATCTTTTTAAGATACGGCTGAGCAAACTTTACAAAATCCGGCTCGCCGAGGAAGCCGACAATATCGTCCAGAACAAAAATCCCGTCGATTGTCGGGAACGTTTCCATTTGCAATTTGAGCCAGTCGATTATGAAATCCGTAATCATATCTAACAGTTTGGTTACCTGCTCGGTGTTGACGTGCAGTCCCATAAGGAATTCGGTTGTCCCCGACAAAAACGATGCGATATTTAAGGGGCCTCGCGAGACGGCAAACCTGATTTTATGCCCTTCCTTCTCGATTTGCTTTTGCGAACGTTTGAGGCGCTCGAGAACAAAAGGCAGCAGTCCGTCTTTTGACGGGTCAGGTCTGCCTATGGTATCGACCTTTTCGAAATCAGTAATAATCGGCTGAGCAAAGGGTAGTTCCATAGTTTGCCACGAGCATTTCGACCCGAAAGCCGATGGCTCCGTGCACATTCCGTATTCAGACCAGAACCCCGGCAAAAACATCGCGTCGGGGAACGTCTTCATCGCCTTGAGGTTGGTATCGAGCCAGACCTGCTCGCTGCTATAATAATCCATTATCGTTAACCCCGCCCAGCCCGGCAGCCAGGGGCTGTCGATAATAAAACCAACAGGCATCGGCTTAACGGTTTTACCGTTAATTACGTCTAATAACGCCGCCCATTGTTTGTCTGTCATTCCACACCTCGGTTAATATGTTTAATTCAAATATGCCACGGTGCACGCATTGGCCGCGACAACATTCTATTCGCTTCATCATCACTTATAAAGCGCTCTTTTTCGGGGTCCCAGTTCAGTTTTCGCCCTAAGCGGACCGCGACACCGCCTATGTGACAGACCGAAGCGGAACGATGACCCGTTTCAGCATCAACGACGGGTTTTTTACGCAATCGCACGCAATCAAGAAAGTTCTGCTGGTGGTCATTACTCTGGTAAAGGTGAATGTCATTTGGTCCCAATTTCGTTTGAATTAGTTCTGCCGGCTGTGAAAAGAGCCGTTCCCTGCTTACGAAAATCCAGCCGGCGTCGCCCTCGAACTGCACGTGCGTCTCAGGCCCATCGGGTTTTCGGGTTGTACATAGCAGTTTCACGCCATTGGCGTATGAGTATTGCAAATTGAATTTCAAAGGCGTTTCAAAAAGCCCCTCTTTCGGGAATTCCCCTGTTCCGCTGACTTCGACAGGTCCGGTCAGGTCGGCGTTGTTACCCCACTGGGCAATATCAATCATATGAGCGCCCCAGTTGGTCAATTGGCCGCCGGCGAAACCGTATAAAAAATGCCAGTTATAATGACATCCCTGACTGGTATATGGCCTAAACGGCGCAGGCCCCACCCACATATCATAATCAAGTCCTTCCGGCGGCGGCTCAGGTTTCCACGCCGGCGGATTTGGGCTGCGGTTTTCGGGAATTTCAACTTTAATGGTCCGCAGCTTGCCAATTTTACCGTTTCGCACTAATTCGCAGGCGAAGCGGAAATTCTTGTCCGAACGCTGATGCGAGCCGGTTTGTAAAATTCGCCCATATCTCTTTACAGTTTCACACAACGCCCGACCTTCAGCGATGTTGTAAGCCAACGGCTTCTCACAGTAAACGTCCTTACCCGCCTTTGCCGCCATAATTGAAATCAGCGCGTGCCAGTGGTCGGGCGTAACAACTACTACCGCGTCAACATCGGGTCTGGCAAGTAATTCGCGAAAATCATTATACGATGAGTTCTCGGGCAGTTTCGCCGTCTGCCTTGCCGCCTCGCGGTGCTGCCGGTCAACGTCGCAAACCGCAACAACCTGCGCACCGGCCTTATTCATAAACGCTTTGAGGTCGATAATGCCCATTTCACCCGTGCCGATAACGCCTATGTTGATACGATTACTCGGGGCGTTCTCGCCGAATACCGACGACGGCACAAACGCCGGAAATGCAAATGTCGCAGCGACTCCCCCTGCCGCTTTGAAAAAATCACGCCTTGTTAATCTTGCATTTTGCATTATGGGTTCTGCGTTTTTCAGGTAATTTGGCGAAATGATACCAGACGGGTATTTCTCAGGCAACGCTCATTTTGCCCTTTCTACGCGTTTTGCGGCATACTTAACGTCGCGGGCTGTAAACCGATTTTGGCAAGCAAGGCATAAAGCACCGCCCCGACGATAAACGCTGCCAATGGCGCGGCAGGAACGTTGAAAAGCCCAACCAAAGGCGCTATTCCAACAACAAAACCGACTGCCCAGGCAATCCACCCGGCCAGGTTCCAGCCCTTTCTCGGTCCCGCCCATTTCCTGCCGCTTAAAAAGTAGTCGGCAAACATCGACCCGCATACCGGCCCAAACGACGCGCCTATGACTGTGAAAACGTCGCCTGCCTTACCCGCCCAGCCGGTAACCGCCAGCAGAATACTTATCGCCGTGCCAATACCGACTGAAATCGAGGGCTTGACCGTGGGCAGCGTCGTTTTAAAACTGTTGGACGCTATAAACGAGGAAAAGCACGCCGTCGGGAAAGCCGACACCGCCAAAAGCAACGCCATTATCTTGCCTGCATTTTCAGAACCGCAAATCATCCCCATAAACGAGGCATCTGCGGTATTGATAATGTATTTACCCGTCGAGGCAAATGCTCCTGCGGCAATAATCACCGATGCCCCCGAGGCAAAAATGGCGACAAGGGCGATTCCGACAAGTCCCCCTGCCTGCACATCTTTTATATTCCTGTTATTCATTCCGAAATCGGCGCCCGCGGCGCCTGCCGTCGCGAAAAAGCCGATAACGTAAGTCAGGCACAGAGCAATAACGCCTATAAAACTCAAGCCCGTTGTCGCGCCCGGTGATTGCCCTCCTGCTGTAACAAACGCCCCGGCGTTAAAACTGCCCGCCGAACCAATGGTGTTTATAAGCATTATCACAAGGATTGCCAGCGGTATCAGTGGTAAAAACGTCGCGACCCGAGCGACGTATTTAATCCCTTTCATTCCTATAAACGCGCCAAGAATCGCCCATATTATGGCTATTATTTTTTGGGCAACGGGCGTCCCGCCAAGTAAAGGCGACAGCGCCAGCGAGGAAAAATACGCGTTGACGCCTAACCAGCCGAATTGCAGCGCACCCATCAAAAACCCGGGCATAATAAACCCACCCTTCGCCCCGTATGTTGATGACCCGACAATGTAAAGAGGCAATCCCGTCCGCATACCGAGAATGCCGGGCACAAGATAAAACAGGAAGTGGCACAACAGTGCCGCGATAATAAGCCCCAATAATGCGACGCCGATTCCCTGTGAAAGTATTCCCCCCGGCTCATTTGCTCCCCCGCCTGCCGCCTGACTCCAGAAAACAAACCATAAGAATATCCCCGCGTATGTCGGCGCTGTGTTCTTGTACCACGGCGCACGTTTATCAGGTGGATTGGGTCTGGCCATACTCAGGTAGTTCGGCAGTTCTGAGTTACTCATCATTAGTCCTCCTACAGGGTGTTTGAATCATTTCGTCGGGGTTTGTGCGGTCTTGCTTTTGGCCAAAAAATATAAATACACAATTACAAATAATGACAAAGCCATTGTGCCGTAAAGGTGGGTCTGCAAAAGCATTTTCTG
>JBELAA010000020.1:0-18796 GCA_049509315.1 Sedimentisphaerales bacterium | reverse complement strand
GAACTGGCAAACCGGGTATTTGGCGATAAGGGCAAACCCGCCAAACGAAAGGCGGGTAAACTTTCTTCGCTGACTGACGTATTACATCCGAGAGTATTAGCGCAAGTCGAGCAGTTGATAACCCGGTTTAACAAGCAGCCCGAGGTTAGGGCGATAGTGCTTGATATGCCTTTATTGATGGAAGTGGGCTGGGAAAAACGTTGTGACCATATAATTTTTGTCGATTGTAAACCCCCCATACGGCTTGAAAGGGCCAAAAAAACGGGTTTTTTTGACGCTGACACGTTAAAATTTCGAGAAAATTTGCAGATTTCTCTGGACAAAAAGAAGCGCATCGCCGATAATACCGTCGATAACAATTCCGACTTATCGGGCTTATCCCGTCGATAACAATTCCGACTTATCGGGCTTATCCAAACAAATCGCTTGTATATTCTCAAGTATTATGGATAATAGGTAAGCGGGGGTTGGCTTTTGGCCAACGGAGCATTTGAGCAGATGAACAGTTGAATAGTGGAAAAGACGTGCAGGAAGCATGCTCAAATGCGGTCACCTAATTCTACTGTTCTACTTTCAAAACGCTGAATGTTAGACGTTAGACGTTCGACGTTTACTATGTGTTAAAAAATCCCAATCACAAACCTATAACGGTTGTCTTGCGAAAGCGAGGGGCGGGGATTGAATTAACGAGTTCACAGTAACAATTAAAGCCGGGTGGGGATAAGCCGCCATACGGCGGATAAAGCCCGCCCACCATAAGGTGTCCCTTACGGGACTACAGTAGGAGTAACTATGGCTAAGAACAGTCCAAGAGCCAGAAAAAAAAGGAAAGGTTTTGACCCTGCCAGTGAGGCGGCCGCGTTGAATGAAACCTTAGCTGCCGAGGAATCGGCCAAGGCGAAGGAGCAGTCATCAGCGGTGACGGAAGAAAAGCCCGCCAGGCCCGCGCCGGCGGGTGGTAATACAGAGGCGGTCTCAGAGGTCGAGACGGTAAAAAAGACCGAGGAGGAATCCACTCACGAAAAATATGAGCGTATTAAGAAAGGCCAGCTTTACCTCACGGACCTGCAGAAAATGAGTGTTTCCGAGCTGCACGAAATGGCCAAGAAGGAAAACATCACGGAATATACCGCGCTCAAGAAGCAGGAGCTGATTTTCAGGATTCTCAAGGAGCAAATCCGGCAAAACGGCCTGATGTATGGCGAGGGCGTGCTCGAGGTGCTGCCCGACGGCTACGGCTTCCTGAGAAACCCGGATTACAACTACCTGTCGAGCCCCGACGACATTTACGTGTCGCCTTCACAGATAAGGCGTTTCGGCCTGCGCACGGGCAACGTCGTATCAGGCCAGATTCGCCCGCCCAAGGAATCCGAAAAGTATTTCGCACTGCTTCGCGTCGAGGCCATAAATTTCGAAGACCCTGACAAGCTGCAGGAAAAGACGGTATTCAGCGACCTCACCCCGCTGCACCCGCTGGAACGGCTGATTCTCGAGACGACCTCCGAAGAGCTGAATATGCGGATAATCGATATGATTACCCCCGTCGGCAAAGGGCAGCGAGGACTGATTGTTGCGCCTCCGAGGACGGGAAAGACCGTTTTGCTGCAGAAAATGGCAAACGCGATAACGGTAAATAACCCAATGATAAAGCTTATTGTGCTGCTGATTGATGAACGGCCCGAGGAAGTTACCGAAATGGAACGCAAAACCGGCCCCGACGTCGAGGTTATCAGCTCGACGTTCGATGAGCCGGCGGCAAGACACTGCCAGGTCGCTGAAGTCGTAATCGAAAAGGCAAAACGCCTTGTCGAATACGGCCACGACGTGGTCATCCTTCTGGACTCAATTACGCGTCTGGCCAGGGCATATAACTCCGAAATGCCGCACTCAGGCAAAATTCTCACCGGCGGCGTTGACGCAAGCGCTATGCAGATGCCCAAGAAATTTTTCGGGGCCGCAAGAAAGGTCGAGGAAGGCGGAAAGCCACAGGCAATATGGAATTGCACTTAGACAGGCGTCTGGTTGACAGGCGAGTATATCCTGCAATCGACATAAGCAGAAGCGGAACCAGAAGGGAAGAACTGCTGCTTGCCCCCAAGGAGCTTGAGCTGACTTACCGGCTGCGCAGGGTGCTAAGCGAAATGAATCCCGTGGAGGCGGTCGAGCTTCTGAAAAGCCGGCTGACCAAGTGCCGCACCAACGCCGAATTTCTGATGACAATGAATATGGATTAACACGGACTCACACAGACGCTAACACTGACTGACACAGACCGTAGAGGTTTGTCCGGTCCTAAAACTTTACAATAAGAGCCGGATTTTTTTATTTAACCGGGAAATATATGGCAGAGCAATTAAGCAAGGTTTACGAGCCGAAGATAACGGAAGAGCAGGCGAATAATATATGGGCGCAGGGCAATTACTTTCACGCAGAACCAAACGGTGAAAAACGCAAACCCTATACGATAGTTATCCCGCCGCCGAACGTTACAGCCGCACTGCATTTGGGCCACGCGCTGAATAATACGCTTCAGGATATTCTCATTCGCTATCACAGGATGCGGGGCTTTAATACGCTCTGGATGCCGGGCACAGACCACGCTGGGATTGCCACGCAGACGGTCGTTGAGAAAAGGATTTTGGCCGAAGAAGGCAAGCGCCGGACCGATTTCAAACGGGATGAATTTGTCGCCCGCGTGCAGGCCTGGAAAGATGAATACGAAATTCGAATCATCGACCAGTTGAAGGCGATGGGCTGCTCCTGCGACTGGCAGAGGACGCGGTTTACGATGGATGAGACCTGCGCCAAGGCGGTCAGGTCGGCATTTTTCAAACTTTTCAAAGATGGCCTGATTTACCGGGGCAAGCGCCTCGTTAACTGGGACCCCGCCACGCAGACGGTTTTGGCAGATGATGAGGTCGAGCACGAGACAATACAGGGAAATTTTTGGTATTTGCGTTACCCGCTGGTTGACGCGGTAAACACGGAAGGCAAAAAAATAGAATTCGTAACAGTCGCGACGACCAGGCCTGAAACAATGTTAGGCGATACCGCTGTCGCGATGAACCCAAACGACCCGCGGGCAAAATACCTTGTCGGTAAAAAAGTCAAACTGCCAATCGTAGGCAGAATTATCCCGATTATCGCCGACGAACACGTTGTTTTGCCGAATCCAAACAGCGAAGATGAAAAGGCCAAATTCTCAACCGGCTTTTTGAAAGTTACCCCCGCTCACGACCCTGACGACTATGCTATCGGCGAACGGCACAAAGAAGAAATTGCTCAAACAGTTTTACCAACAAATTATATAGGTGATCCTAAACATTATATTTTTCTTAACATAATGGCGCCAGATGCGTCTATCAGTGATAAATATGGTTGGGCAGATTGGAATCAAATCAAAAATCCAGATGTAGAAATTCTAATCGGCCTTGATCGTTTCGAAGCGCGAGAGTCAATCATCGAATGGTTTAGACAGGAAGGCCTTTTAGAAGATGTAAGACCTTATGCACATGAAGTAGGTCATAGCTATCGAAGTCATGTTCCTATCGAACCATATCTTTCTGATCAATGGTATATAAAAGTTAAAGAACCAATTGAGCATTTGGCAAAAGATTTTGGCGAAGGAATGATTAATGGAACCGATGTTCCGGTGAATTCTTTGGCGGGATTAGCTCTAAAACCATTGCAAGATGGCTTGCTACGTTTCATTCCCGAAAGATATGCTAAAACATACCAAAATTGGCTTGAAAACTTACGAGATTGGCCTATCTCGAGACAACTCTGGTGGGGGCACCAAATTCCAGTATGGAAACAGTTAACGGATAAGATATTTACATCCCCAGAGAACAAACCCCTTTTTGATAGGATAGAGAGATTATTCAAAAAACAAACTAAGGACAGTTCGCCATTTTTCTTACGCTTGAAAGTTGGAGAAATTGAAATTGAACCTCAAACGAGAATAGAAGATGGTAAACCATATCTATATATCTGTGTTCCTTGGGTAAATTCAAAAACCGAGAAGGAAATTGAAAATATGGGATTTGTCAGAGATACTGACGTCTTAGATACTTGGTTTTCTTCTGCTCTTTGGCCTTTCAGCACGCTGGGTTGGCCGGACGATCCAAATGCGGCGGGGACTCCGCAGCAGCCGCGATGGGATCACATGAAGGCCTTCTATCCCGGCGACGTGCTTTGCACAGCTCGTGAAATCATCACGCTTTGGGTTTCACGAATGGTGATGCTCGGGCAATACTGCGCCGGCGATATACCTTTTAAGGACGTTTATATCCACGCGATGATTCAGGATGGCGAGGGTCGCAAGATGAGCAAGAGCTTAGGCAACGGCATCGACCCGCTTGTCGCAATCAACAGTCACGGCGCTGACGCGATGCGGTTTACCCTTGCCAGTATGACTACCGATACGCAGGATATTAGAATGCCGGTTGCGACAATGACATTGCCTGACGGGCGAGTTGAAAATACCTCGCCGAAATTCGACGTGGGGCGAAACTTCTGCAATAAGCTGTGGAACGCGTCGCGATTTGCGATGATGAACATCGAGGGTCTTGACCCCGCCGGCTTTAATAAGGCGAAACTGACGATTACTGACAAGTGGATATTGTCCCGCCTTGCCCGGACGATTGATGAGGTTACAAAAGCCCTCGACGAATTCAAATATAATGAGCCATTGAACGCGATTTACAAATTCTTCTGGAATGATTTTTGCGACTGGTTCCTCGAATGGGTAAAGCCAAGAATGTATGATTCGGAGCAAAAATCAACGGCGCAGAACGTGCTTGCTTTTGTTCTGGACCAGGTGTTGCGGCTGCTGCACCCGTTTGTGCCGTTTATCACCGAGGGCATATTCCAGAAACTAAATGAAATAGCGCCCGTGCGAAAACTCAAAGGATTGGTTGAGCCGAATTTCGCCGAGGCATTGGTAATTGCCCAGTGGCCGCAAAGGATTGACTCGCTTTTGAATGAAGATGCCGAAGAGCGCATTGACAAAATTCAGACGGTAGTCCGCGCGATTCGGGATATAAGGAGCAAATACAATAAGGCGCCGAGCGAAAAACTTGTCGCTTCGGCTAACGCGCCTGTCGGCATTTGCGACATTCTGAACGCCGAGAAGGGGCTTATTTGCCAGTTGGCGGGCTTGAAAGAATTTGCCACCTCGCAATCAGCCCAAAAACCCGAAAATGCCGCCGCGACCATCGCGGGCCAAATGCAGATTTACCTGCACGAAGCAATCGATGTCGTGGCGGAAAAGAAGCGATTAATGAAACAGAAAGAGCAGGTCGAGCAGGCCAAAAAGGGTGTTGAGGCGAAACTTGCAAATGAGAATTTTATCGCCAGGGCCAGGCCGGATGTCGTGGCGCAGACGAAAAACAAGCTGGCGGAGCTGACAGAGCAATTAGCGGCGATCGAAAAACATTTGTCGGAACTTAACGGATAACGGGGGGACTATGGATATTGAAGTCGAACTTTCGAAAATAATTATAAACGAGTCGTCCGACCAGCAGATAATAGTCCTCAAGGAGCGATATGGCCAGAGGAGTTTCCCCATAGTCATAGGCATCGTCGAGATATTTGCAATTGACCGCCGGCTAAAAGGGATACAGCCCCCCCGGCCGATGACGCACGATTTGTTAGACAGCGTAATTCAAAACCTCGGCGCTAAAGTAGAGAGAATTATCATAAACGACCTGCGGAATCACACATTTTACGCGACGATAGTTTTGAGCTTGAACGGCAAAATCATCGAAGTGGATTCCCGCCCCTCGGACGCCATCGCCCTCGGCGCCGCCGCAAGCGCACCTATTTTTGTTGCTGAGCAGGTTTTTGACAAGATTTCGGGGTAAAAATAGTGGACAGGATAAGCAGACCTACCGCTATACATAACAGCGAATCAGCGACGTTAAAAGCAGGCCAATGCCTTCCGGGCCAGTAAACAACGTCAATAAAGTCACGCACTAAGCCGTCATTGAACAGCCGGTCATATAAATTGCCGCATACGCCCGCCGCGAATAAACCGAGCGTGATATGAATCAGCGAGCTTGCCCTGCCCGAGAACAGGAATAATACGACGACCGCGATGACCGCCGCAATCGATACCGTAATAAGCAGCCAGCGCTGGCCCGCGGCTATGCCGAAAGCAGCGCCGGGGTTCAGCGCCAGTTGCAGCCGCAGGAAGCCGTCTATTATTGAGAAACCATCCTGCCCCCGGCTTTCGAGCCAGCCGAACACCGCGCTTTTGCTCCACAAATCGAGAATGACCCCGCCGATAAATACCGGCCAAAATATCAGATGACGGATAACGGAGGACTGATGACAGATAACGGATAACGGATTATTGTCTTCGGTCCTCTGTCTTCCGTCTCCTGTCCTCCGTTTTGTGTCTTCCGTCATCTGTCCTCTGAATTATTGTGAATATCTTTCAATGAGTTTTATCAGCCGGTCGCGGCGGGGCTGGTCGGGTTTGATACTGAGGGATTGCCGCCAAAGCTCAACCGCCTGTGCCTTAAGCGAGGCGTCATTGTCTTTGGTTGCTTTTATCATATAGGCAACGCCAAGCCCGCGATATGCCTCCCAGTCCTGGTCGTTGATTTCGATTGCCTTGCGGTAGCTCGATATTGCCTGGTTGACGTCGTCTAAGCGCAGGTAACAATACCCAAGATACTGCCAGCCGGAGCTGTTGGAGGGTTGCAGCCGCGTTACGTTTGTCAGCAGCTCCTTTGCCGGCTCATTGCGATTAGTCCGCAGATACGCTACTGCAAGCGACATAATTGTATTTGCATCGCTGCCGTTTACTTCGAGGGCCCGTTTATACGCGCCTACCGACAGCTCGTAATCTTTTTGAGAGTCGTAAATATGTCCCAGTAATTGCTGAAGCTCAATAATATTGGAATCGATTTGTGCGGCCTTTCTGCCGTATTTAAGCGCATTATTGTAATCGTTTATTTCGTATGAGCACTGGGCAGCGTTAAAATTCGACTCGAAATGGTCGGGTTTAAGCTCGGTTGCCCTGCTGTACGCCCGAAACGCCTGGGCATATTCCTTCATCGCTTGATAGACCCTGCCCAGACAGAAATAATCCTTGAACGACCAAGGGTTCAAACGAGTGGCCGCCTCGTAAGCGGTTGCGCTTTTTCGGTATTGACCTTTTTGCTCGTAAATTTCCCCCAGCAGCGATTGTGCGAGTGAAAAACGCCTGTCTGTCCTGACTGCCTGATTCAGCTTCTCGACGGCTTTGTCGGTCTGGTTTTGGTCTTTAAGCATAACCGCGTCGACGTAAAGCTCGACTGCCTGCTGACGTGAGGCACAGCCGCAGGTGAACAGGAAAGCGAAAATTGTTATAAATAAAAGCTTCTTCATCAGCACGCCCTAAATATATCGTCTAAACAGGTCATAAGTTCTTAAATTATATTATGATAAGATGCACTCGTCAAAACTTTCGCATACCCCCGGCTCACCGGGCTTAAACGTTTGACATTTTAGCAGTTAATTTCTATCATATTGGGCTGCTGTCCCGATTCTATCGGGGTTTATTTATGAAAGGCCTTATTTTTATGACAAAAGACGTAACTTTGGAACGCAAGCCGTTTGTGCTGATAATCCGCGACGGCTGGGGCTACAATCCCGACCCGGCCCAGGACGCTTATAATTCCGTCAAACGCGCCAACGTCCCAGTCGATAATATGCTGATGAGCAAGTACCCCAATACGCTGATTCACACCTACGGCGAATGGGTGGGGCTTCCCGACGGCACTATGGGTAACAGCGAGGTCGGCCATCAGAATATCGGGGCGGGCAGAGTAGTCCCCCAGGAGTCGGTCCGGCTCAGCCACGCCATACGCGACGGGTCGTTTTTCAAAAACGAGCAGTTTGCAAAGCTTGTCAAATTCATAAAGGAGCGTAACGGCCGGCTGCACCTTATGGGCCTGTGCAGCAATATCGGCGTGCATTCGCTCCTCGACCACTTATACGGCCTGCTTGAGCTTGCCAAAAGAAACGAAGTTAAGGACGTATTCATACACGCGTTTACCGACGGCCGGGATTCGCCGCCCGACAGCGGCGCGGGTTATATTGCCCAGATTGAGAAAAAAGCAGGCGAAATCGGCGTGGGCAAAATCGCTACGGTTATGGGCAGGTTTTACGCTATGGACCGCGACAGCCGCTGGGACAGGGTCCAGAAGGCCTACGAATGTATGCGAGTAGGCAAGGGACTGAAAGCCAAAAGCGCCGCTGAGGCAATTGCTGACAGCTACGCCAGACAGGTTACAGACGAATTTATCGAGCCGACGGCCATAGTCAACGCCGATAATGAGCCGATAGGACTCGTGGCCGACGGCGACGGCGTGGTGTTTTTCAATTTCCGCGGCGACAGGCCACGCGAAATCACCCGCGCTTTTGTCCAGCCGGATTTCAAGGAATTCTCACGCTCCGCCAAACCCGATATTTATTACGTTTGTATGACCGAATACGACGCGACCATACCGGCTCCTGTTGCGTTTCCCAAACCGCCGAAAATGAAAAATATACTTGGCGCATACTTGAGCGAGCTTGGTCTTAAGCAGTTCCGCTGCGCCGAAACCGAAAAATACGCGCACGTAACGTTCTTTTTCAACGACTATACCGAAAAGCCGTTCCCCGGCGAGGACAGGCAGATTGTGCCCTCGCCGCGAGTGCGGACATACGATTTGAAACCGGAAATGAGCGCCTACGAGGTAACCGACGTCGTGCTCGAACGGCTCGATTCCAATAAATATGACGTTGTCATTATCAATTTCGCCAACCCCGATATGGTGGGCCACACCGGGATTCTCGACGCAGCCATAAAAGCGGCCGAGGCGGTCGATACCTGCGTCGGCAAAATCCTGGACAAGGTAAAGCATCTGGGCGGCGCCGCGATTATCACCGCAGACCACGGCAACTTCGAAAAAATGATAGACGGCTCCCCTGATAAGCCGCACACCGCGCACACCGTCGGCGACGTGCCTTTGATTATTTTCGACGAGCGCTATAAAGGTAAAAAGTTGCGTCAGAGCGGGACCTTAGCCGACATCGGCCCTACGCTTCTTGAAATGATGAAGCTGCCCCAGCCGCAGGAAATGACCGGCAGAAGCTTATTACAAAAATAAAAAAGGGGTCAGGAGCATTTTTATTTTGATGAGAAAGGGTCTAAAACCAACTTGTTTTATTATCGCAGGCCCGAACGGTGCAGGAAAAACCACGTTTGCATTACGATATTTACCTGAAATAGCGGGCTGCCGTAACTTTGTCAATGCCGACCTTATCGCTTATGGTTTTTCGCCTTTTGACTCGTTATCAGCTCAATATGAGGCAGGGCGATTTTTTCTGCGCGAGATATACGCAAACATTGAAAAGCGCGTGGATTTCGCTTTTGAAACGACGCTGGCAGGCCGCAGTCACATAAACCTGATTGAAAAGCTCAGGCAGGACGGCTGGCAGGTAGTCCTGTTTTTCCTGTGGATACCTGACGCTGACTTTTCGAAAAAACGTGTCAAGGAGAGAGTTGAACACGGTGGTCACAACATAACGGATGATACAATTTACCGTCGGTTCCCCCGTATAATGCACAATTTTATCAAAACTTATATGCCTGTATGCGATAAAGTAATTTGTTATGATAACTCCGGTCTAAATCTTGTTCCTGTTTTTGAATATGACGGCAAAGAACATCGCATTTTTAATCAAAATATATACGAAGAAATTTTGAGGCAATCAAATGAGAGCAAAGCAAATGAGTAAAATGGCGAGAGTTGCCGGCAGATGCCTGCAAAAAGCCGTACGGGAAGAATTACGGAAGAAAGCATTGCTTGGCCAGTATGTTGTTATAAATCGCAACGGCAAGGCGTGCCGCGTTTCAGCGAAGCAGGTGCTGAAAGTGGCTAAACAGCATTTAAAGAGAATTTTCAAATGACAATTGTAGAATTTTCTTCTATCACAACATGTTTTGTGGCCTTTATAGCATCTATATTGTTTATATGGCGTATCAATAACTTATCAGGAAAAGCTGCTTTAGCTATTGAAACAAATGACCCAGTAAAATGTCACTGGATTATTCGGTTGATTCAAACGATCGTGCAGGTTCTATCTTTGCCATTTTTGGTATTTATATATATCTGCAATGTCCTCGGTTTCCTAACACTCGACATCATAAATGTTGGCGGTTGGTTTTTCATATGGCCGTCCATGTTGTCAATGGGTATGGTATTGTTGTTTCCTTTCATTACTTTCCAGTCTATAATCGAGAGGTCGTTTTTGTCCGGATTGTATGGGATTCTCATGTGGTTTATTTCCTTGATCTGCTTTCGGGCAATTTTGATATGGTGGGCATCTTTGGCTCACCAATATTCAGTGCGGCTTTTATGGAAATGGTGCAAGATTGCTCCTCTCTCTTGGCTGTGGTTGCCAGCAATAGTGTCTATTGCTTATTTTTGTATTCTTCTAATACTCGGTCTCATACTTGGTTTCCCTCTATGTAAATAAACTGCGATTTGAAATCAGCAATTCTTTAATCCTTTTTCAACGGCAAAATCTTTCCAGGTTATCAGCGAAGTCAGCGATTAAATTTATACGTAACCGTAGAAACAAGTCTTGCAAAACCGCCCGGCTTCGCTTCCAGCTACGCCGAGGTGAGCAACCGTTTAGCGTAATCTCTTGAAATTAGGCTCCATGTCTCAACGACAAATCGCTGGAATTTCTGTAAAAAATGAATACGATGGTGCAACTATGGGCCAGATAAAAATACTCGACCAGAATATGGTAAATATGATTGCCGCAGGCGAGGTAATCGAGCGGCCCGCCAGCGTGGTCAAGGAATTAGTCGAGAACAGTATCGACGCAGGCGCAACAAAAATCACCGTGGCCGTCGAGGACGGCGGCCGCAAACTCATCTCGGTAACGGATAATGGCAGCGGTATGGACGCCGAGGATTTGTCGTCGGCTTTCGAGCCGCATACAACGAGCAAAGTACGGACAAGCGACGACCTGCGGGCAATATCGACCTTAGGGTTTCGCGGCGAGGCACTTGCCAGTATTGCCTCGGTCGCCCAGGTTAAGGCGGTCAGCAGGACTAATGAGCAGCTCGCGGGTAACTTCATCGAAATCGACTGCGGCAGCAAAGGCCAGGTTGCCCCCTGCAGCGCCGATATCGGCACAACAATTGTGGTGCGAGACCTTTTTTACAAGCTGCCCGCCAGACGCAAATTTCTCAAAACCGCCAACACCGAAATCACGCACGTAATCGAGCAGTTCATCAGAATTGCATTAGGCAATACCAATATGGAGCTTGCCCTAACGCATAACGGCAGGGACGTGTATCGAATCTCGAAAGAGCAGTCAATCCGTTCGAGGATAGCCGAGCTGTTCAGCCCCGACGTTGCAGACAATCTCCTCGAAACCCGAAGCGAAGAAAAGGGCCTCAATATCACAGCGTATCTCGGAATGCCGGCAATCGCCGCAACAAGCAGCCGGCTGCAATACATTTTTCTCAACGGCAGGTTCATACGCGATAAATTCATTTCGCACGCGATTAAAGAAGCGTATCGCGGAGCCATAGACCCAAGCAGGTTCCCCGCGGCGTTTCTTTTTATACAGATGTCCCCCGAAGATTTCGACGTCAACGTTCACCCCACCAAAATCGAGGTGCGGTTCTTTAACGCAAACCTCGTTCATTCACAAATACTCGCCGCGCTGCGGGAAAAGCTCCTGTCAACCGATATTGACACTTTAGCCGCGGCCCCGCGTCAATCTGTTCCCCCTTTGCGACGCGATAATCGTATCACAGAGGCGATGGAAGAATTTTTCAAAAGACATAGGCCCCAAAGTCAGCGAAATCTCGATTTCACGACGCCTGATACTTACCCAGCGCCAATAGCTCAAACCCTGCCGGGTTCGGCGCTGGCCGATAGAAAATTTATGCAGATTCACGACAGCTTCATTATCGCTGAAACAGACGACGGCCTGGTTATTATCGACCAGCACGCCCTTCACGAGCGGATTATGTATGAGCATTTGCGAAAACGTGTGCGGGACAATCCCCTCGAATCGCAAAAACTATTAGTGCCGGAAAGTTTTCAACTGACCAGGGCACAGATGGACGTGCTCGACAACAACGCCGAGTTAATTGAAAAACTCGGAATTGAAATTGTCCCGTTCGGGCCAAAAGCAGTAGCGATACAAAGCTTTCCCGTTTTACTCGCAAAGGCGCAGCCCGTCGATTTTCTGCGGGATGTAATCGACCTGATTATGGAAAAAGGGGAATCGCTGGATGGCGATAGTTTATTAGATGAGGTCCTGCATATGGCGGCCTGCAAGTCGGCAATCAAGGCGGGAACCAAACTCACCGACGCGGAAATCGAGCAGCTTATAGCCGATAAGGAAACCGTCGAGAATTCCAGCCATTGCCCCCACGGCAGACCAACCGTTCTGAAATTCACATTAGCCGAGCTGGAAAAACAGTTCAAACGAACGTAATTATGAAAAAATTATCAGCAATATTATTGGTTGTGATTTTTTGCGGGTTCTACAAGTTCACCGCAGGCGATGGCGTCGCAGCGTCGCCGCAGAGAATCGTAACGCTGTCGCCGAATCTGGCCGAAATCGTTTTTGCGCTTGGTCTGGGCGATAAGGTTGTCGCCGTTTCGAGCGATTGCGACTGGCCCTATGAGGCCAAGCAAAAACCTAAAATAGGAACATTCTGGCAGCCCAATACCGAGGCGATTATCGCCGCAAAACCCGATTTGGTCGTGTGCGAGACGTTCCTTCAGCAAAAAGAGGTCGCCCAGACGCTTGAAAGGGCGGGATTACGCGTCGTTTCGCTGCGTGCAGAATCAATCAAAGAGCTTTACAACGCGATACTGCAAATCGGCTCAGCCGCCGGCTGTCCTGAAAAGGCCGAATCGCTTGCCGCGAAAATAAAAAGCGAGCTCGACCAAATCAGGGTTAAATCCTCATCCGCTAAAAAGGTCAGGGTTTTGTGGGTCTTACAGACCGAGCCGATGCGGGTCGCGGGGGTAAAAACATTCGTAAATGAAATAATTGATATCGCCGGAGGCCAAAACGTCATCTCGCCTACCGGCGACCAGTACCCATCCGTCGGGACTGAGACAATCCTGACAAGCGGCGCCGAAGTTATAATCCAGTCGGCGATGGGGACCGAGGACATTGCAAAACAGCAGGAGGCCGCCGAAAAGTTCTGGGATTCCAGTTCCCTTGGGTTCGCTAATATACCCGCTGTAAAAAATAAAAAAATTTATGTTATAAATTCCGATACCGTGCTTCGGCTGGGACCCCGCCTGCCGCAGGGGGCGTTGGCCGTGGCTGAATTGCTGCACCCGGAATTATTCGCACAACCGAATGACCCCAATAACCAAGGGGACCAAAATCGCAAATGACCCAACTGCTTACGCCAAGACGATTGATTTCCAGCAATTTACTATGCTTAGCGGCGCTGGTGGCCGTGATGTTCGTATGTTCGCTTGTGGGAACACAAAAAATTACGCTGTCGGCGGTATTGGAAGGGCCTGGCCAGACGCCGGGGCAGAATCTCGATTATGATATTTATGTCCGCGTCAGGGTTCCCCGCATAATTTTGGCTGCGCTTGTCGGTGCAGCTTTGGCCGCAAGCGGCGTTGCTTTGCAGGCAATCCTGCGAAACCCCCTCGCTGAGCCGTATATCCTCGGTATATCCAGCGGCGCGGCGCTGGGCGTAATGACTGCGGCAGTTGCGGGCATAAGCTGGTCATTCTGGGGCGGCTCCCCAATGACTGTGTTTGCGTTTTTATTCGCTATCGGCACCGTCTGGCTTGTGTGGCTGACGGGACATCTGGCAGGGGGGTCGGCTGTAACCAGTTTGCTCCTGGCGGGCGTAGTCGTCAACGCGTTTTTCTCCGCGGTGATAATGCTGATGACGTCTCTTATAGACAGCGAGCAATTACGTTCCACGATTATGTGGCTTATGGGCAGTATCGGCGAAAAGAGCTTCACTACGCTGCTGGTCAGCTCCATATTCATAATCGCCGGCATCGCCGCGTTATTCACAATCAGTCAAAAACTAAACGTCCTGACATTCGGCGCTCAGGAGGCACAGTCCTTGGGCGTCAACCCGCGTGCGGTAACATTCGCCGCGTTTGCACTGGCCTCATTTATTACCGCCGTTGCTGTCGGCCTGAGCGGCCTGGTCGGTTTCGTCGGGCTGGTGGTTCCGCATTCGGTTCGTCTTGTTTTCGGCCCCGACCACCGGCTGACTCTGCCCGCCAGCGCACTTATAGGCGCCGGCTTTGTAGTCGTCTGCGACACTATCGCCCGCACGATAATCGCGCCTGCTCAGTTACCCGTCGGCGTTATAACAGCCATTGCCGGCGGGCCGGTATTCCTTCTCCTTTTGGCAAGATACAGTAAAAAAACGGGGTATCTGCGATGAGCGCCTGTATTGAAGTAAAAAACCTGCGTTTCGCTCATAAAAACCAGCCGGAAATACTGAAGAGTATCGATTTCCAGCTTGAACAAGGTAGTTTCCTTTCGATAGCCGGGCCAAACGGCGCCGGCAAAACCACGCTGCTCAATCTTCTGTCGGGCCTCTTGAAACCAGTGTCTGGCTCAATAGCAATCGACTCGATACCTTTATCCTCTTATTCAATCAATCGGCTCGCAAAAAAAATCGCGGTTGTTCGTCAGGAGTTTGTTCCGGTTTTCGAGTTTTCAGCAAGGCAGGTTGTGGCAATGGCGAGGACGCCCTATCTGGGTGCTATAGCATTTGAAACCGAGGCCGACAATCAGGCGATAGATGACGCCCTCGAAATGACAGAGACCGCCCGTTTTGCCGGCCGGCCTTTGAATCAGCTAAGCGGCGGCGAACGCCAGCTCGTTTTTATCGCAAGGGCTTTTGCACAACAGACGCCGATACTGCTCCTCGACGAGCCGACGAGCTTTCTCGATATCAAACACCAGGTCGATATTTACGACCTGCTCAAAAAAATGCAGTTCGAAAAACAAAAGACAATCGTGGCCGTTACTCACGATATAAATCTTGCTGCTCAATACAGCGATACGGTGCTTTTACTTGAGGCGGGCGGCGGCTATACGCTCGGTCCAACGCGAGAAATCCTGTCGGCTGACCGTATCGAAAAGGTCTTCGGCGTAAAAACCCTCTCGGCACAAATCAACGGGAGCAAATTTTTCTTCCCTCTGGGCTCATTTCGAATTCAGAATTGAAAATTTAGAATTCTCAATTCACCCCGCCCTGTTGTTTCCCGATACCGAGTTCCTGTTTCGCCCTTTCAGCGATGTGTCCGCCGCTTTCCAGGACATCCATAAAAAATCCGATGGTTCCCTCCCCTATGTCTCTCATCGGCTGCTTGTGAATCAGTTTCCTTGTCGGCTCCGACCAGTGCCCCTTAAGGTGAAGCCGAACAAGTTTGTTCTTGAAATGAGCAAACCATCTTATCACCGGCGCCCTGTTTATAATCCTGTCTATTTCCTTTACAGGCATTGCCACAACGTATAAATCAAGCTGTCCGTTTCGCAGATTAATCGTGCCGCCTTTTTCCGCTTCAATGGCGCTGAAACCGTTCGACAGTCGCCCTCTTTCGATAATCAGTTTTGTTCCCGACAACCTGAATTCAAACTCCGCGTCCGACATCTCTCCGAAACTTTCCTCCATCACGCCTATACTTGCGAATAGTTTTCCTATCACGGGAACCCGCCATAAGTCGGCTTCATCTATGAGTATAACGCCCTGACCGTTCAAGTCCTTGATATCGGGTGTTTTTCCGCTAAATTCAAGCCGCATAAGCCCCGTTCCTCTTTCCAGCCGTTTGGTCGTTTCGGTAAGTCCGGTCAGTTCCGCAAGGTTGACATCCACCGCCATAACGTTTCCGCTGTATGTGACCCCGGCGAGCCGGGGCTCATTTATATCGGCGACCAGCGAAAGTCGCAGTTGCCCTTTACATAATGTCCCCGTCGCCTGTTCAAGTTCAAAGCGGCGTTTATTGACCGCCAGGACGCCGTTTATGCCTTCCGCCGCCGTTTTTTGATTAACTAAAATCGTCCAGTTGTCGAATGTTATTGTCCCTTCAGGCCACAGGGTATTCGTATCTGAAAGATTGCCTTTTACCCCAAGATTTGCTTCGATATTGCCCCGACAGCCCCAGGTTTCTCCAGGCCTGCCGGGAATCAGCGACAGCAAAACCTTAGTTTCATCGAGCGGCGCCTGTTGGGCGAATTTCAGGTTCATTTCGATATCGCTGCTTTTTGTGTTATAAAGACCTTTCCCCCTAAGCTTAAATCCCGACTCGCCGGAACTGCCGACATACAATGCGTAATTGTCTCTGCTCTTGTTTATTTCAATAAACATTCGGTCAAGCGCAAAGCTTGCTTCATTACTTTCAACGGTAACATTAAGTTCCTTGATTCTGAAATGCTCAAGAATCGACTGCTCTGTGTTAAAGCTCTCCCCGAATCGTATTGGAATCCCGAACATATCGGGACCTTTTTCCAGCCGGATGCGAACGTCGAGCCGGTCAATTTCAATTCTCCTGGCCGGCGCCGTTAAGCTCGGCCATTCTCCCAGCGTCAGCTCAATTCCGCCTGCTTTCATTACTTCCCGTGGTGAGCCTGTCGAACCCACTGCGCCGGCCCGGTCGTAAAAAATAATGTCCCGCAGGTGCATAACGCCGTTGTAATGAAAATCGACCTTCTCTACTCGCACGGGCCCCATCCAGAATTCCGCCAGCGCCAGCTTCGTCTGTTCGGAAACGTAGGCGGGGCCTAACCATAATTTTATTAAAATGTGTGTCGCTATCCCCCCGATTATCAAACAAAAACCGGCCCACTTGAGGACAGATAACAGATGACGGATGACTGTCCTGGGCCTTCTGTCCTCCGTCTTCTGTCCCGCGGAGCGGGACTCCGCTTCGCTTCGTCCTCTGTCTTCTGTCATCTGTCTTCCGATGAGCCGCCGTAAATGAATCGCATATCGCCGATATTGGGAACAAGGGCCGCAGGCGCCGACGGGAATGGTTTGAAGCCGGCGGGCCAATATACGAACAATGCCTTGCCTACAAGGTATTCTCGCGGGACGATGCCTTCGGGGTAAATCCTGCCGTTGTTTCCTTTGCCGGGGCTGGCCCACCATCTTCCGTCTTCGCTGCGAGGGCTGTTATCGCCTAACATAAAAAACTGGTCCGCTTCGAGAGTAAGGGGGTTGCCTTCCGCAGCCCTTCCGGGCGAGTTGGTGCTGGGATTGCCGGCTGTATAGTGAATATCCCTGAATAACGCCAGGTGCGAAATCGATAATTTACCGGAACCGAAAATCGAAGCCGTCGGCTCGATTCTGGTTTTGCGGGGGCCGGCGTCATCAGGCCCCCGCCCCATATCGTAAATCAGTTTCTCATTTCCGAATTCCAGCATCAATCTGTGGTCAACATTAGCAAAACGCAGCAAAGTCGGCCTGGCCGTCGGCAATGAGCCGATAGTTCTTGTCGCCAGCACCTGTTCATTTGCATCCTTCAGCCGGGTTATCGACATTTCGCCGTTAAAGTCAATCCTGCCCGTGTATGTGCTGCCGTATTTTCCCAGCGATGCACCTGCCGAACCTGCCTGCGGTGAGCTTGCCGAAGGGGTCGAACCCGCTGTCCTGGCCGAGGTTACCCAGAAGCGAACCATCAGGTCGCTGCAATAGGGCATAATGCGATAATCAATGGTTTCGTCGTATGCGTAGGTGGCCCTGAAGTCATTGCCTGCGGACGTATCATAAACCAGCCGGTTTTCCCCGGTTGGTTCGCTCTCAAGGTGAAAAGCCGTCGGGTTTTCTTCATCAATCGTCCATTTCGAGCCGTTGGTGTTCCTGAACGGCTGTTTCCACGTATGTCTGTTGAACGCCGGCTCCTCCGGTCTTGCGGGCCGGTAATCGTTATCATAAATCGGCATCCAAAGCTCGTTTTGCACCTTGGGGGGCTTTCTGCTGATTTGGCCGTTGATATAAACGTCCCCGTCTATTAGTTCCACCGTTTCACCGGGTCTCCCGACAAGCCGTTTTATATAATTTATCGGCGGGTCCAGCGGATTCTTAAAAACCACCACGTCCCACTGCTTGGGCTCCACGAATTGATAAATACACTTTAAAACCAGAATCCTGTCGCCGCTGGAAGGCCCCTCTCCCGGTATGGCAGGGGTCGCCTGATAATAGCCGCAGCTTGGGCAGCGCGTATAATCCTGGTGTATCCGGCCAGAACCTCCTGCGGCGCCAGCTCCGCTGTCTCCGTAACAGTACTTATACCCGCATTCTGTGCATCGCAACATATAATGTGCGCCGAGCAGGGTATCGGCCATACTGCCCGTCGGGATACGGAACGCTTCCATTACAAAAGCACGAAACACAAAGGCAAGAGCAAAAGCGGTTATCAGCCACTCGAACGTGTTGGCGATTTCGGCCGCCCGGTTTTTTGCCCTGCTGATTGGGTCCACCGGTTTTTCTTCTTTGTCCTTAGTCATAAGAACCGGACATTATGCCGATAAACAGCCGGCAGGTCAACCCCGCTGTCGGCAAATCATCGCCGCAAAAAAACAGGTCAAAAAAATTTATCAAAAATTACTTGCTGCGTAGAAGTCCTGATTGTATAGTTACTTGCAGCTATTGGGCTTGAGGGCTCTGATATTGAAACGGTCTGTTGGTTAATGTGAGGTTTATATATGACAACCGTTACGAAAAAAGAACTTATCGATCGTATCGCAAAAAACACACAGGCAAAACGAGTAACCGTTAAGC
>JBELAA010000002.1:0-38441 GCA_049509315.1 Sedimentisphaerales bacterium | reverse complement strand
CGATATGAAAGGGTCGGAAAAAAATATAAGCTCGTCTGGATGCATAACGACGTTCTGCCCGTGCCCGAAAATCTGTTTGTTGACCACATAAACCACAATGGCCTCAACAACATTCGTTCAAATCTTCGCCCTGTTACGCTCAGACAAAATATGTATAACAGGCGAAAATTAAGATGCAATGCGACCTCGCGTTTCAAAGGCGTTTATTGGCGTAGTGATAGGAAAATCTGGAGAGCAAACATCACTGTTGACGGAAAAAAAATCTCCCTTGGCCAGTTCACCTCCCAAATCGAAGCCGCAAAGGCCTATGATGCCGCCGCAAGAAAATATCAAGGTCCCTTCTCCGTCCTCAACTTCCCCAACAGTAGTGAAAGGCGTTCGCAAAAAGTGCTTTCCTTGTCCCTTTTTCTTGCGATATATTGTGTTTTATTATGGTTGAGAAAATCCGTGTCAATCCGTGCCGCAGGTCCGCGGTTAATATTTTCCGCGGTGAGGCGAACTTTTTGTTTTTTGATTGTTAATATAATTTCCTCCCTTTCTACAACTAAAAACTCAACACTTAAAACTCAAAACTCTTTCTACCAGCTCCATCGGCATACCCATAACGTTTGTCAAACTCCCCTCGATGTGGTCAACGAACGGGTCGCTTGTCACGGCGGAGCCCTTAGGCGAAGCCGGGCACTCCCGAATCGCGTAAGCGCCGGCCTTGTCGCGCCAGATGCCGCTCGCGATGTGCTCGGCGATTTGGGAATCTGTCAGCTTTTTAGGGTAAACAACCGTTGTCTCGGCTTCCATGATTTGCAAATGTTGCGCCCTGCAAATAATCGCCACCCCCGTGATGACCTTATGCGGCTTACTGAAAATCCTCCGCGTAATCTCTTCCGCGTCCCTCGCGTCGCGGGCCTTGCCGATGATTCTACCGTCGAAATCCACCGCCGTATCGGCCCCGATTACAACTGAATCTGGGTATTGTTTTGCGACATCCGCCGCTTTAGCCAAAGCGAGCGATTTAACGTATTCGACGCAATCAACGCCTTCGGCGGGGAATGTCGCCTCGTCGATTTGCGAAACGACAACCTTGAATTTATATCCCGCTTCCGCCAGAAGCTTTCTTCGCCTCTCCGACCCCGACGCAAGGATTATTTTGCCGGACAGCTCGTCAAATTCCATAAACCCCTTTATTTATAACTACCTTCGTGGTTCTTCGCGGCCTTCGTGGTAAATCTCTTTTACTTCAGTTGAACGTAGTAAACAATTTTTCTGCAGAAAGTAACGTATTGCTTTTCGATTTTGTCGGTTTCGTCGCCGATATAATTGGCAAATAGCAGCGTTCCTGCCATCCGGTTCCAGCTTACGGTAATCGGGATATTCCTGTCTTCGGCAATGCGTTTGTCTGTCTCATCCAGTGGCCACGCCCCCGTCAATCCGTCTAAAAGCATCTTCTGATATTTCAAAAGACGTTTGCCGTAATCATCCTCGCGCAAAAACCGCACCAATGCGTATGACTGGCTGTAAAATGCGGCCGTCGCGTCGTCGCTTTCAATAATCGCTTCCCCTGGATTCATTCCGATGAGGTCCCGCAAGGGAATCATTTGATTTTTCATCAGCGTCTGCTTGAGCGAGCCGAGCCGATAACCGTTTCTTGCCGGCTCGAATCGAAACATCCCCGTGTCGTATGTGCTCATCTCAAACTGCATTGCTATCCCCTCGTCCAGCCAGCTGGGCAGGCGATATTTGAAATATCGTGAATTAAACTGATGCCACCCCTCGTGGCCCAGAGTCGCAAACGTCCTTTCCCTCCCGATGTTATACGCCACGCACGCCCCATTTAAATAATAAGCCCCCGCCTTGATTTTGAGATAAACCGGCGATAGGCGACCGGTGAAGCCGGTGGTGAAGGTTTCCCATTGCTTGCGGTCGGCGAAAAGGTAAACCGTAAATAAGGTCGTGGTCTCGATGGGTTCAGGAAGCTGGCTTTGATAGCCGCGGTAAGCGGATTCGACAAAGCCGGGGACCTGTGATAGCATCAACGGCTCAAGCAGCGTCGTATATATTTCATAATGGGCGGTTGTGAGCTTCAAACCAGGGCCATATTGGTTTTCCCACGGCTCAATCGACTTGAGAGCAGGCAGGTTCTGACTTTTAAGGTAGCTAATCATACCGTCGGTTGTATTGATTGCAGGAGCAGCGATTTTTGCCGGGTCAACAGATTCGCAACCAATGAGAAAAATGAAACCACAGATGGTCGCGGCGACCACGCGAAGCCCTTGGCGGAGTCTCGCCTTTGCGAGACTGATTTTACAGATTACGCTGATTTTTTTCATATATCCTTATACGCGGCGCCAAAAACTTCGGCTGTAAACAATAAAACATCGGTTTTCGGGTCTTTCCAGGCATCGTAGGGTAAGCCCGCTTTATGCGAGCAGCAATACCCTAAAAATTCCTCTTTGGTCCAGCCCGTCTCCTCGGCAACCTGCGGCAGGAAACATCCTGCGTAAGGGCCTCGCTTGATATATATGCCGTCGATACCGAGGCGAAGCGAGAGCGGGTCGTTGGTTTTTTTCAAAGGCGAAAGGACTGAGATTTCGATGTCGAGATTTGGCAATTCATCGGGGGTAATCGGGTCGTCAAAAAAACGCGGGTCGCTGGTGGCCGAGGCCTTTGCCATTTCGATAACCATTTCGACAAGGGGTCGGTCGCCGACGAAATTACCTATACAGCCGCGGAGGTTTTCGCCATTTTTGAGGGTTACAAAGCAGCCGGAGGGTGTAGCGAGGTCAGGGTCGTCGGCTTTAATTTTAACTATATTTGGCGGCATAGCCCCGGTCCTGCCGAGGCGTTTATTTGTGATTACGGCTTCGACGGTGTCCTTTGCCACTTTCAATAAAGCGTGTCTTTGTTTCTCGTTCATGATTAGTCGTTAGTCGATAGTCGTTAGTCAATAGCTTCCGAAAGGCGTTTAATCAGGGACATCGTCATTTTGCTGATTTGCTCAGTTTCGTCTATCATAGTATCAATTGTTTTTGCCGGCGCATATTGTAATCGTGACGCAATAATAAGCTGGGTTATAAGTTCGGCACAACTGCCGAGAGACAAATATAGGAACTGCCTGTATTCTTTATTGTGAAAACGAGCGAAACCTTCTGCTATATTCGATGGAATTGAAACAGCCGACCTTCGCAACTGGCTGGTTAATCCATAAATCTCATCTTTCGTGAAGGTTTTGGTAAGGTTATAGATCTCCTCTACCAATTTCATACTGCGTTTCCATATTTCAAGGTCCCGGAAGCTTTTTATCTTCACCATCATAAATATAGATACCAATAACTAACGACTGAAAACTGACGACTAATGACTAACCCGACGTTTTTCGCGAACTACTTCAATCACCGCAGGCATAATCGATAATACAATAATAACAAGAATAACCAATGAGAAGTTGCGTTTGACGACGGGAATATTTCCAAAAAAGTAGCCGCCGAAAATGAAAAGCGTAACCCAAAGGAGGCCGCCCACGACATTATAACTGAAAAATTTCAGGTAGGTCATTTTGCCGACGCCTGCGATAAAGGGTGCGAAGGTGCGGATGATAGGCACAAATCGGGCGATAACGATGGTTTTGGCGCCGTATCGTTCGTAGAAGCTGTGGGTGCGGTCGATATGCTCTTTTTTGAGGAACCATTTGCCCTGGTGTTTGAGGATTACGTCGCCGAAATATTTGCCGATGGCGTAATTGGCGCTATCGCCTGCGACGGCGGCGATTGAAAGGAGGGCGAAAATCGAGGCGATTTCGAGAGAGCCGGAGGCGGCCAGCGTCCCGAGGGCGAAAAGCAGGGAGTCGCCGGGGAGAAATGGCGTTACGACAAGGCCTGTTTCGCAGAAGATGACGAGGAAGAAAATCAGGTAGCACCACAGGCCATAGTTTTCGATGATGAAACTAAGGTGCTTATCGAGGTGCAGCACATAATTAATTAAATGGGTCATTGTTTCCATTTCGATACGATATGAAAAAACAGTTCTATTGTCAATGGCGATGTGATAACCTTTACCACGAAGACACTAAAACACGAAGAATTTTTATATAGCAGCAAAAGAATTAAACCACGAAGAACTCAGAGAGCACGAAGTTTTTGCAACCACGGATTCAGTTGCTGATTTGTGATTTCCGATTCCGCCGGTGGCGGGTAAATGTGAATTGCAAGGGAGGATGTTGGTTTGGTATAATGAGAGGGACGTTACGGGCAAGACACACCTCCTTCGAATATGCAACGGGCCTGAAAATCGATAATTCACTTGGAGAGGTCTTATGGCCAAGAAAGAAAAGTTCCCACTGATACGCAGTTTCGTAAAACATTTCCTAAGGGGAGGAATTAAAGCCACAGGGGACGCTGTTGAGGCAATAAAAGACCCGACGAAATGGGTGAATGTCGTAACGGAAATATTGGACGAGATGATATTCGAAGTATTGGATGAAAAGTCCGCCTTTGAGGAATCACAGAAGATACATGAAAAACTCGACGGCATCATAAAGAAACAATTGGAGACGGCAGAAGGGCAGGAAACTGATTTTGCGGAAGTGCTGGCGGGGCTGCATTTGCAGGCAGATTTCAATGAAAAGGTGGAAGCTGAACTTCAGAAGATAGTGAATCTGTTGAAAGACCCTGATAAAGCGGAGATTCCTGAGTGGTTCGGCAATGCAGTAGATAAACTGCTGGCGAAGGATGAGGAATTACTCGAAGTATTTTTGGAAAAGATTGGAGAGTTGAGCGAGGAACATAAAGTATTAGGTAGCAAGAGCGACCATATAATCGGCAATACTGAACAAATAATGACAGCTATTGAGACACTTGGTAAGCAGTTAGATGCCGTCAATTCGAAGGGTGAAGGGAAGATTGGTGAGGCTCGGGTCTTCCTTTCGAAAATGCCTATAACAGGGCAAGATTTGTTTGGGAGGAACAAGGAATTGGTGATGCTGAGCCGAGCATGGGTAAGTAAAAAAACGAAGATAATCAGTTTTGTGGCATGGGGAGGAGTGGGCAAAACCGCATTGGTGAATGAATGGCTAAACATAATAGGGGAGAAGAACTGGCAAGGGGCACAGCGTGTTTACGGATGGTCTTTTTACAGCCAGGGGACGACAGAAGACAGACAGGCATCGAGCGATACATTTTTAGCAAATGCCTTGGAGTGGTTCGGGGATAAGGAGACGGCTGAATCCGCGAAGTCGGCGTGGGACAAAGGTGTGCGGTTGGCGGAGCTTATAAGAGAGCAAAAGACACTTTTGATATTGGACGGGGTGGAGCCATTACAATATCCGCCGGGGCCTATGAAGGGACGGTTGAAAGACCAGGGATTACAATCGCTTTTACGAGAACTATCGCGAGGGATGAACGGACTTTGCGTTATTACGACGCGGGAAAGAATAGAAGATATTGAGGGGCAAGTTGGGCGTTCGGTAAAATTAATCGAGCTGGAAAACCTGTCGCCTGAAGCGGGGATGCGAATCTTGCGAAAAGAAGGGGTAAAAAGCGGGACAGACAAAGAACTGATGCAGGCATCGGAAGAATTTGGTGGACATGCATTAGCGCTTAATCTGCTTGGTAGATATCTGGCGAAACGATTTGGAGGGGAAATTCGTAAACGGGATGAGGTGCCGAAGTTGGCTTACGAAAAGGACAAGCAAGGCAAGCATGCGCAAAAAGTGATGATGGCCTATGAAATATGGCTGAATAAAACAGCAGAATTAAATATCCTGTATCTTATGGGGCTTTTTGATCGGCCTGCAGAAGTTGGGGCGATTAAGGCACTAAGAAAGGAACCTGCTATTAAAGGATTGACGGAACAATTGCAGGGGCTATCTGAAGAGGACTGGGATTTTGCCGTAGAGAACCTGCGAGACCTGCGACTGTTAGGAAGAGGTGCTGAATCGGGGAAACTTGATTGTCATCCGTTGGTAAGGGAGCATTTTGGGGCGAAGTTGAAGAATAAAGACCTGGATCCCCGGCAGAATACCGAGGGAGCTACTTCCGGGGACAAGGGGGCCGCGTGGAAGGAGGCACATTCGAGGTTGTATGAGTATTACAAGGGCGTGCCGAAGAAGGAAAAGCCGGATACGTTGGAGGAGATGGAGCCGTTATTTCGGGCGGTGTATCACGGCTGTGCCGCAGGGCAACATCAAAAGGCGCTGGATGATGTATATGGGAGTAGAATTAGGAGGGGCGATAAAGCTTATAGTGTGCAACAACTCGGTGCATTCGGTTCGGACTTGGGGGCGGTGGCATGCTTTTTTGATAGGTGTTGGGACAGGCCAGCGGCTGGATTAACGGATTCTGATAAGGCCATTGTGTTGAGTGAAGCTGGATTTGCACTTCGCGCTTTGGGTCGGCTTCGTGAGGCAGTTGAGCCAATGAAGTCAGCGGGTAATGTTTTTGAGAAGCAAGGAAAGTGGGACACGGTTGCGGCCAGTGTCAGTAATCTGAGTCAGTTGTATCTGATATTGGGAGAGGTGGAAAAGGCCGTAGAATACGGGCGTAAGAGTGTGGAGTATGCAGACAAGAGCAGGAATGAGTTTCATCGGATGAGCAAGAGGGTAGCTCTGGCAGATGCGCTGCATCAGGCGGGAGAGATTGAGCAGGCAGGGCGACTGTTTGAGGAGGCGGAGGGAATACAAAGGAAGAGACAGCCGGAGTATCAGCATCTGTATTCTGTGCAGGGGTATCAATACTGCGATTTGTTACTGGCCGAGGGGAAGGCGGGAGAGGTTAAGGACCGGGCGACGCAGACACTGGAATGGGCAAAAAAAGAGAGGGGAGGTTTGTTAACGATAGCCAACGATAAGCTTTCGCTTGGGAGGGCATGGCTCGAGGAATTAAGAATTGAGAAGTTAGAAGGGAGAAACAGGGAAAACTGTTTAGCGGAAGCCAAGCGGTGGTTAGACGAGGCGGTGGATGGGTTAAGGAAGGCGGGGACGCAGCATCATATTCCACGTGGGCTGCTTGCGAGGGCAGGGCTGTTTGAATTTAGAATTAAGAATTTAGAAGGCAGAGACAGGGAAGAGTGTTTAGCCGAAGCGTGGAGAGACCTTGAGGAGGTGAGGGAGATAGCGGAACGGGGGGAAATGAAACTGTGGTTGGCGGATTATCATCTGGAAAGCAGCAGAGTATGTCTGGATGAAGCGGATGGATCCCCTGTTGCCGACCAAGTGAGCAACCACTCGGGGACAGGGAAGACAGAGGACCCGTCTTCGCCTAAGGGCTACGCCGTGGCAAGCAGAAGACGGAAGGCAAAAGAACATTATGAGGAGGCAAAGAAGCTGATAGAGGAGTGCGGGTATCACAGGAGGGATAAAGAGTTAGAGGAACTGGCGGGGAGGATTTAGTTTTGAGTTTTAAGTGTTTGGTTTTGAGTTAAGGAGACCCCGGCTTCGTTAAGCAACTACGCCGAGGTAAATGCCGTGGCAGGCAGAGGACAGAGGATGGAAGGGAGAAGGGGGAAGGCGGAGGACGAAATCCCAAACCACAAGATTTACTGGACGCGGGGGAGAGAGGGATTTATAGTTGGGGCCGCCGCTGGCGGATAAAATGGTTTGCCGGAAAAACAACGATGGGGTGCTACGATATAAATTGAACAGGGAGTATGTGAATGGCGGATACATTTGACGCGGATTCGACCCCCGATAACGGAATTCGAGGGCAGGCAAGCTCACCACAGGTGATTGTAATAGGTTCAGGGCCGGGGGGATATTTCGCGGCGATACGCTGCGCACAGAAGGGGGCGACGGTCGCGATTGTCGAAAAAGCGGAAATCGGGGGAACGTGCCTTAATCGCGGGTGCATTCCGTCCAAGACACTTCTGGCGTCGGCGGAATTACTTTTGCAGGTTAAAACAGCGGGGGCATTTGGTATCGAAATACCGAGCGTGTCGGTCAACTGGGCGAAATGGCAGCAAAGGAAAGACGCTATAGTAGTCGCTATGAGAAAGGGTTTGACGGGGCTGCTCCAGGCCAACAAAATCAAGATTTACGAAGGAGTCGGCTATTGCACGTCGCCTAAAACGGTAGTCGTAGAATCCGCGAAAGGAAAGACGGAGCTGACGGTGTCGAAAGGCATAATTATAGCGACGGGTTCGCAGCCGGTTGAGATAGCGGCGATACCTTTTGACGGGAAAACGATAATCAGCAGTAACGAGGTGCTATCGCTGTCGGAGATGCCGAAGTCGATGGTTGTAGTGGGCGGGGGATACATCGGCTGTGAATTGGCGTGCGTTTACGCGGCAGTGGGGACAAAGGTAACGATTGTAGAGGCGCTGGAGCACATAATCAATAACGAGGACGCCTGGGTAAGCCAGCTTTTAGAGCGGGAATTTAAAAAGCAGGGAATAGACGTCCTGACGAAACAAAAGGTCGTTTCGATAATCACAGATGGGACGGTAACCAAGGTGGTTTTGGAATCGGGCCAGGCGATCAATGCTGAAAAGGTTCTGGTAGCGGTGGGGAGAAGGGCGGTTTGCGATGCGCGGACCGTTGAGAACCTGAAATTGCAGACAAAAGGGCCGGTAATTGCGGTCAACGACAAGATGCAGACCAGTGTAGCGGGAGTTTACGCAATCGGCGACGCGGTGGGGACGACGTATTTGGCGCACGGGGCGTTCGCGGAGGCGGAGGCGGCCGCGGAAAATATATTGGGGGGCGACAAGAAAATCGGCGATTACGCGCTGGTGCCGAAAGTTGTATTTACATTTCCTGAAATCGCGTCGGTCGGGAAAAACGAAAAGGCCTGTGCCAAAGCGGATGTTGATTTTGTCGTCGGCAAGGGGTTTTTCAGGGCGAACGGCAGGAGTATGGCGCATAACGAGACGGCGGGCGAAATTCGCGTCGTCCGCGAAAAGGCAAGCGATAAAATTTTAGGTATTACAATGGTCGGGGCGAAAGTTACGGAATTTATCGCAGGGGCACGGCTGCTTATTGGAACGACCGAGAAATTCGATGACGTAAGTTTCCCGCACCCAACGGTTTCGGAAGTGCTCAAAGAGGCGTGGGATGATTCGTTCGGTATGAGCGTTCATCAAATGCCGCGAAAGAAGGCGGAGGACTGAGGACGGATAACGGAAAAACAGAATAGCAAAAATTAAAATGCAAAAAGTAAAATTGTTGAAGGGGATTAAATAAAATTACTCTTCTTCCGCATTTTTGATATTTACTTTTTTATATTTGATTTTATTGATCGAAAGCAGAAGATAGAAGAGAAGAAGCGGGAAAAAGGTTGTTTAAAGGCGCATTTTGAGGTATGGTATTTATCGCGAATTGGCGGCGTACCCAAGCGGACTAAGGGGACGGTTTGCAAAACCGTTATACGTGGGTTCGAATCCCACCGCCGCCTTTGTCAATGTGGTTTGTTTATCGCCAGCCCCATTTACCCGTCCTATCCTGTCCGAAGTAATCCGATTTTGTCCGGTCTCAATAGGCAAGCAAGACGCCAAGACACTTTTATCATCCGTCCCGGTCTTAACCGTTTGCTGTGCCTGTTGACTTGGCTGCGATAAATCCGGCAGTTTAGCTATGGCTTCGCTCTCTTGCCCGGCAAGGGTATGAGTATATTTACTCATAGTCAATTCGATTGTGCTATGCCTCATAAGTGATTGAGCCGTTTTCGGGTGAACGCCAGCCGCCGCCAATAACGTCCCTGTGGTGTGTCTCAAACTGTGAAAGTCCGCATACCGCCCTGAATCGTCAACGTAGGCGATACCAGCGGCCTGTAAATCGTTTTTAAGCATAAACACAAGCTGATTAGGTCTTGGCATATTGAAAGCAGGGGTAGCAGGTAGCTTATCGCTCATAAAAGCCCGTAGCTCTTTTGCTGTATCCGGTCGCAGGGGTAATTCGTCCCTTCTTCTGTGCTTTGAGTATGCTGCTTCGACGACGACAAGGCAATTATCAAAGTCAAACGACGATTTTTTCAGCGTTCTCAATTCGTTAGCTCTCAAACCCGTTTCAACTGCCAGCCGGTAAAGCGTTGCCCTTGCCAGTCCCGTCATACCGAAACGTTCCGGCTGTGCCGTCGTGGTCTCTAACAATCGGCGTATTTCGTCAGCAGTTAAAGCCCTTCGGTCGTGGCGTCTGTCGGTTCGCACGTTAAGCCCCTTCAAGTGCTGCACCGGAGATTCAGAAGCCCGCCTATCCTGCACCATCCAACGGCAAAACTCTTTCAGGGCTTGCAGATAAAAATTGAACGTCTGCGCGCTGATACCTTTTTTGACTTTGCCCTTTTCATCTTTTGTGTCTATTCTCAAATCGGCAAGGTATCTCTGAATCCGGCTTGCGGATATATCCTGCCAAGCGATAAATTTGCAGCCCTCGATTATCCGCTTTGCTCTCGATACAACAAGGGAAACGTGGTCAGGGGTATTGCCTTTGGCCTCTAAAGAAGCCCGAAAGTTCGCAAGGTGTTCGGACAATGGTTTTCCGCCGCTTGCTTTTTCGGGGTCTAACAGCCCTATTATGACAAACCTTTGACGCAGCGAATCCGGTATCTGCCCAAGCCATCGGCTTAATGCCGGGTCTATGGGGTCGGTAGAAGCCCGGCAGGATATAAGCCGTTTAATCTGCTTGCCGAGCGATTCCGTTGCCGCCTTATCGACAAAGCCGGGGAAACGTCTCACCATTCCCAAGTGGTCGCGGAGTTCCAGATACCATTTTTCGGCCTCTCTTATCTTGCCGTTTCGGTCTCTGTATGTCGCCCTATATACTCTCATTTTTTCACCTACCTTTCTTTTTTGGCTTTTTCGGTGTAAGCTCAAGCCCCAGATACTCACAGAGAAAGTCAACGGTTTTGGTTCTGCAACTACCCCCTTGCATAATCCTGCAAAGCACCGCTTGGTCAATGCCGGTTTCCTTCGCAATCTGGTATCTGGTCTTACCCGATTTTTCAATCGCTTCTGCTATACGCTCAATAATCATATTTACATTTATATCCATACTTGCAGTTATGTCAAGCATAAAATCCAAGAGAATCAAAAATTTTTTGCTATTCAATCAGCAACATACCTGAATCGCGTAGCTATGCCGCCTGTTCTGGTCAATTTGCCTTTTTCGACGACTTTAAGAACATCATCGCTCACAAGCAGAAAAAGCCAGCGATAAGCTGTCATCGGGTCTGTTTTCAAAAACTTACCTGCTGTGCGTGCCGACAGAAAAAAACTGGCGTTTCCCGCCTTCTCTTGAAGAATTTTACACCATTTCACCAGCAGACGCAGTTTCGGATTGTCGTATTTGGTGGCACAATTAGGAACGGACGCCTTTTTTGCTTTCTCAAACGTTTCACCCACAGGATTATCTTTTAATGTCCACTTAATTTTCGGCCACGCTTTCAAAAAATCAATCCAAGTTTCCACAAAATCCTTTGTCTTGATATTTGGCAGAGCTTGTTTATGCCACTCTCTAACGACCAGCTTGAAAATCTTCGGGTCTGCGTCAAAGTATTCCGGCATAGAGCGTAACGCACGCGCAAATTCAAAAACCCTTCGATTTCTCGTCCCTATTTTTTTAGGCAGTGTTTCTCTGATAATCTTTTCAAAATCCTTAATGTAAACAATCAAAATTTTTTCTATGTCTTTAGTTTTCTCTGTTTTCTGTGTTTGCTCTGTATTCTCTGCTTGCTCTGTTTTCTCTGTAACATTGCCGACACTTTGAGCAAGTCCCTCAGTGAAGGGGTCAAGGAATAACAGGTTTTCACCGTTCGGCTCAATCAGCCATTTGTAAATCGCACCGTCTGGGTGAAGGGAAGGGGGCAAAAGACAATATCCGCCGTTTCCTCTCAATTCCCCGTCGTCAAAATGCCGGACACTGCTAACATCGGCCCGAAAATAGACGTGATAACCCCTTGCTGTTTTTACTGTGGGCAACTTATCGGCCAAGTTCTGATGTTCACCTGCCCATTGCTGGTATGCTTTTTCCTCGTCGAAGTCCCGACAGGCAAGCCCCCCGGATACGTTGCCCAGAACGACCGCGATATTGCTGTGATTATCCCCAAACCACTTGTTCAATTGGTTTGCGTCTGGTCTTTCGGTCTGATACTGTTTCCACCTGACCTGCGCGACCTTTTGGCCGTGCGGTATCGGGATAACACACCAACCGCGCCGGTGATAGCGTAAGGCACTTTTTAGGGTTTGACTTTCTGTGAGGCGTATCATAAAGGGTTCTTTTGTCATTCGTTCATAAAACGCTCATTACGGGCACTTTGTGGGGTTTTAGAGTAAGGTCGAACCGCATAAAGAGGGCACGCAAGGTCTGAGCAATTGCGAATTTCCTCTTTTTGCCAGCCGACGCACTCCAAACAGAAGGAATTTATGCTTGCCCGTAAGCTCTTGCCATCGACTGCTCTTTCGTATGTCGCTCGGTATGCTCGCGGGATATTTCCCAGCCGTTCCGTAATTTTCTCCGCTCGTTTGTCTGTCATATTGAAACTCTCACTGTCTGCTTAATCTCGCAATACTGCCCAAGCAAAACCTCAAACAATACCCAGCCGTCCGGCTCTGCCTGCCCAGCAACCAAGCGGAGTAAGAGAGCGCCCAATAATTCTTTCAGATTAGGACTTGACTGTCCGTCCCTATGGCGGTATGATTTTTCTCGTTCAATGTTTGTCTTTGCCGCCTTTGCAGAGGCGGCTTTTTTTGTTTCTGCAATCATTTCCGGTTCTCCAAAATCTCAATCCATTGTTGGCGTGTTGGCAGTGTGCCGGTTTCTGGGTTTCGCATTGCTACCCAGTTCTCTAAATCAGTTATACTAAACAAACATCGACTACCAATCCTGATTACCGGCGGGCCTATGCGTCCCTGGCTTAAAAGCGAATACCAAGCAGAACGGGAAAGGCCGCAAAGGCGCGACGCTGTTTTGGTGTCAACGAGAAATGGGGATATGGTTTGATTTTCAGACATTAGCAACCGTCTTTTCCGGCTCGTATGCTTTCCGACAGATTACCCAAGACGCCTTGTTTATGTCCTCTTGCGTCCAAAGGAAATTCCCAGCCGGTGATTCTGAATGTCCAGCAACCAGACGCAATAGCAACACGCCAAGCATTTCTTTGAGATTTTGACTTGACCAATAGTTCCCTTTGTGGTATGATTCTTTCTGTTCGATGTTTCTTTCGGCCAGTGTTGACGCACTGGCCTTCTTTTTTTCATTCATTTTGAGTCCCCTTAATGATTTGCCATTTTTCTCGGCTCGGTGAACCGTAGCGAATCCACTCAGTAAGTTCCTCACGCGACCACAAGCACCGCCGTCCTAATCGCACCGGCAGCGGCAATCGACCACTTGAATTTAGAGATTGTAGAAGACGTATTGAAATCCCCAGCGTCTTTGCGGTCTCAGTAGCGGAGAGAAGTAGCGGTTCGATTATTTGCTGGTCAGCGGTCATTGGTTTTGTCCCCTTGCGCACGCTTCACCAGAATTGAAAAGACCGTCTCCGGCTCAAACAACAATGTGTCCTCAGCCCTCACGTGTGGTAATCTACCAGCTTCGGCTTCGGCCCTGAGCCATTTTGCCCTAACACCGAGCCGTCGAGCCATTGCCCCACACGTCATCAATCTGTGTCCTGAATCATTCATATCCCCTATTATCACAGGGACATAAATTGACTTGTAGGGCGTATAAGGGGGGTTATAAAGGGGTGTATAAAGTTATTTTTTTTCGATGTAATATCCGACTCTCGGCCTATTTTTCAGACCGTATGGGATAAGTTCTTTGCGAATATCTTTCCAAGTTCCTTCGTCAAGGTTGATTTTATGTTCATCGTAAAGCCAAGTTTGAATATCAGGCAAGGTCATCGCCTCGTGTGGTTGGAGAGCGCACAGCTTTTCGTAGATAAGTCGGGCTTTTTTGGTTAGGGGCTGCAATTTCGGCTTCTCATTTGCTATCTGCCCGCTGGCGTGGATTAAAAGGGCGTTATTGTGCCACACCTCAAGTGTCTTGGTAATAGATTCGACATTGCACTCTTTGGCTTTATTTAACGTTTCACGAAAAAGGTCAACCTGAAAATTTGATACTTCTTTGACCTGATTCTCGCCTCTGGATTCACTGGATAAAACTGCGCCTAACATCATTTTACCAAAACTGAAGTCCTGACCTGTAATAGCTGTGTATATCGCTTCATAGAATCGTCTTGCTTGCTGTTCACTCCCTACTGCTGGCGTTATTTCTGGCCGTAATAAAAGCTTTGCAGACGCAAAGGTGCGAATTAAAGTGCCCCACTTATCGACTGAAACCGTTAAGCGAGCATTTTCATCCACCTCAATCCAACGTGCGTCCCCCTTTTTGGCCTGTCCGGCTTTCATATACTTGCCACGAGATTCACGAACGAGTCCGGCCAATTCGATTAGATTCTTTGCCAAAGGCCCGAAAGTGTCTTCGATGTATTTTATTTTTTCTTGTGTGAGGGATTTGTCCCACGTCAAGCCATCAAAGATTTCTCCGTCTGGTAATTCTGGCTGTTGTGTTTGATTCGGTGTGTTGGCAATGTCGGTCTGAACTCGCGCAAACGCACGGTTAAGCTGTGATAGTTTTTCTTGTGGGACAGCAGAGTAATGAAGCAGGTCGGCAGGTTGATTATCATAGTGATAGTATTCCCAGACATCCTTGCAAAACTTGTCTCTCTGAAACCATCTCCCCTTGTATTCAGCAGAAAAAATATAGCTATCTGTAGGTGTCCCTGAATATCGCAGTTCGTAGTCGTGAATAATAGCCAGCCGCACATATTCACACATTAACTTCTCGCTTTCGTTAGGTGTGCGTTGTATGCCTGAGCTACCGAAAATCCCAAACCAAAGCAAAGGATTCACCGGCTCGGCTGGACTGAAGATAACACGGCTATCAACGTTAATGAATGGATTGTCCCAAGAGTTCGTCTCCACCCAACCTTTTGGCGGTGGACAATACTCCGCCAAACTAAGTTTTGTCCCCTCTTGCTTCCACCGCTTTTCGGCTTTTTTGAGCTTATCTGTATAAGGTTGTAGGGCTTGCCCGTAGTCCTCGACCATTTTGTAAAAGCGGTCGATATGTTCTATAAATCGTGCCCTGATACCTGCTTTCATAACGAGCCAGTCAACTTTATTTGCTATGTCGAGGACAGCAGCTTGGTGGGGAGGTATGGAATCCGTTTTTACTATTTCAACTATCTGCTTTGCCTGTTGTTCTTGTATGCAGACGTGTTTCACGTCAAAAAGAGCATCACGCAGTTTTGAGCGTGTTTTGTCGCCTCGATGATACTCCTGGGTATTATCAAGCTCACTATAATATCCCCAAACATCGTCTGCGGGTTCTTCGGGAAGCTCGATACCGATTATACCGTCGGATAATTTGCAACAGACAACGGCTACAAGAAAAGCGTAAGCGGCCAGCCGTTCGTTATAGTCCTTCATAGCATCGCGGGGCCTGTCAGGCGTTAGGTTATCGTCTTTTTGGTGCAGCCGGTCGAATAACTCTAACGGCATAAGCAGTTCGACAGGATTCGGCGGTAATTGTGGCCGCCAGAATCGGCGGTGGATTATTCTATCGCCGTTCTTGAACCACTCTTTGGGCTTGGGCTTGCTCTCATCTACAAGCTCAAGAAGATAATCGTTTCTTGACTCTACTTCCCATCCCGGCTGTGGCGGTTCGCCCGGCTCGGCGTCCTTCGGAATTACCAACACAGGATGATGCCTTGCCATTCGTTTGCAGACAACCAGCGCTTTGCGCCAGTTATTATACCTATTAAGAAAATCCTGAACGAGGCTGCGAAACTGCTCTGTCCTTATAACGTCCTGTGCGTCGTCTTTGATTTGTATTAGTGCCTGCTGGTGCTCTCGCTCGTTCATTCATTGCCTGCATTATTTGTCGAAATCGAATAACGTCGGGTTTTTCGGCGGGTTGGATGCTTCGACCTTTGGTTTATCGGGCGGCCAGGACTGCGGGGCTTTCGATGGGTCTGGGAACAAGACGCTTCCGCCGGCTTCCCAATGCACGTCAGCAAATCGAATACCTTCCTCGTTTACTTGAAACGTTAGAAAATCCTCCTTTACCGGCGTAGCCCGAAGAAGACGACGAAAGTAAGTCGTGGGGATAAATATCACACCTTCCTCGTAGATAGTGGCCGGAAATGACGCGGACATTTCCTTGCCCGCAATTTCCACACAATCACCTGCCGCCGCTATTCGCAGAAACGTCTCTTTCGCCTCCCTGCCCTTGTCGTCTCTAACAAGAGAAACCATCTTCTTGAACCGGCTTTTATGCACTACAAATAACATTGCCAAAACCTCACTATTGCCGCCTCATCTAATTGGCCAGGCGCCGTGATTATCTATTACCTCGTCGATTTAACTTATTTCGCCATATTCTCAAATGTCGAATTATAGTCTTTCGGGCTTAAAACCGTATCATAAAGACCAACACCTTCACCTTCATGCTTGTTTATGCCGGTATATACCAAACTGGCATCTTCATACCGTTTAAACTTATAAACCGCATCATTCATCAATGAACTATTAAAAACACCAAGGCTTACAAGCAATTCAAAATCTTTTACGGACAAACCAGTCACCTTTTTGAAAAGTCCTGGCTCCAGTTGTGTAATCACGTCTTTTAAGCATCGTTCCCGATAATCGGTCAAATACATAAAGACAGGGACGCGAGTAGCAAATTTAATAAGCTTTTCCTGAATCTGTTTTCTAATGCTTTTATATTTTTTTTCTTCTTCGGTAAGCTCTTTTTTCTCTTTAGTTGTTAAATCTCTGTCATTAGCTTCCTTTTTCACTTTTTTGATTGCTTCCGACTTATTAATAATGGTTTCAATATCCTGATTTAAATTTCTAAAACCCTCTATACTCATCAAGGCGTTCATAGCGTCTTTATTGTTCAACAGACGCTGCAAGGTGTTGTTATCTACATTTACCAGCAATGCGTTCTCCCAGCGACGCGCCAGCAATGTTGCTGTTGTTCCGCTCATGGCCATGTCCAAAATTCCGGCGGCATCTACCTGCTTCATTGAACTGCCATCGTAGGCAAGAACAGGGAGGAAACTGATGAACTCTGCAACTTTTTTTTCGGGATTTGACTCATTCACATTCAACCGGCAACTGTAGTCGGCTATTTGCCGCAATGCCCTGTCAGGAGCAAAGTCAAATACATAACATTCACGTTTTATAATTTCTTCTTCGTTGGGAGATTTGCTGTCAGGATTTTTTATTGTCCACGGCGATTGCACTCGAAATGCAGCTTGAAAATATGTTTCGGGGATTGATGAATTGCGAAGCATAAAAATGCCCGTCCACGGCCTGACTGTTACCCCGGTTGTCAATTTCCCACAGGAAAGGGTAATCGTTTTTGTCTTGAGGGGATCGTCCATCGCTTTATATACAGGGGGCAATGCCTCAACACCGATGCCAGCGCCTGAACCCGCAGCAACGATGATTTGATAATCATGGAAGAATTTATTCTGTCGCTGTTCTAAAAGATTTTTCATAGCGTGGCATGAAGCGACACTCGGTAAAAACCAGAAAGTATGAGACAAAACATTCAACAGACGCGTATCAGAAAAAGGCATAGGCGGTTTTTTTGCCCCTAATTTCAGATTATCAATGGTCGTTTCTGAAAATGCCCCACGGATTAAATCGAGCCATTTTTGAACATCCGTCTCATATTTAAACTTTGCTTTGCCGCCTATTCCATCGGCAGAGAAAAATACATTCAAATCAAACTCATTAAACTCCCCCTGCATAGCAATTTCACGGATCGCATCCGGAAGTTGATAGGTAAGCAACACCATTCTTGGCAGTGAGACATAAGGATTATCATTACCTGTCCATTGTTCTTTTGCCCGCTGTTCATCGGAATATGTCCAGTTAAATATCTGTTCCTCGATAAACTCTCCCGACGCAAGTGCCCGAAAAGGAGTGCCGGAAAGATAGAGATAGGCATTTGTAGTTATGGGCATAAGATCTTCATCAAAATCTTCTATGCCTTCACCTTCCGCGAACTCCATTTCTTTTTTGTCTTCCGCTTCAAAAAGTTCCTTTGCATTTTCGCGCCACGCGCCATAATGATATTCGTCAAGAACGACACAATCCCAATTGGTGGCATGAACCCATTCGTTTTTTGGTTTAATTCCGCCTGCTGGATTTTTGCCAAGATAGTCCTGAAATGAACCAAAGCAAACAAACGGTTTATTTCTTTTCGCTTGCCCAAAACTTAAACCATTACGGCAGATAAATTGCCAGCCCTTAAAATCAATGTGGAATTTCAAATCCTGTTCCCAGGCACTTTGAACCGCAGGTTTAAAGGTGAGCACCAGCACTTTTGACCAATTCATTTTTTTGGCAAGCTGATAAACGGCAAAGGTCTTTCCGAACCGCATTTTAGCGTTCCAGAGAAAATGCGGTGTTTTGTTATGGTTTTCTTTTTTGAAACTTTTAAAATAAGCAGCCGTTTTTTCGACTGCTGCCTGCTGCTCGGGCCGCATTTTGAAATCAAGCGAACGATTTTCTTCATTCATCTCGCCTTTTTTGATTGCTATGATTGCGGACTTTATATCATTGACCGAACACCTGAACCATTCCCCGTCTGGATTTTTTATTCCTGCCTGCCTTAAATACCAGTGAACCTCGTGATCGGTGAAGGCGCTGCCGTCATTACGCATTGCAGATTCTTCGAGAACAATTCTGTATGGCGGTTTGCCGGGACGCAGAGTTGGATATTGTTGTGCCACGCGCAACCGAACATCTCCATTGGTATAACCAATTTTAATCAAGCCATTGTATTGAGGGTTCGTATCCTCATAAGCGTATATGGTCGGCTTGGAATCAGGCCGTTGAGGAAAAAATTCTTTATTCATTTTCCAACTCCATCGGTCGGATTTTGGATTCTATAAATGCTATTTCTTCCTTAGTGAGCCCATAGCGTTTATAAAGCATTTCATCTGTCCATTTGATGGACATGTCAAGAATAGGAATAAATGTATAAGTGTCTTTTGTAATGCTGTGGGAGTACATAAATAAGGAAAGAAGAAAACGGAAAAAGCGTGTTTTCATATATTCGATGAGATTCTTTGCATGAATTTTCTTTTTATAACTGCCAATCACAAGATATGTTTCGGTACAGATGGTTCCAGGGGGCAATAGCGCAATCTTTGAAAGCACTCTACGTTTGCCATCAGTCCCTGGGTTACCAGCATGTTCATGGCCGGAACGTGAAGAAATAACCTTCCATTTATCAATCATTTCAGTGCCGACTGTTATCTCTTTGCGACGGTAGGGACCTTCCCCTTTCTGCCAATGCAAAATGATATCACCCGTTTTTTGCGGCTTAGCAAACGTTCGTAATCCAAAGGGCTTGTAAGATGATACTTGCTCATGCATCCTCCTTTCTTGTTTTTCCAGAACCTTCCTGACGATGGGAACTGCTTGGCTGTGCCGAATAAATGTCTCGAAATCGTTCATTGATCTGGTTGAAACTGTTTTGGCCTCATTGTGGATATTAACCACTTCGCATGGACCTGATGAATCCCTTTCCCAAAGGAAATAGCAGATGCCACCTGCAACATCCACACCGGGGAAACATTCGTTTGCATCCTCAAAGTCAAAAATTTTCCGTATCCGGTTATCGTTCAGCATTTCTTTGCGGAAATCATCTAAGCCCTTACCTCCTGCGAACCAGCGTGAGGGGATAATCATAGTGAGAAAACGCGGATTCAACTTTTTGGCTTGCTGAACAAACCTATGATATATTGGTGTGGCGCTTCTGCCGAACCCTCCATCATCCAATTGATATGGTGGATTTCCTATAATTACATCAAATTTCATTTTAAATATCTCCTCAGGTTTGTTCGTATGGATAAACTGATAGGCATGAGTTTCCAGCGCATCGCTTCGATCGAAGACATCCTGACTTGCGCCGCAAAATTTACAACTGCCATTTATCCATATATGTTTGATTCGATTAAAACAGATGTTGCCTTGCTGGTCGCCAAAGTTATCGCAAACGGAGTATTTACCATTGGCGGTTTTTGAACAATACACGCTTCTTCGTGCAAGAAGAGAAGTCAGTTCTGTTATGCCGATGCCGAAAAGCTGGTTTTTGAAAATATGGTTAATCCTTTTTTGCTTGTCCGGGATTTCTTTTTCGAGGCCGGTCATTAACCTTTTGGCAATTTCCCTTAAGAACACTCCCGATTTACAGACAGGGTCGAGAAATTTGGTATTCTTGTCGCTCCAAAAGTTCTTCGGTAGCAAATCGAGGATTTCATTCGCCATCTTTGGTGGCGTAAAAACTTCATCACTGCTTAGGTTCGCAAGGCAAGAGAGCACATCCGGATTGTAATTACTGCTGTTCAGCATCGGCGACCCTCAGGAAGTGGATTGGGGGATATTCTTTGACCGGCTCAGGGAAAAAAACCTCCTCTCCGAGATCGGAAAATAGAGGTTGTTCTCTCGTGTGGGCATAGGAAAGTAATTCATGAAACGTAAAATCCCTTCGTTTGATTGTGCTGTCGTTAAAAGGAAAAGACCACTCGGAAAAGACAATCGGCTGCGGATTTTTTCCCACCGTCTTCAGGTGCAGCGCATCGCCCCAGATAATATTACGCTTAAGAATATATTTGATTGCATTCAGACAATCCTTTTTGAAAAAATTGCTGTAGTACCGGTCAAAAATGCCAAAAAGTCTCTTGCGGCATTCCACAACATTATCTTCAAGAATATCTATTCCATAAATACTGGATACTGCAAGAACGGCATTCCGTTCATACTCTAATTGACGTTTGCCATAGCTGGATTCGACAACGCGAAGTTTTCTTTCTAATACTTCCGCCAAAAAATTTCCTGTGCCGCATGCCGGCTCAAGAAATCTTGAATCTATCCTCTCTGTTTCCTGCTTCACCAAATCAATCATGGCATTTACTTCGCGACTGGCTGTATAAACTTCGCCATGGTCGGAAACCCTTTTCTTTGAGACAACCTGTTTTTCATTTAATGAATTTATAGGTTCAATTTTTGTTTTTCGTGATGATTTATGCTTGCGCATATCTATTGCGGATTGAAGTTCATCAGTTAAAAATTGCCCTTTTTCCGCCATTTATGTATCTCTCCTAATAATCTTCCACCCAGCCGCCTCCAGCAGCTTGTCAATGCCTATCCCTGCGTGCGTTTCGTTACCCATAATCTAATTCTCCAACCCTCCGGCCATATTATACGCTGATGTGTATGTTTGGCAACGATTTTCAGCGTCTTGCATCCCAGAACTCCGTCCTTGATAAGATAGGGAATATTTGGTAATATGGTTGTTTGTATTCAGCTTTTTTGCCTTTGAGGAGCAAGTTGCAGGTGAGTGAAAATAGCACGACAGGACAGGACTGTGACGTATCAGGCGACGTTCAACGTGCCACGGCAATTTTCTTTGAGCACGGTGATTTTATTCGTGCTGTTATTCGCCACAAAATTAAAGATGAAAGCAGGGCCGAGGATTTGTTCCATGATTTCTTCCTTTCGCTTGTATCAAGGCCTGTCCCGGCAGAAGTACAAGACATCAAAGGTTACATTTACAGGGCAATAATCAATGATATAACGGACCATATTCGATACCTCGGAAGATACCAGGCGATGACACACAGATGCGCTGATTATAAAAAATTAACCGTCAACAATCGGCTGCCCGAAGACGCCTTAATGGAGAAAGAGCAGACGGATAGGATGATAGAACTAATCAAAAAACGGGTAACCAAGAACGAATTTAAAGCTATTGCATCAAGATACTGTGATGGTCTATCCATAAAGGAATCGGCTGACAGGATGAGTATTAATGACCGCTCTGTAGTCCGATATATTTCCACCGGGCTTAGTAAGGTTAAGAAGTATTTGGCAATTAAGCAAGAGGCCGAGAATGATAGCACCCAATTATAATGAGTTTTGTGCGGAAGCCGAACGGCACTACTTTGACTTTTTACGTGACGAAGCCGAGCATTCTGTTCCCAGTGAAGTCATTGACCATATCATGGGATGTCTTTACTGTCGTGAGCAAATAAGCCGGCTTGAAGCAATGCTGGCCGAATTCAAAGAGCATCCGGCACAAAGTCAAATGGCGACTACCGCCATACTCAAGCTGCACTTTTCGTATGTGGGCAAACACGTTAATTGCGATGATGCAAGGCCTTTTTTGCCGAATCTTTTGACTCCGACGATGCAAATCAGGATACCTACGCCTATAACGGCCCATATCGATAACTGCAACCAATGCAAAGAGGATTCCAAAAAGCTGCAAAATTTGGGCCTCACTCAAAAACAGCTTATAACCCTCAGCCAATTGTTTGCAGATGAACTTGATGCCGACGAAACAGATTGCACCACGGCTCGTGGGGCAATCCCCGCTGTTGTTGCGATGGCCTTTGGCCAAACAGATGCAAAGACCTTAAGACATTTGTCTTTATGTCCGAAGTGCCGGCAGGACCTCTACAAATTCCGTCAGACAATCCTGGAGCAAACAAAAAAATTGCATAGCAAAAATGAAACGCAGAAAAGTATCTTCCCATGTTCATCCGTAGGAGCAAATGACGTTTTTGATTATTGCATTCCATACGGCATAGACCCGGCGAGTGACGAATATGCCAAATTCCGCAAATCGTTAACCGCACACATTGTCTGCTGTGCCGACTGTCTTGACAAAATCCAGCAATTGCATAAGACGATTTACGATATTGCCGAAAGGCCGGAATCCGGCGTTGTGACGGTCTTCCACATAGACACGGCTGCCAAGGTTGAGACAGAAAGTTTATACGCAGGTTTCCCTGTAAAGGTGGAAAAGGCAAATTCGAACAGCCAGGAGCAACCACATTCTGAGAAGTTAGAAACAGCCGTAAAGCTCAAATATGCATCAAAGAACCTCAGACCCCTATTGAAAATAGCGCTTCCCGTTGCAGCTTTGATAGCAGTGGCAGTAGGCCTGTTTTTTAATGTGCCCACCGCAAAAGGTCTTGCCATTGAACGGCTTTACAGGGCCATCGATACGGTGAAGAATATCCACATTTCCAGCTTTGTTCCCGATAATCAGAAACCTGTGCAGGAGGTATGGATAGCCAGAAGTTCCAGCTTGTATATTATTAAAACGGGAAATGAGTGCATATTATGGAACATTTCTGACGGGGTGAAGAAGACCAAACATTTAGACACAGGCACAAATGAACAAACTTCATTGAACAGCGATGCTCTGTCCGGTATTGTAACCAGGATTCACGGTTCGTTAGATATAATGCCGTTCGACAAATCCTCCGACATTCCCCCGGACGCAGAATGGTCTGAGATAACCGACTTCAACCATAGCACTGGGGTCGATAATATGAAGGTATATAAACTCAGGTGGACTGAAAAAACCTTACGGGGCTTAACATCGCAGAGAATATGGCGGGTCTTTACAGACGCCTCTACCGACCTGCCAAGTAAGATTCAATGGTTTAAGCAATCAGAATCTGACCCTCAGCCAATCCTGGAGTCGATTATGGTTATCGAATACCCCGGTAACGAAGAAATACTTGCCAAAGCAGAAGATATGTCGTTCTAATCCGCAGTTATTTGGAATCCGGCGTCCATAGCGGATACCGGTTTTCGTAATGGCCAGCGGAGTTTTTTTTAACAAGCAAATCTTCCGCTTTGATGCGAGCTACGTGACCATCAGCAAATCCAACGTTGACCGTCATTTGAGGATGTCGCCCATAGAAAGCATCTATCTGCTGTCCCGCCAAAAGCTGTCGTTGGCGATTTATCGACAAACCCGGAATATAGGCAGTATCTTCTATGTGTGTGTTGCCAAGCGTTGCAGTAAAAAAGTCAGCCGCGTGTCGCCAGCTTATGACTGCGTAACCGCTATCGACTATGAGTAATGTCCGCGCAGGATTCGGAATTTCCGAAAGCTCTCTTGGTTTGCCAATTTCGTTTGGGTCCGCGTTTCCCGTGGACATTTTGCAAATGGACAGATTAACGCCGTAGTTTCCACAAAGAATATCATCTTTGAGTTTTGGCTGTTGTATTTGTTTGGATGGGCACTGGAGTACGGTCTTGCTACCCAAACTTCTCTCATAAAGTTCGCCAAGGTAATTAAACCACCACCACCCCATTCTGTCGTATTGGATATAGCCGGCGTAACCACCGGTCGGAGGTCCTTCGGGGGTGTTGTCAAACCCATAGGGAAAATTGCCGCTGTCGGTAACATAGGCAGAAAAAACCGTATCTAACTGCCTGATATTAGACATACAGACGGCTGTTTTTGCCTGAAGCCGGGACCTCTGGAGAGAAGGCACCAAAAGTGCAAAGAGAACAGCAATAATTCCTATTACTAAAACCAATTCAATCAGGGTTAGCCCAAATCGCCGCATAGCCAGCACTGTATGACTTTTATGGGGGGAAGTCAATCGCGTCGGAGCAGCGCAGTTTTGATAACCTGGATGCAGTTGTACCCTGACGAGGCAATATAAGATTAAATCGCAGTTAATTACAAACACGCCATCATATAATAGGATGTCCACACGCCGGTTCCTGTGCAGGCATCAGGGAATTCAGTGTCTTGAATGCAGGGAGTTGACTTATATCTGACCATTCTTGTGCTGGAGCAACTGCCGCTCTCGGCGGCTTGACATCCATAGCGTAGGTAATATTCATAGTACTTCCCTCCACACAAACCACCGACTTCGCTGCAAAAGATGACATCGTATTGCTGTATGAGATTTGTGCAGGAGTAACCGGAGCCGCCGATTATATCTGCCAACTGGTCGCTGCTGATTTCATTAAAATCACCCTGAATCGGCTGTTTCGAGACAATTAAAGCCGTCCCGTTTGGCCAGTCCATATCGAAAAAGCTGATGTCGGTGCGGTAATAGAATTTGGCCGACGAAAGGTCCATTATCCAGACATACCGGTCATCAACGCGGTCCACGATAACGAAATGGTTCTTTCCGGGAAAATGTAAAATTGCCTTGCAGCCGTTTAGATTTTTGAGTGTATCGATGTTCGTCTTAACCGCCCGGCAATAGAATCCGAATCCCTGCAGTAAGTTCTTCATATCATACATACTGGTGGTGCCTCCGGTCTGGTTAACCAGGGAGGCGAGGTCTTTATCTGAAATCGTAATGCCTAATTCCGACGCAACGTATCCTGTCGCAATTGTTGCGCAATTTCGCGCGTTCGCTCCATCTGATTTGACTATCTCCAAACGTTTTGTCAGGAGCTGGTTTGTATCGGCGGCGTTTGATTGCCGGCACATTGCCGGCTTAGTGCTCCCATCAGAATAATACTCAACCAGTGCATCCGACTCATAAGAGACATCAAAAGCGTTTGCTTGTGGAACATTATCGTCTATGGCGGTCAGATTCCACAGGTCGCGGGCTTTCAGCCGACCTGAGCCGGCTTCAAACTGTTCAATCAGGATGGTTTTAGGAATCCAATTGCCTGCAATAAACGCATAATCCGAATACCGTCTTGAGATTGTCGAGCCATCCGGTTTTTCTATTAAACAATTTCTTAAGGCATAGTTTTTGGTAGAGTCCAGTGTAAAGTGGCTTTCGCTGCCGTTGGCTTCTTTGAGCGTCAAAACTATTTGCGTTTCATCGTTGGCGGTCGATTCAGTGCCTGAAGATTCAATGGCACAAAGATTGTTATATGTGTAACGACCATATCCCCAGGGAACCACCCCTGCGGTTAAAGGCCCGTTTACAGGGTGCGGACTATTTCCTCCTGCATCGACAATCGCATTGTTGCCGGGCAGGAAATACGTGGTGTACTTTTCGCCATCCCAGGCAAATATGCGTCTTTGGTTTGCGCCAAGGTCAAATTGCTGAGTCATAAAATTGCCGGCTAAATCCCTGCCTGGTTTTACCGAATCAGACCTTGAATCAACGTTAATTTCCCAGTAGAACCGCTTACCGTCAAATTTTACTTGCTCCGTGGAATACATTGTGTATTCGTTGGATAACTCGTGGCGAATGTTAAAGGGTATCGCGTCAAGTTTCATTTTCTGCAGCTCTTCGGTAAGCTCCCGTTTATTTGACTCATTGCGATACCGCTGAATCTCCGCGGTGATTTGCCGGTTAATCTCATTTTCATCGGTAACGGCTGATGTGCCATATTCCTGATGTGACGCCTTAATTGTGCCCGCCGCAATCCAGGTCTTGCGGGGTTGAGCAGTTAATTGTTCAAAGATTTGCAGAAGCTCCGCACGCTCTAAGGGTCTGTCCGCAACTGCGATTCCGCTGCCAAGCAGCACTATGACGATAATTCCTGAAAATATTCGTGTGTTCATAACACACCTCCTCTCGTATCTACTGCGTTATCACAAAAAATACCTTAACTAATCATCACCGGGTTTTTACAGCAACGCTATTAACCAAAGGCGTTGTGAAAATGGAAATGTTGACGATTTTCTGCCCTCCTGTGACATAACCTGACCCATTGAGGGAAAATTCTTATAGCTTAATGGGTTTGCGAGGGCCAAATCGAAGTTGTCGATTATCTGGTCTTTTCCAGCCAGTATTCGGCAAATTGCATTAAGTCGCTGATGCCTACATACCCATCGGCATCAAGGTCGGTTCCCGAGCAATTATCCGGTTCAAGACAGCCGGTTCTTCGCCAATTCAAGCCAAGCACCGCAAAATCCTCAAAGTTGACTATTCCATCATCATCAAAATCACGCGTCCTGACGTGAGTAAAAAACAGTTGATACAATGGGTGCTCCCAATCCTCAACGATCCAGTCGAAAAAAAGAACAGGACAAGTACCTATATCAATAGCATTGTAATCGACAATAAACCAGTCCCCAGGTATGGCATCATTGTCGCCCCCGCAAAACTGGAAACCATTGGTATCGTGGTCCACTTCGTCCACTGTTTGAGTTCCTAAAAATTCCAATACTGAGGCCCTGATGCCTGCAGCCGGGAATCGTGAACCTTTCCAGTCTTGGGTCTCTTCGTTATAATCCCTTGCGTACAAGCGGCCATAATTCTGATTTGTGTCCCAGATAGTCAGTGCGCCGTTCCAGTAATCGCTCGCATCAGAATTAATAATGATAGTAAGACGTGTTCCAACCATAATCGGGCGGTAAACGAATGGAATACAGGGGTCTGCAAGCTCAAGCGGTGTATTGCCATCCGCCAGACAAACCCTTGTAAATACTTCAGCGTGCGCTGCTGGTGCTGCAACCAGAAGCACACTCCCTTTAATGAGTTTTTAGAACCTTAACCCAGTATCAATAGATGTGACCTTTCCTCTACGGAGACGGTCCGCTTGCCCACTTGTCATCTCTATCCATTTAGAGCGCCAAACATTCTAACACGTTTTCTTTGCTAAAATCAAGCAAAAAGCAATATGGCCTCAAAAAATAATCAACTTTTGGCTGTTTCCAAACGCCTTAAGGAGTAATACCGATGAGCAGACATCTGTTATGAAATCGAGCATCAAGACAAAAGGGGGTATATGAAAAACGATAGAATCGGCAGAATAACGCAGTTATTGACAGCGTTGCAATCTCAGAGTAGCTATGCAATTTCAGAATTAACTGAGATACTGGGTAAAAGCCGTCGCACGGCGTATAGAGACCTGAAAGTTCTGGAAAAAGCCGGCTTACCATGTCGCTTTGATAGAAGGCAACACCGTTATGTTTTCGACCATCAATCCCCTCTCCCAACACTTGCTTTGTCTAAAGATGAAGCATTCGGCTTGCTGTTACTGCTTCGCGAGGCAAGTCACAATATGCAACTCCCCCTTGCTTATCCTTCCCGGTTGTTATCCCTTAAAATTGAGAATTGTCTGAGACGGGAAGTAAGACAATTTTGCGACGCATCGTTTCGATTTATTTCCTTTAGCCCTGCTCCTAAAGCCAGGATGGACTTGTCGGATAAAACATTTATGCAGGTTTTGGACGCGATTACATTAAAGCGAGTTTTGGCCATTCATTGCTATTTGCCTGCCGAACAAAACACCATCACAACGGATCTCAATCCTTATCACCTGGTTTATTCGGAAAACACATGGCATGCAATCGGAGAATCGAGCTTTCACAAGACAGTGCATACCTTCGAGCTGAATCATATCACGCAGTTGAGTCCTTTAGACAGATATTTTGTGGAAGATGAGAAATTCGACCTTAACGAGTATTTTGGGTATGCTTGGTCATTATTACGAGAAGGCCAAATCTACGAGGTCGAATTAAGATTTTGTCCGCGAGATGGCTCGGTGGTGCTGAAATTCCGCGTGGATGGACTTAATGAGATAATCTGGTGGATTTTGGGCTATGGCGACCAGGTGGAAGTTCTTGCGCCTAAGGCCTTAAGGCAAAGAATTGCCCAAATAGCATTGAGAATCGTAGATTCACAACAGGGCTGACACAGTTATCTCGTAAAAATAAAAAAGTGTCTTTGGACTTAAAGACCGTCAACATTTTGGGGTAAGGAACGCCTTTTGGTATAGCAGGGCTTGCGCGGGGGATTCCATGCGCAAGACCAACCGGGGGTGCAGAAAGATGGTTCCTTTCTCCCCTTCTGCACCTTCGGACAGAGACAAAGGCGTTTGAAGCAGAAGCTTCCACACCAGCAAATCTGCTGGAAATGGGGCAAAGGGAACAAAACCTCTTTGCCCCATGTTTTATAAAAACAAAACAACGTTAATCTGGGCAAAAATAAGGAGTGACAGATTCTGTCACTCCTTTTAAAATGGGGAAAGTTCTGATATACTCCGTTGTGAGTCGTCTTAAAGATTTTACTTTTTTGAAGGCGCTGGGCTGGCTTTTGGGTGTGGGGTCAGTCCCGGCGCTTTCTTTCTTATTACCACGAAAACGCAAGTCATTCAGCATTAATTTGTCCTGAAAACCAATTTTTCGTCAACATTTTACGCAGTCAATCGCCTTCAATGATAAAAGAGATGTGTTGATAACGGTTCGATGTGCTAAATAACCAGTAAATGATTTGTCCAGAAAACACTATAGATGTATATGGCAGTGGGTGACCAGAAATACATCATCGAACAGATGGAAACCTATATCCGCCATGGGGGTGGCGGATATGGGGATTGGTTCATAGGGTTGGCTGATAACCCCATCGTTCCCGTCACAGAAGCTTTCCGCCTTCGTAAAGTGCAAAATCACAGGTTTACATACGTCGAAACAATGTCAGGGGAAATTGCAAAAGCGGTTGCTGATTATTTTATCAATGCGTGCGGGGTGAACGGCAATATAAGCGAAAGACAAGGAGAAGGTAGCTGTCGAGCATTATACCTTTATAAAAAAGCCGAGCATCGCGTCGCCTCCGAAACGGACATATCAAACGGATTGATTCGCCGGGTGTGCAATAAACTGTTTCGGGTTTGCGCCCCCGACAGTAACAAAGTAATCAGGAGGTTATATGCACCGTGACCATAATATTTTTATTCAGGCCATCAAAAACAAGAAAAAGATTCTCATTAAACATCGCAGTGAAAATGGCCGTGACACAAGCACAAATGTTTGCTGCCCTCTTTTTTATATCCCGGCCAGAGACAAGGGTAGTTCTGGACACTATTATTTCTGGGAGGACGAAAAAGGCCTGAAAGGTAATGTTATGAGCGTTAAAGCAGACAACATAATCCATATCGGGCAGACCCATGAACCATTCGACCCGGTTGGCTTGACTCTTGTCGGCAATGAAGATACATCGCCTGAACATTAACAATCTCTCCAGTCAATTGAAATGTAATAGTCATTACTTAATCCGACAAACGGTAGCTTCTGTTTGTTGCTGTGTCTGTAAGGTATTGTTCAGCATTTTTTCTTTAGCCAGCGGTATTGAATCAATGACCGCTTGCCGCACTTATAATTCTCCCTAAGATATTGCTTACAATCTTACCCCCCAAAGCCCCCGAAAACAATCCCCTTTTTTATGGACTCCAAAAACTCATTTTTACACTAAAAACGAATTTTCCGCCGCTTATACGCGCGCACGCGCGTTTTTAACTGGCGACATTCAGGTCTTGTCAGGTTTTCAGGTTTGAGCAAATGTGACCTTTTGTTACCCTCTCAGTGTTTCGGACTTCAACTTTTTACAACCTCGTTGCCTTTTTTTTAAGTGGCGGCACTTACCCGCCTCTTTATCCCCCCACCCCCGCCGTCTCAAAAATCCATCGTTTGCAAGATTCTACCACAAGCTTCCCTCCTTTGCTGCAAAGTGTAAATCCTTTTTGCCTTCCTTGTCGGCCTGCCCGCATACGTCCAGCGTTTCGTCTGGTCACAAAGCTTGCCGATTCGCTTATCAATATCCAAAAAACTCCCCATAATGCCAAGTTTACCGCCGTGGGATTCATTCCGACTTTCATAGGACAGGTCGTAACAGTGCCGACAGCCGAAATACTTACCGCCTGCCTTGTAAAGCTTCCCAACCCTACGCCCACACCTACTGAGCGGGCAGATAAACCAATACCTCACACCCCCAAAATGACACGGCGTAGTTGTCAAAGCCACTTTGTAGTCATACTCGACTTTTTCGCCTGTATTTCGTTCGGTGGCGGTGTATTGAAATCGCACGTAGTTATCACCATCCATACTTGAAACATAGATACTTATACTGCTGGTTTCCTCACCATAATAGTTTTTCCATACTATCCCGCCGGAGCGACAACCACCGAAAAAGTCGTTCTTTTTCAGAAACGCTATGCTGACACTCTTGCAATCTTCGACCGTATATTTACTCATATCTCAGCCCTGTTATTTACCGAAATCATTAAGGATTCTCAGCACATTTTTTACACATAACTTTAGCAAATAAAAGACCTTAGCAGTGTCTTATTGTTATCCATAAACGGTAGTTGTAAGTGCTTTTCAAGTGGTGACATTTCAGCAAAACCCCCTTAAAAGTAACCTATTCTACGCCAAAACTCGCGTCTTTTTCGTCTTCTTTCAGCCCATTCATATACCCAGGACGGACAGCGTCTGACGAAAATACCGTGTCGTTTGCACCACCTTTGCAATGTCCTTCGGGGTATTTTGAGGATTCTTGCCGTAGCTCGTATGCCGCCTTCGGCGATTAACCCAAAAGCATAGTTTTTCTGGCCGTCGTTGTATTGCCCCCCATTACCAAGCGATTCAAACTCATACCGCTTTTCTTCGTTGCTCTCCTCTGCCATTGCGCGAAACATTGCCTTATTGGAAGCCCTGCTCATCGGCTGCTATCTCCCACTTGATAGTAAATTGCTCTTAATTTGACAGCAAATTGACGCCTTACTCATCGGCCCTTCCTCGCAAGCTACTGTTTATCAACGTTTTGACGGCTACTTTGATATGCTCCGAAATGTAAGGTTTTGTAAGGTTTTCATAGCTTACCTTTTCAGCTTTTTGGCTTTCGGATTTCAACATTTTTCAACCTCTAAATCTTTGCATTTCTTAGCAAATTTTGCGTTCGATACCTTTAGCGTTCTTTAGTAGTTTTGGCCCCGGTGTTGGCCGTATCGACAAGCGTTTTGATTGTCTGTTTGATATGCTCCGGCAGGTCAAACCAGCGCTCGACAACCCTTGACAAATCGGGGTCTTTTTGAGATAAAAACGCCAAGCAGGACGCCAAGACGTTATTGTCGTTTTGTGCTATGTCTTTATTTTGTAAAGGGTTAGATTGTTGCGGTGGACGGTTTGCAAAACCGTTATTCGTGGGTTCGAATCCCACCGCCGCCTTTTCTGTTTTGTGTAAAAAATAACATAACCACATTTGTTCTAACTTTTGTTAATTCTACGGCTCACAATCTGCTTTCTACGGCCACTTTAGGGTATCAAAAACAAGTAAACCACAGGTCTGTTTCAGCCGATATTCAGACAGGCGAGAGCGAGTTACAACCCCATAGTTTTCCGCAACACCCTCTCCACAATACTTTAGAAAACCGCAGTTTAATTGTATAAAGATGAAAATGAAAATAGGTTATACAGTAAAATATAAAGGTGAAAATAAAGACCTGAATGATAAAAAAGGGAAAATTGTCGAAAAGCCGCCTTTTCTCAATTTTATTTCTTCAGTGGAATGGTGTGAAGTTGATTTTGGAGAGGGTATTGGCAAGCATAGCTGCTTCAAAACGAACTTGGAAATAGTGAGCCGTCAATTTCAATTAAAGTTTAATTTTACGAAAGATTAAAATTATGAAGATAAATTCAACGGTGTTTACTGTCGCAATGTTTTTACTCGTTGCTATTGCCAGCTATTATATGGGAGTCTTTGGTCGAACAGTGGGTAGTGTTGTAGAGACAGAACAACCACAGTTATCCCAAAAAAATGCTGCTGAGATACCAAACCAAAAGCAGGCAGACAATCAGAAGGTTTTAACCAGTAAAGTAAGGAATCCTCTTGTTTATTCACTACCTGTGTCAAAAATACCACAATCAATAGAAGAAGATTTATACTATCGAGTCAAGGCAATGGAATTGCAGGCACAAGCGGGATATCAACAAAGAATGGCACTTGCTCAGTTAGATAATAAGGGAAATTATGACCAATCTCTTGTTAGTGCGGCTGCGGTTATTTATCAAGGGGACATTGCAAACATTCACGCTTATAAAGCGTCCATACAGGCCAGATGGAAAACTGTGGATAATGCAGACCAGTATGACAGGGACCAGAAACTTGCTCTTAAATATAAAATCCTTAATAACGCAGAAAAATAAATAAGTTTGTTCCCACCCCTTAAAAAATCCTGAAAAGCCCGAAAAATTTTCGTTGGATTTTACTACCACCCTTGTCTCGACAAAAAGCCGTTATGCGTGGGTTCGAATTCCACCGCCGCCTTGATTTTTTAGCATATTAAGAATCATCTCTGATTTTCCTTCTGGCAAAAGTAATTCACCTATGTTAATAAAAGACCTGGATTCCCGCTCCTTCGACTCCGCTCAGGACAGGTTGCGCGGGAATGACAGGGGGAGGATATTATTGTAAAGGATTAAATATGAAAGCGGCGGTGCTGACGGGGTTGAGGCGGATTGAAATAGCGGATGTGCCGAAGCCCGTTATCGCAAATGCAAATGATGTTTTGCTGAAGACAGCCGTTGTGGGGATATGCGGCAGCGACGTGCATTATTACCTGCGGGGCAAAATCGGCTCGCAGGTCGTCAGTTACCCGTTTATTGTGGGGCACGAATGTTCGGCGGTGGTCGAGGAGGTCGGGAAAAAAGTCAAAAAGGTCAAACCCGGCGATGAGGTAGTCGTTGAGCCGGCGGTGCCGTGCCATAAGTGTCATCAATGCAAAATGGGGCGGGAGAACACCTGCGAAAAACTCAAATTCCTCGGAACGCCTGGGCAATTGCCGGGCTGTCTGTGCGAGTATATCGTTATGCCTGAGGATTGCTGTTTAGCCACGAGGGGGCGGATTACGCTTGAGGAGGGGGCGTTGTGTGAGCCATTGGCGATAGGGGTATATACAATAAAGCAGGCGAAGGTAAGCAAGAGTGATAAGGTTGCCATATTGGGGGCGGGGCCGATAGGGTTGAGCTGCCTTGCGGCGGCGAGGCACAATGGGGTGCGCAAGATTTATATGACCGACAAGATTGATTACCGGATTGAGTTTGCTAAAAAGACGGGGGCGAAGTGGGCGGGGAGAGCGGGGACAATATCAGGTAATCGGGAGAGCAGGGAATCTGGCGGAGTAGATGTGGTTTGCGAGTGCGCAGGTCAGCAGGAGACGGTTGACGAGGCGATTGAGATTTTGCGGCCGGGGGGTAAACTGATGATTGTCGGGATACCGCCTTTCGAGCGGTTCAGTTTCGCGGCCGATAAAATAAGGCGAAAGGAAATCACTATTTATAACATCCGCAGGCAGAACCGATGCACGGCCGAGGCGATGAAATTGGTTGCGCAAAAACGGTTAAAAATCGGCTCGTTCGTTACGCACCGGTTCAAATTAGAGCAGGCGGGGGAAGCGATTGAAATGGTCGCCGATTACCGTGACGGCGTGATTAAGGCAATGATTGAGTTATAGCGTTATGGCTAAAGCGAGCATAGTCAGTATAGGCAATGAATTGTTAAACGGGCATACGACCGATACCAACGCCACGTATATATGTCGGCAACTGCTTTCAATAGGGGTGCCGGTTGTCAGCGTTTATGCCGTGGGCGACGATATAAGCAAAATCGCCGAGGCGCTGAAAAGGGCGGCGGCAGACGGCGATATTGTTATTGCGACGGGGGGATTAGGGCCGACGGATGATGACTTGACGCGGCAGGCGTTTGCGGAATTGCTTAGCGCCAAATTGTGCCTTGATGAGAAGCTATTGGATGGCATACGCGGGTTTTTTGAAAAAAGAAATTTGCCGATGCCTGAGAGAAACAAGATTCAGGCCTGTATTCCTGATGGAGCGGAGGCGATTGAAAACCCGAGCGGGACGGCGCCGGGAATATTGGCCAAAATGAAAGGCAGGACATTGTTTGCGCTGCCGGGGGTGCCTGCTGAAATGAAGGCGATGGTTGAGAATTCGGTTTTGCCTTATTTACGAAAGCAGGGGAGCAGCGAGTGGACGGTTATTAAAAAGGTAAAGTGCTTTGGAGCTGGGGAGTCGGCGATTGCGGAAAAATTGGGAGACCTGATGAGGAGGGGGCGAAACCCGCTGATTAATTGCACGGTCGATACCGGGGTGATATCGCTGCACGTTATAGCGACGGCCAAGGATAAGCAGCAGGCCGAAGTAATGGCACAGCGGGAGAGCAAGCGATTGCGAACGATTTTGGGAGAATTGGTTTACGGCGAGGACGAGCAGACAATGGCGGAGGTAGTGGGGCGGGAATTAGCAGGGCAGCGAAAGACATTGGCGACGGCGGAATCATGCACGGGGGGACTTGTAGCAAAATTGATTACCGATATTCCCGGCTCGAGCGATTACTTTACTCAGGGCTGGGTAACATACAGTAACAAGGCGAAGGTCGAGCAGTTAGGCGTTTCACAGAAATTAATAGATAAATACGGTGCGGTCAGCGAGCAGGTTGCGGCGGCTATGGCGATGGCGGCAAAACGCATAGCGGGAAGCGATTTTGCAATCGCGATAACGGGAATTGCGGGGCCTGGCGGAGGCATAGAACGAAAGCCGGTGGGGCTGGTATATATTGGCGTAAGTTCCGATAATGACTGCCAAACCGAGCGGCTGATGCTATCCGGCAGCAGGGAAATGATACGGATGAGGGCGGCCGTTTCAGCGCTCAATATGCTCCGGCTGAAACTCAAAATCTGAATTATTAAGCGGGTTTATATGGCCAGCACGGCGCGACGACATTTGGGGGAAATCCTCTTTAAGGCGGGCGTAGTCGATAAGCAGACGCTAATCGACGCCATTAAGGCCTCGAGGAACAGCGGCAAACGCTTAGGCGAATTCCTGATTGAGCAGGGTCGCATCGATGACGAAACGCTCACGAAGGCGCTTGCCAAGCAGCACGGTCTTAAATATATCAATCTCGATACATCAGCGGTGCCGGCTGACTCATTGAAACTTGTCCCCGAGGACTTAATCAAGAGGCATAGCGTCATCCCGCTGGGAATGGAAGACGGCCGGCTTAAACTGGCGATATCTGACCCTATGGATATCGAGGGGCTGGACTCAATCCGGTTCAGGACCAATAAGGAACTGGATTGCTACCTTGCCAGTCCCGCGAAAATCCGTAAGTTCCTGAGCGACACAACAGAGCAGAGCCAGACCGAAGAAAGGGACCAGTTAAGGCACAGTATCGACGCCACGGCGGCGGAGCTTGCCGAGGCGGGACACGAGCTTGCGGCCGAAATACTAAAGGCGGGACAGGTTGCGGGTTCCGACGACGGCCCGGTTGTTCGATTAGTCAACCTGATAATCGATACGGCCGTGAATATGAGGGCAAGCGATATACATATTGAGCCGATGGCCGACAGGGTGCGAATCAGGTACCGGCTGGACGGTGTTTGCTTTGAGAAAGACACGATTCCGAAAAATATGCAGGCGCCCTTAATGACGCGTTTGAAAATCCTGTCGGGTATGAATATTGCGGAAAAGCGTGTGCCGCAGGACGGGCGTATCAAGCGGACGATAGGCAACCAGGATGTTGATTTTCGTGTTTCGAATTTGCCGGGCAACCACGGGGAAAGCGTGGTTTTGCGTATTTTGAGGCCTGATGCGGTCAATATCGGTATTAAGGCGCTGGGTTTCGAGGCCGATGATTACGACAGATTCCAGCGCATTATCAGAAGACCAAGCGGCATATTCCTCGTTACCGGGCCGACGGGCAGCGGCAAAACGACGACGCTTTACGCGGCACTGCAGGAATTGAATAAGCCGGACAAAAAAATCATCACCGCCGAAGACCCCATCGAATACAGTTTCGCGGGAATGAACCAGTGCCAGGTAAAGGAAGATATAGGGCTTACCTTCGATAAAATACTGCGCGCGATGCTGAGACAAGCGCCGAACATAATTCTCGTCGGCGAAATTCGAGACGGCATCGTCGCCGATGTCGCGATACAGGCGGCGTTAACGGGCCACCTTGTTTTCAGCACGCTTCACACAAACGACGCCCCAGGCGCGATTACGCGTTTGATTGATATGGGGGTCAAGCCCTTCCTTGTCGCAAGCTCGATTCAGGCGATTATGGCGCAGCGTCTTGTGCGGGTGATATGTAAAAACTGCAAAACCGTGGATAATGACCCCGACCCCCAGCATTTACGGCTGCTGAATATCACGCCTGAAGACCTTCGAAATAACCAGATTTTCAAAGGGGCGGGTTGCAGCCAGTGCCAGGGTATCGGTTATAAGGGTCGCAAAGCCGTATTCGAAATGATTGAGCTGAACAACGAAGTCAGGGAGCTGGCATTCAACAAGGCGCCGACGGGTGAATTGCGAAAGGCGTGTATCGCCGGCGGGATGAAAACCCTGCTTGAGGACGGGAAAATCAAGATATTCAGAGGCGTAACTACGCCCAGCGAGGTTGCCGGAATAGCCCAGGTTGAGGGTGTGATGATTTGATGGTTTAACTTTTCAGGAATTTTAAAATGGCTACAGTTAATATGGACCGTCTTTTGCAGGCGGTAATTACGATGGGAGGGTCGGACATTCACATAACGGTGGGCAGACCCCCGGTTTTGAGAATAGACGGCAAATTGCGTTCTCTCGAAACCAAGGTCCTGGAGCCCGATGACAGCTTTAATTTGATGAAAAGCATAACACCGGAAAGAAACCAGCAGGAGCTTCAGGAGGAAGGGGGTACTGACTTCGGTTTTGCTTACGGGGAGCAGGGTAGATTCCGTGTGTCGGTTTTCAAACAAAAAGGCAACGTGTCGATAGTTCTGCGTCTGATTCCCTCGAAAATTATGACTTTTGAAGAAATAGGTCTGCCGAAGATATGCCAGGCGCTTTGCCGAAGACCGAGGGGTATGTTTCTGGTTACGGGACCGACGGGATGCGGTAAGACCACTACCCTGGCGACGATGATAAATTACATAAATGAAAGTATGGACAAGCATATTGTTACGGTTGAAGACCCAATCGAGTATTATCACAGCCACAAAAAAAGCATAATAAACCAGCGTGAGGTCGGCGTCGATGTGCCGAGTTTCAGCGAGGCGTTAAAACGTGTTTTGAGAATGGACCCTGACGTGATTCTGGTCGGCGAATTGAGAGACCTTGAGACAATCGAGGCGGCGGTCAGGGCGGCGGAAACAGGACACTTGGTTTTCAGCACTTTGCATACTACAAGCGCTTCGGGAACGGTAACGAGAATTATAGACGTATTTCCCGTTGACCAGCAAGAGCAGATTCGCGTGCAATTGAGCGCAAACCTGATAGCCGTGTTAAGCCAGGCACTTTGCCCATTGGCAACCGGCAAGGGTCGAGTGGCGGCATACGAGTTTATGATTATTACCCCCGCCATAGCCAACCTGATACGCGAAAACAAAACCTATCGTATTGATTCGAGCATTCAGACGGGTAGAAAACTGGGTATGCAGCTTCTGGATGACCATTTGTGGCAATTATATGAAGCTGGCAAGATAACGCAGGCGATAATGTTAGATAATTCCCGACAGCCCGGCGCCCTCCACGATAAGGCAATAGCCAGGTTTAAGAGCTTAAAGCCCCACGAAAGACCCCCGGAAGAAGAGGACGATTTCGGCCCAATTCTGAGAACGTAGTTTTCAGGGTATCAGGTTATCAGGGAATCAGGGAGCAGGATAACAGGGTATCAGAAAATCAGGGTTTTATAGGAACAAAACGGGCTTATCTGGGCTTGTGTTTGTCTCATAAACCGTATGTCCAATTGATAATTCCTTGACATAAATGATATTAGAGCGATATAATGAGTATGTTGATTAAGAGAAGTAAATTGACAAGGCGGATTAAGGTGCAGTAGTTAAAGAGGTGAAAAAATGGAAAAGCTGCCACCAGTCGAACAATTACGCGGGAGACCTATCGGTCGTGTTTTAATCAAGATGGGCAAGCTGACGCG
>JBELAA010000199.1:0-4143 GCA_049509315.1 Sedimentisphaerales bacterium | reverse complement strand
GTAGCGTTTGTGAGCGTCCAAGCCTATACTATCCATAGCTGCTTTCCTCCTTTTTTGCGATGAAGTTTAAGCGCGTATTGAAAAAGAGGAAGGCAGCGCTTTCATATTATCACGTGGCTACAGGCGACCCCCAATCGCGAAGCCATCGCACCGGAAGTACACCGGTGCTCATCGCTCGGGGGGCAGGCTTTGGCCAAGACTTAGCGAGAAAACGTTGAAATGCGGTTTTGATTTTCCTGCTAAAATGCTAACTACAAAGCGGACGTGGCCAAGCGGCCCCGGCCTCGCCCGGCGAAGCCGGGGCGGGGCTGAGCCACCAGCCATTGGGCCACTCTTTGATATAAGAGTGGTTCATAAAATCAATTGTGATAATTTTCGTAAAAACGAAAAACCAAAATGACTAAAACTCTGTTTGCTGTCATTCTGCCAGTATTTATTCTTACTTCTTGCGGTACACATGTATCTCTTTCACCTATTCCGACAGATACGTTTATTCCAAAACCAACCGATGTATCTGTTACTTCAATTGCAACAGTAGAGCCTACACCGATATTAACTTCTTCTAGATTTGGTCCAGAAGCAGTATGGAATATTGATGGCAATATATCCAAATATCAAAATTGTTTCAATAATTCATCAACTTCGATTGACTGTATTATCTCATTAATGCAGTCTTCAGGAGCTTCGTCGCAAGCTATAGAATTTACTAGGATGATGCAGGGTATTGCTTTTATGAGCTCATTTAAAGAATTTGGAATTGTAGATTTGGCAGAAATTACTTATCCAGCTAGAGCCAATAACAATGTTGAATATGTCCTAATCAATGGAAATCCGCAAATAGTATATGTCGAAGTTGTATATAAAGTAGATATCACAAACGATTCAAATTATCCCGTTTTACAGCAGAGGTATCCTAATATCCGAATTGAGGGAGGAGAAAATAGTTTTATAAATATGGAACAAATTCCTCAAGGTGGACAGCGATTTATTTTTGGCTGTGCACTCGTGGATGGTTGTCATGCTTGTCAAACAGATAAATCTGCCTATATTGCTTTTAATTTTGAAGGCACAGGTCAATTTGATGGTATGAAACTCTTGTATATAAAATAGGGAAAGAACGAAGTGGCCCAACCCGCGGCTCAGCCGACCCCCGCTCGCGAAGTCATCGCACCGGAAGTGCACCGGCGCTCATCGCTCCCTCGCTTCGCAACCATCACCGCTCGATGAGCAGAATCGAGCGGTGATGCTCCGCGAGGGCAGGCGGGGGGCAGGCGTCGGCCAAGGCTCAGCGAGAAAACGCTGAAATGCGATTTTAGAAATCCTGCTAAAATGGTAATTACCTAGCGGAAGCGGCCAAGCGGCCCCGCCCCCCGGAGCAATCACCACCCGTTTTTTGGGTGGTGATGAAATGCAAAGGGGGGTGAGCCGCCAGCCGTTGGGCTGCACACTTTTTATCGGAGGGGAATGCGGCACGAGCGCAGATGGAGCAGATCAAACAGGCAAAGGATGCAAAAGACGCAAATCAGGCGAAACGCCAGGGAGCAACCCATGACAAACGATAAGATCCAATTTACCAAAGAAAAAGAAACGATGCTCATGATGTTGAGCAGCAAAGCGATTCAGAGCCAGTGGAAAAATCCCATCTTGCGTGATCCTTGGGCTGAAGAAGCCATGCGGCATATCGACTACGACATGAGCAAGACCCTCACGGGAGTGGCCTCGTGGAGCATGTGGAAGGAGATCGGATGTACTATCATCGCCACGCGCGCCGCGACCTTTGATCAACTGACGAACCGCTATCTTGCCGATCACCCGGATGCAACCGTGCTCCACGTGGGTTGCGGCATGGACAGCCGTGTTTTCCGAATCGATCCGCCCGCCAGTGTCCAGTGGTTCGATGTGGATTACCCCGATGTGATCGATCTGCGCCGCCAACTGCTTCCCGAACGGGAGGCTACGTCTGCGGGCCAGTATCACCTGATCGGTGCACCGCTGAACGATTTGCACTGGTTGGACGAGGTTCCACGGGATCGACCCGCGTTGCTTATCGCCGAGGGAGCGCTGATGTACGTGAGCGAAGCGGATGTAAAAGCGCTGCTCAATACGGTGGTCGCTCACTTCCCCGGCGGGCAGATGATCTTCGATGTAGTTCATCCCGTGATACTCAAACAAGTAGGCTCAAACGTTGGGGGTACAGGTGCAACCTATAAGTGGGGACTTGATGATCCTCAGGATATCAAGCAGCTTGAGCCGAAGCTTGAATTGATCAAAGAGTTCAGACCAAGCGAACAGGTCGCGTTTTCCCGATTCCCGTTGTGGTGGCGGATCATAATGCGCGTCCAGGAGGTCAACTCCACGTTGCGCAGGATGAACCGTACGGTGGTCTACCGATTTTAGGATGCCAGCAAAGGATTACGATCCCGAGGAATGTAAAACGCAAAAACCTTCAGCGGTCACGTGAGATCATCTCGCACATCCCACCGAGAGATCGCAATCTTGACCGTGCTGGGGTAAATTGAACTGTGCGTGGATTTGGCGAAACTAAACTATCAAGGTTGGAGGAGCGGCATTACCGTGCATGGTTGCCATTTTCAATTCTATGCGGCCCAACGCAGCGTGCACCGGACGGCTGCGACTCGGCGCGTTTTTTGAAGTTGTTTATGAGCTATGACGGTTTCACGTTTTCGAGCCTTGTTCTCCCCAGCCGCCGATAACGCAGACCGTTGGGCTCTTCTTCAAATGATACACGCGAAGGGATGTTCGTCATCATGGTTAAAAAGATATTCGCCATCCTGTTCAAGAGAAATATATTCCTGGATGTCGTGCAAGGCATCCTGATCGGAGCAGGGCTGGCTTTTCTCACGTTGCTAATTCTCGGTAACGCCTACATCACGAAAGTCAATGGTTGGACCACCATTTTCGGATGCGGCGAGCCCGGCAATGGGATATTTTTACGTGCCGCGTGTGGGGTAGTATTTCTTGGACCAATAAACGTACCGGAAGAGGCAATGTACTGGACGACGAAAACAGATGGTGCAGGCCACACGCTCTCCGGCCAGCACGACTACATCATGAACTTCCCGGTAGGGGGACTTCCGCCGAATAACGCATTTTGGTCGCTCACAATGGGTGACACGAAGAATCACTTTGTGGCGAATCCGATCAACCGGTATAGTGTCAGCGACCGCTCCGACATCGTGCCAAATGCTGATGGTTCGGTCGACATTTATATCCAGAACACAGCTCCGGCAGACCATGAATCCAATTGGCTGCCCGCGCCGGCAGGCAATTTCATCCTCTGGCTGCGCGTGTATCTGCCCGGCCAAGCCATTCTGAACGGTGAGTACCAGGTTCCGCCGGTTATCGAAGTGAAATGAGGGCGCCTATGAAACACAAACATCTGCTCACATTTAGTTCGGTCATGGTCGCGGCATGGGCGCTCGGCACATTGATCCTTGTCTACTTTTGGCCGCACCTCGTGAACAACATCTACAAAAAAGCTATTGTCAACCAAGGGTTCGGCGACGGCCCTATCCCGATCAATACGCTCTATACGGAACCGGAAAAATCATTTGCAGAGCCCTTCGCTACGCAGTCCGCATCAGGCTCGAATTTAATGACCACTGGCGTGAACCACGACACGCTCCTTGCGGTTGGTTGGTTAGACCTCAGTAAAGGACCGCAAATCCTGCACGTGCCGGACTTCTCCGGTCGCTACTACAGCGTGCAGTTCACTGACTCATTTGACGTCGACTTTGCCTATGTCGGCATGCGCACCACGAGTACGCAGGCTGGCGACTATCTCATTACGGGGCCGGGTTGGACAGGACAGGTGCCGGATGAAATGACGCAGATATCCTCGCCGGATAACTCGGTGCTCGTGCTCGGCCGGATCCTCGTATACAGCGACAGCGACGTATCGACGGCTTATGAGCTTGCGGAACAGATTCAGCTCACACCATTGAGCCAATGGAAATCCGGGCAGTAACTTTTTTATATATACGAATGTGATATTTTAAAGAGTCGCCCACCGATGAATTACACTGTCAAGAGGGAAAGCGTAATAAAAAAGTAAAAAGATAGAACTAAACCGCCTGAACGAAAAGGAAGCTTAGAAAAATAAAATAGGTTGTGAGACGCGCA
>JBELAA010000198.1:0-4148 GCA_049509315.1 Sedimentisphaerales bacterium | reverse complement strand
TCCGATTTAGAGTAACTCAATGGTTCCCCATTAATAAGAAGCACATTTGCTTTCATTTCAATCGTATCGCCCGGCAAACCAACTACCCGCTTCACTAATCGCGTCCGGTCTTCAGGCGAAAAGCATATCACAATGTTCCCCCTTTCCGGCTGCGACCATTTCGCTAATCGGTGGAGTGTCAGTGGGAATCTCAGGTCGTATGCCAGTTTATTCACATAGACCAGGTCGCCTTCTAAAATCGTGGGGTTCATCGACTCGCTGGGCACCCAGTTCCAGTCAGCTATACTCGATTTGAGAGGTATGATTACAAAAACGATGACGGCAAGGGTCTTCCACCATTCTTTCCACATTCTACGGATAAACTGCATGACCTTATCTACGTCCATTTATTATCTCCTAATGCGGCATATACCCAAAATTTGCTTCTATACGCAGTAAAAACTACTGTGTTCGCAAAATTAGTATCGTCATCCTGTAAGAAAATTATCGGGCATCCCTATTTTATCTTCGCATGAACATATTTCCCGGCAGTTGTTTTATGAGGCCTTTCAGCCGAAGCGATACGATGGCGGCGTTGACTCCGCCTGCCGGATGCGGCGATTCCGAAACAATCTGTTCGGCGTGAACCGGCTCAGTATTCAAATAATCGAATACTGATTTTTCAACCGGACTGAGATTCAATTGTGCAATATCGAACAACGGCGTTTCGACCTTTTCCTGTGCCGCCTGTGCTGCGGATTTGACGTGCTCGTTGAGGCGGCTGCCGATATGCCCGAGCGCCTCCATCACATCGTCAACCGAATCAATCAGCGTTGCCCCCTCCTTGAGAAGCCGATTTGAGCCGCGACACAGTGGCGAATCAATTTTACCGGGGACAGCCATAACCTCGCGGTTGTATTCGAGGGCGGCTTTGGCGGTAATGAGCGCACCTGAGTTTGTGCCTGCCTCAATCACTATTGTGCCTAATGACAAGCCGGCGATTATTCTGTTGCGAGGCGGGAAATTTTCCGCCAGCGGCTCGTATTTAAGTCCCAGCTCGCTGACGCAGGCGCCGGACTCGGCGATTGTTTCGAATAATTTTTTATTTTCAGGCGGAAAGACATTTGCCAGGCCGCAGCCCTGGACAGCGATAGTTCGTCCACCTGCCGCCAGCGCCCCCTGATGTGCCGCGGTATCGATGCCTCGCGCCATACCGGAGCAGATTGTAAAGCCGGCGGAAGCTAAAATATGTGCAAACCGCGACGCTTGCTCGCTTCCGTATAAGCTGCACCTGCGTGAACCGACAATTCCTATTGAAAGATTGTCCGCTTCCGCGAATGTCCCTTTAACGTAAAGCACAGGCGGCGGGTCATAAATCTGTTTCAATAAGGCAGGGTAACGCTCGTCCTGAAAATGAACGAGCCAGACCCCTAACTTTGCCGCCAATTCGATTTCGGCCTCGGTATCTGTTTTGTTCCGGCTGGCTGCTATTCTTTCAGCCGTAACGGAACCAATGCCTTCAACCATCTTCAATTCACTGACCGATGCCCCCAATACCCGGTCAATTGAGCTGAAATACTCTAACAATTTGCGAAAAGTTACAGAGCCGACACCTTCGGCTCCCTTGAGTTTCAACCACTTTTCAATATCAGGCGAGTTCGGCTGCAAAAGTTCATCCCTAAACATTTACGGTAACAATCATAGCGGCTGGCCGTGGATTATATTTCAATAAAAAAACAGGTCAAGCCAAATTTAACCGGAAAAACGATGCCAAGGTAGCTGTTATTTTCGCATACCCGGCGCAAAATGAACAAACGTCCTGAAAAATTCGTATTTTTAAATAAATTTAGATTTTCTTAGCAAAATAAACATTTGTAAGAAAAGAGCAACGTGGCCCTCAGGTATGTAACTATAGCATTTACAAGCAGTTATAGCTTTTATGCCTACTCAGGGCGTTTTTTTATATTATTATAACCGCTTTAAGGGATTGAAAAGCCCACGATTTTGTGTTATATTTGGTTTTTCATGGCAAAGGTCGTCTCAAAAACTCGGAAGAAACACACTGGTAGTCGTCCAGGAAAAGTGGCCGTCGTCACATCGAAAAAACCCTTTAGAACCTATGACGAGGCCATAAAATACCTCTACAACCGGACCGATTACGAGCAGGAAAAGCATTTGCGCTATAACGTTGACACTTTCAACCTCAAGCGAATGGAACAGTTGCTTGCTTTGGTCGGCAATCCCCACACTAAAGCCGATACAGTCCATATAGCCGGCACAAAAGGTAAAGGCAGCACCGCGACAATGCTCGCCAAGATGCTCGAAGCCAACGGCTACAAGGTCGGTCTGTACACATCGCCGCACTTAATCGACTTGCACGAACGTATCTCGGTCAACTCAGCGGCGGTAAGCAGATCGGAAATGCTCAACCTGATGAATCGCATCTATAAAGCAGTCGAAAAAGTTTCAAAGACCAGCAGTCCGACTTTCTTTGAAATAATGACCGCCCTGGCGTTTATGCACTTCGTGGATTCCAAGGTCGATATATCGGTCATAGAAACCGGCTTAGGCGGCCGGCTTGACAGCACAAACGTAATCAAGCCCAAAGTTGTCGGCATTACCAGCTTGAGCATCGACCACGTTAAGCAGTTAGGCGCGACCATCGAGGAAATCGCAAAGGAAAAGGCGGGGATTTTCAAACCAGGCGTCCCGATTGTCACCGTGCAGCAGGACCCCAACGCGTTGAAGGTCTTGAAGCTGCACGCCTCGGCTGTAAAGGCGCCGTTAAGCGTTACCGGAATCGACATTGATTTCTCGCACCGCTTCGAGACATCGCCCGAGCACGGGCCGCATAATCGCGTCTGCCTGACGACGCCGACGAGCAAATTCGAGCACCTTCGCGTGCCGCTCCAGGGGATACATCAGGCGATAAACTGCGGTCTCGCCCTTGCGATGTTAGACAAGCTGAAAAGCTGCGGCTACGAAATCGACAACGACAAAACAGTGGCGGGCCTTTCACAGGTGAAACTGCCCGGCCGAATGGAAATGATTTGCGAAGACCCCCGCGTCCTCATCGACGCCGCCCACAACGCATCGAGCATCCGCGCGCTTATGCACGCCATAGGCCAAAGCATAGCATACGATTCGATGATTGTGATTTTCGGCTGCAACGAGGACAAGGACATCAAAGGTATGCTTCACGAGCTGCAATTCGGCGCAGACAAGGTGATTTTCACCCGCAGCAATTCCGCAAAAGCGATGATGCCGGAAGAGCTGGTGGAAATGTATGCAACAATATCAGGCAAGATGTGCCAGAGCGCGTTAAATCTCGGCGAGGCGCTGCGTCTTGCCAAAAGCGCCGTGGGCAAGGAAGACCTGATTTGCATTACAGGCAGCTTCTACCTCATCGGTCTGGCCAAAACCCGCTTCCAGGCAAACTAAACTTTCTCGATTTCACCCCAGTGGCCAAGTCGAATCAATTCCGTTTTTTTGTCCGGCCTGATAAGCAAAGCGGAAGTGTCAGTGTGCATTTTGCAAAACGCCTGAATCTCATCATTCGACATAACCATAAAAGCGGTCGATAAGGCATCGGCAACAGCGGCGGTTTTGGCGGTCGCCCAGCAGGCGAGTTTTCCTTTTGCTGGCTTGCCCGACAGGGGATTTGTTATGTGCGGACCTTTTCGCAGACCTGATGCGCTGATTGCCTGATTTGCTAAATGCAGCTTTGTCAAAACCTGGCTGTAATCAGCCGGGTCCGAAATCGTTACAGGCCAGCCGGTTAATCCGGCGGGAACACCTATCGGCAAAATCGTGCTTTGCCCCGCTGAAATCATCGTGGTATCAATGCCCCATTCCGCGAGTAATTGCCCAATTTTGTCGGCGGCGTAACCCTTGCCTATGGCGCCGAGGTCAATTTTGATACCGTCATCGAGCAATTCAATTGTATGATTTGCCTCATCGAGCTGCGGGAGATTGTTACCCTTATGTAATGAGCCGAAGGTTATATCGAATGCGCCATTGGTCTGCCTGCACATATCAACGCTGATTTGCAGACATTCGAAAGTTGACAAACCGATTTGCAAAGGTTGGCTTTTACTGAGGGAATTGATACGTGAGACGTCGCTATTTTCAATAAACCGGCTGAGGTTGGTTTCGATACGGTCAAGCTC
>JBELAA010000197.1:0-6104 GCA_049509315.1 Sedimentisphaerales bacterium | reverse complement strand
GATTTCGTTTCCGTCGCAGGGGTTCAGGGAACGGTCCAGGAAATACAGGTCCTTAATACTGTGCTTAACTCTCTTGATAACGTTCGCATCATCGTTCCCAACGCCCAGGTTACAGGCGGCACTATAAGCAACTACACCGCCAATGCCACCAGAAGAATCGACCTGACAATCGGCGTATCATACGACGACGACCTCAAAAAAGCCAAGCAGGTCATCGAGGCCGTCCTCGGCGCCGACCCGCGGATTCTCAAGAAACCCGCTCCGGTTGTCGCCGTATCCGAGCTTGGCGACAGTTCCGTTAATTTTGTTGTTCGGCCCTGGGTAAAGTCGGCGGATTACTGGGACGTGTATTTTGACATTACCGCCAACCTCAAAACCGCCCTTGAAAGCAACGGCCTGACAATACCGTTTAATCAATACGACGTTAATATAAGACAACAAACCAGTTGAAGAAGGAAAAAGGAGGGGTCAGGAGTTTTTTACGTAAAATCAAAAAACAAACGAGTCCCGACGCGCCGGGAGAAAATTGAAAGGGAGAATGGCAATGGCAAATAAGAAACTGGTCCTGTTATCGGCGTTATTATTTTGCACCATCGCCTCTGCTGAAGACGCCAACACCTCCTCAACCGCCGACGGCAATATGACGCTCTTATTAGGGCCCAGCGTCGTTGTGCTGGATAAGCCATACAAGGGAAAAGACGCAGAGGTTTTCCCGTATCCCGCGGCGATATTTATTTACGACCGTTTTTATTTCGCAATCGACACTGCCGGCTACCGGCTGCTGGCCAACCAGAGAACCGCAGCGCCTGCGCCGGGCACAACGCTGTTGTATCTTGACGCTATCGCCAAGTGGCGTTCGGACGGCTACGATTCCAGCGACAGCGACGCGCTGAGGGGTATGCATGACCGGCACGGAACAGTTGACGCCGGCGGCGAATTCGGCGTTGCCGGCGACTGGGGTTCGGTTACCACTTCTCTCGTAACCGACGCTCTGGACCAGCACGACGGCCAGGAGGTCAGAATAACATACGGCAAACGATTTAGTGATGCGTTCAATGTAAAGGACCTGAAATTGACACCCTCGGTGGGCTTGGCCTGGCAAAGTAATAATCTCGTAAATTATTATTATGGCGTTCGCCCCGGCGAGGCGAGGCCCGGCAGACCCGCATACAGGCCCGGCGAAGCGGTCAACTGGCTGGCGGGTCTTGACGGGACATACCAGCTTAACGACAAGTGGGCGCTGTTTGCCGGAATCACAATTTTCTGGCTCGACGACGAGATTCGTAACAGCCCCATTGTCAGCCGGGACTATGCGGTTTCGTTTATCGGCGGCGCGATGTATAAATTTTAATGCCTGTCCTCAATTAGATGAAGCAAGAGATAGGTTTATTGGAAAGGGCTAAAAAAATGATAACGAAAAAAATCATTATGAAATTTGTAGTGATACCAATCGTTATTTTGCTGCTCGTGTTGGTTATTGCGTTCCTTATTGCAGGCAATGCCCTGATTAAAAAAGGTATCGAGACGGCGGGGTCGGCAACTTTGGGTGTGCCGGTAACCGTTAAAAGCGTAAACCTTTCACTTTTGAGAGGCCGGGTCGCTATAAAAGGACTGGTGATTAAAAACCCGCCCGGCTACGCGAACGATACCCTGCTGGACCTCGGCGAAGGTGTGGTCAATCTCAATATTGGTTCCCTGATGAGCAATACTATAAAGATAGAGCTTATCAAGCTTGACGGGACAAAAATGACTATGGAACAGAAAGGCCTGACTAATAACCTCAAGGAGATATTGGACAAATTGCCCAAAAGTGAGGAACAGCCAAAACCCAAGGCCGAAGAAAAAGGAAAAGGAAAAGAAAAAGGCAAGAACCTGAATATCGCCCGGCTTGAGATTACCAATACAAACGTCAAGCATTATGAAAAAATCTCGTGCTAATAACGAAATTGTAGGGTGGGCTATGCCCACCTTCAGAAATGGTGTGCACAGCACACCCTACCGATTACCGCACGAGAAATAATCAGAATGCGTATCAGGTACCGTTAGTATGAATATCGACCCGATTATAATGACCGACCTCGGAACCGACAAAAAACTCAACATCGGCACACTTGTCGCAAAAGTCCTCGGCGCGATAGCCACCGGCATTGCCAAGCAGGGTGTCGGGTTGCTGCCCGATGATATGGTCAACGGTATAGGTTCGGCTCTGGGAAAAGGCGCCGAGATGGGTAAGGCAGCAGCGCAGCAGGGCCAGAAAGTGCTCGAAACTTCCGCCGGCGCAGGAAAAGACGTTATCAATCCGAAAGCGGCTATGCCTTTTGCTCCGCGGGGCGGATTTAAGGTCGGAAGAGGTTGCAACTATTGGGTATTGACTTTGGTTTCCAGAAAGCTGATGTATTCCTTGAATTTCGGCTGTTTTAAACAGTTGGGGTCGATTTTAGCGGCGAGCAGGGATTCTTCGAGGGCTCTTTTGTAATTACCCTGAGTACCGAGATAATATCCAAGATTGGCGCGTGCCTGAGCAGTGTCTTTTTCGGGGTAGTTTTTTACAACACTGGAAAGAATTTTAACTGCTTTACCGGTGTTGCCGGAGAGAAAATACATTTCAGCCAGAGAGGCGTGAAATTTCAGAGGGTGAAGGACGGTTTCAATGGACATACTTGCGGAGAGGTGGCGAATGGCTTGTTTATAATCCTTGAGTTCCTGATATATTTTAGCGAGTTCGTAGTGTGCAAGCGCGGAATTTGGTTTCAAATCGAGCAGGCGGTTAAGTATTTCAATTGCCTGAGACAGTTTGCCCTGTCGATGCAGATTTTTTCCGAGGGTGAGGTTAGTGGCTTCATTATAAGGGCATAGTTGTATCGCCTTTTGGAGCTGAATTTCGGCGGTTTTCCAATATTCAGCATTTTTATTCATCTCGAGGATTACGCTGTATCGCCAGTAAAGCTCCCAGTCGTCTGGCCTGGCTTTGATAGCTGCCTGGTGCCGGTCGAGGGCCTCCTGAACGAGGGGCGGTTTAAGATACGTTTTCCAGAGGTCGATTTGCTGATTTATTTTTTTGATAAACTCATCGTGGTAGAGCTGGTTTGAGAAAGGGGGATCGTTGCACAACTGTTTGATTTGAGTCAGGAGATCGTAACGGTCGGCTCCGGTATAGGCCAGATGTTCGGCGCATTGTTCTTCGCTGAGGAGGGGGGACTGTTTTTGTTTTACGGAGGGAGGGAGGAGGTTCTGTATTCGTTCAAAGAAGGCCCCGGCAAGGACGTAATTGCCTGAGAAGTTAAGGTGCACGTGCTCATAAAACAACTCTTCTCCCGGCGTATTATGGGGGCTGTTTTTCTCGATGGCGGCAACTGCGTCAGCGAGATAAATTCCATCTTTGGCTCTGCGCTGTGAAACGGAGCGGATGATTTCATTGATGCGGTCATCGGCTCGGAACCGGAGGGTATCGTAGAGTCGTGCTTTGAGGTAATGTTCTCTGGCGTCCGTGTATTCGGCGGTTTGCCAGTAACATCGGCCCAGGCGGAAATGAATGTCAGCGAAGGTATCGTCTATCCGGGCAGCGGCAAGATAATTTTTTATTGCCTGGTTATAGTCGGCGGCCGTCTCATAAGCGATACCCTGGTTATAGAGCTGCTGCCATTTCTGTTTTTCGGTTTCGACAAGTGTTGCCTTGTGAAGCGACGCAAATGGGGGGCAATCCTTTAAGTTACATCCGATAGTTGAAACAATGACGGGGGCTGCCGCCTGATGGGCGACGGTGCAGATGTCGTTGAGGTTCTTTTCGAGGTAGCTGTAAACCAGTTTCATATGCGGCGAATCATAACGAACCTGCTTGTCCAGGAACATTGCCATTCCGTTCCATCGCGTGGGGAGGGAGCCGCGCTTGGCCAGGGCCAGGATGCTTTCGACCATCTGGCCGATTCGTGTCGATTTGATGGCGATGCTGGCCCTGATTAGAGACAAACTCGGGGATATTGAGGAAAAGACGGTTCCCGGGCCGAATGGTCCGACAACTTCGTTATTACCGAGATAGACAATGAAGAGGTCGGGGTCGTATTTTGCGCAGTCCTTTGCGATTTCCAAAACAGCGTGGGAGTTGATTGCGACCATTGCTGCAACGATTACCTCGAAATGTGTTTCTGGGCACCTGTCGTTGAGCATAACTTCGAGGATGCGTCCGAAGCTGTATGCTCCGTCGGGGATACCCTGGGCGGCCGACTCGCCAAGGACGAAGATACGATATGTGTTGGGCGGCTTTTTAGCTTCAAAAACGAGCCCGGGAAAATCACGAGAGATATTATGCGGAAAGAATCGCCAGCCGAATTTCAGGTTATTGAAGCATAGTGTGCGTCCGTTGACCCTGTGTTCGATAAAGGCGTGTGTATCATAGCCGACGTTAAAGAGCCGCAGGATGAGTTCCAGGCCCCCGAGAAAAAGGAGGGGGACGGCAACGGTGGCGATGATGCGAAACAGCCATAGCCGTTTTTTGCTTAGAGGGATTACAGGGGAAGAACGTGTTGTATCGTATTTTTCTTTTTTTTCCGCAGTCATCGAAGACGAATTCGCTAAAGCCGAAGAGTTAGGTTAATAAAATTGGTTTTCTGCATCCGGAAAAAACTACTGCCAAAGCAACAGAGATATATGATCCGGGATTTCCCATATAACATTGCATGTCCTTGCTCAACTACGCCGCTTAGCCCCTTTTTCGATAGAATACAGAATTTGTCATTAAAACTAAACCCTTCTGACTGCTTTTTCAACTTAAAAAGTCACAAAGGAGCGAATTTTCCGGCCAATCATCAATTTTTTACAGACCTCAACCGTTCTAATCGTCAAAAAATCGTGTTTTTCAGCCATTTTCGGCATTATCCGGCTCCTGATGGTATCGCCATCAACGTCAACTGCCTGAGCCGGTAACAATGAAAGGCCTTTGCCGGACAATTGGTAAGGTTCTGAACAAACCCTGTTGGCTGTCTATTCCGGCGCTTGCTTTGCGGCTTGGACTGGGTAGAATGGTGGGCCAGACATTGCTTTGCAGCCAACGGGTATTGCCTCAACGACTGTTAAAAGCGGGATTTAAATTTGCCCGCCCGAAAATAGAAGATGCATTAAACGAAATTTTACGAAAGGGCTAAAAATGATAACGAAAAAAATCATTATGAAGTTCGTAGTAATTCCGGTTGTTGTTTTACTGCTCGTGCTTATTGTCGGGTTTATTGTAGCGGGCAATCTCATTATTAAAAAAGGCATAGAGGTTGCCGGCTCGAAAACTTTGGGCGTGCCGGTTACAGTAAAAAGTATAAACCTTTCGATTCTGCGAGGCAGGGTGGCTATCAAAGGACTGGTAATTAAAAACCCGCCCGGCTACGCCAACGATACCCTTCTGGACCTCGGCGAAGGCGTGGTCAATCTCAATATTGGTTCCCTGCTGAGCAATACTATAAAGATAGAGCTTATCAAGCTCGACGGAACCAAAATGACTATTGAGCAGAAAGGGCTGACCAACAACCTTAAGGAAATAATGAACAACCTTCCCAAAGAGGAGAAAAAGGAACCGGCTCCCGCAGTTGAAAAGAAACCAGCACCAACTGCCGCAAAACCGGGTAAAAATCTCACAATCACCAAATTGGAAATAACCGGAACGAACGTCCAGATGAAACTGCTTCCCATTGCTGGAAAAAGCGATACCATGAGCTTTAAGCTTGACCCCATAATAATGGAAAACCTCGGCACCGGCAGTAAGCTCAGCATAGCTACGCTCATAGAGAAGGTTATGAGCGCACTGGCCACAGGGGTCGCAAAACAGACCGCTGGTGCAGCCGTTGACCTTGGCAAGGGTGCAATAAACACAACTACCGGAGAGAGTAAAAAAATAGTTGAAGGTGTTACCGGCTTATTCGGCGGCAAAAAGAACGAGCCTAACAAATAACCGCATCAGGCGACGGTTACAGGTTTTTCAGCAGGACGTTTGCCGGCGATTTTTCGATTGTCTCGCTGAATTGTTTCAGGCAGCCCGTCAGCTTGTCAAACTCGGCTGATTTGGAAACCGGTATATTGGAAGTGCCGCGTTCCCGCTGCCGGTCGATTACGAATTTTACCGT
>JBELAA010000196.1:0-4191 GCA_049509315.1 Sedimentisphaerales bacterium | reverse complement strand
TTACGCTTAGAAATTCAGTTTGTTTTTTGATGCGTTACACTTGCTCAGGGCAAATAAATACCTTCAGGGAAGTTCAGCCGGGCGAAGACAGTATGGTATTTTATAGCGGCCCTGTCGTAGGCGCGTGCGGCGTCGATTTCGGAGTCGAAAGAGCCGAGGCGTATACTTTTTCCGTGAATTTTGATTCTGGCAGGCCAGTTGTTCCTACGTTTTTCATAATAAACCCCTTTGAATCGGGACGAGGTTTGTGTTTTGGTTTTTCGTTTGTTGCAGGAGTTCTGGGAAGGCGTTGCGAGGCGCAGATTAGCCCTTCGATTATCGAGGGAATTGCCGTTAATATGGTCAACAAGCAACCCTTCCGGGTCGCCGGCGATCAGCCGGTGCATAAAGACGGCCTTTCGCCGATAGTTTTCGTGTTTTTTGGCGTGGCGGACTGCATAACAACCCGACTTTGTATCCTGGCAACTCCAGCGGAATCTACTAAGCCGTTTGAAATCCGCCTTATCAACGATTGCGAATTTGCCTTTGGTTAAGGGGATGTATCTGATTTGGTCATTTGCCGGCCGGGGAGGTTTTAGGCGAATTACAGGGTGAGGCCTGAGGCGGTGATTGTCGCAAAGCTGGGCGGGATTAACGACCTGAAGCTCGCCCTGTTTATCAGGCCTGTTTGTGCATACCAGAATTTTACGGATACCATCATTCATTGTTACTGCGAAGGCACAATCGTTACAGTTGCTGTTCATTTCCGATCCTCCTTTTTTCTTTGCCACACATTGCTCTGTCCTAATCTCAGCCCCGCGACCCCCCGCCGTTTTGCTCTGCCCCGCAGAGCGGGGGGTTCGCGCCATAGGGGGCAAACCATTATGATGCCCCTCTATCCTATGGCGCGAACTTGCGCGATTTTGACCAAAAAAACAGTTTTCGGAGGTCGCCGAAATGCACTTAAGTCCTTATGCCGTAAGGAATAAAAAAAATTATTAAAAAAATGGAAAATCCAAAAAAGCGCTTGCGCGCTTTTGACCAACAAGTGTATTAAACAACTGTATTAGTCCAGAATTAAACCCTTGTCTTGTAAGGATTTACAGCAAAATATGCGATATTGACGTAAAAACGAGGTCCTTCGACGCGGCCAAGCAAGCTTGGCCTTGCTCAGGATGACGCCCCGCCCTGCAAAGCGGGACTCCGCTACGCTCCGCAAAGCGTCAATTTCCGATTGCTGATTGTCGATTGCCGATTTAAGAGAGGAGGGCGGAAGACAGAAATAGGAAAAAGCAAAAATAAAAATGCAAAAAGCAAAATTGTTGAAGCGGACTAAATTAAATTACTCTTCTTCCGCATTTTTGATATTTACTTTTTGATATTTGATTTTATTTATCGAATGTAGAACATAGAATGCAGAAGACAGAAGTAAAAAGGAAAGATAATTAAAGATAGAAGGGGATATTATTATTCGGCGTTTTCTTTGGACTGCGGGAACTGGATTTTCAATTTTTCAAGCATTCGATTTAGCTGCCGGCGTTCGATGCCGAGGATGCGCGAGGCGGCGATTTTGCGGCCTTTGGTGTATTCGAGGGTTTGCATAATGACCTTGCGTTTAACCTCATCGAGGGTCGGAAGCTGGTCTTTGGGATAAGAAGGCGAATCGGAAATGATGATTTCAAAAGGCAGGACGGGGGGCAGAATTTCAGGGCCTGGGGTGAGGACATAAGCGCGTTCGACGGCGTTTGCAAGCTCGCGGACGTTTCCGGGCCAGGCGTAATTGAGCAGGAGATGTTTGGTCTGTTCGCTGAAGGTCTTGGCCGGCTCACTGTAAAACGTGGACTGGTTGCGGAGGAAGTATTCGGCAAGCGGCAAAATATCCTCTTTGCGATGGCGAAGAGGCGGAACCTCGAGGCGAACGACATCGAGGCGGTAATAGAGGTCGGAACGGAAAGTGCCTTTTTTGACCATATCCTGTAAATCCTTGAAGGTTGCGCAGAGGATGCGAATGTCGATGGGGAACGATTTTGTAGAGCCAAGCGGGGTAACACGGCGGTCTTGCAGGACGCGAAGGAGTTTTGCCTGCAGGTCGAGGGGGATTTCGCTTATTTCATCTAAGAAAAGTGTGCCGCCGTCGGCTGCGCGGAAGAAACCGAGCGTGCTGTCAACGGCGCTGGTAAATGCGCCTTTGACGTGGCCGAATAACTGGCTTTCGAAAAGCTGGCCCGTCAGGGTTGTGCAGTCAACGGGGACGAAAATTTTACCGCTTCGGGAGCTGACGGTGTGGATTTGTTTTGCGACCATTTCCTTACCGACGCCTGTTTCGCCGGTGATTATGACGGGGCATTCGCGGGGGGCGATGGCCTTGATGACCTCGACCATCGAGTTAAACGCGGAGGATGAGCCGATGAAATCGGAATGTGTGCGAGTGCACAGCGAGCGCGTTTCGAATATAGACGCTTCGCGCTGCCCGAAGCCCTCTCCCTGTGAGCGCACTTCTTTTTCGCCGGGAGTCACTCTTTGCGAATGTTCTCTCATTACCTTCGCCTGTTTTACAACGTGCGAGCCCTTTACCCGCACGTTATCACAATTAGTTCTCGAGAGGTGCCCCCCAATATCGTAAGGGCACTCTCTCCCACTTCTTCAAGCACTGATTCTATACCAGCCCAAATCAAAAGTCAAGCTAAATTATCGGACGTAAGACGATTTTTTCTGGCCTGGCGTTAAAAAATCAGTCTTTTTAAGCGAAAAATGGGGCTGTCGAGACAGTTGTTAAAATAGAGAGATTGATTTATAAGTTATTTTGACATAATAGGTTATGTGCAGCAAAGACGGCGTGTAGCGTTTAAATGCCCAAAAACAATGGCCGAAGGATATTTTTTACGCAAGAATTCAGTATATGATACCAAATCAGTGGGAATAACGGCAATTCAGGCAAAGCAGATGGTTGGGGACATCCGGCCGAAAGAAGCCCTATTTGCCGGCAAGGTCAAAGGGTGAGATGTATTTGCCGAATTTTTCGGCTGCCTCATTGAGACGGTTTCTGGCCATATCGAAGGTGATGAAAATGATTTCAGGCGCGTCGGGAACCTTGTATGTGAAGACCTTTTCCACGCGGTCGAGTTTTGCGAGATTTTCATCGACGCGGACGGTGAACTGGCGGACGTAATGGTCGCGGGTGAAGTCGGCATTGAGACGTTCTTTGAAAAGGCGAGCCAAATCATCATAAATTGGTATAAAGCCGGTCGGCGTCTGGACGGCGTCAACGTCGCCGTTGACCCGCAGCTCCGCCCAGAGAATCCATACCAGCTTATCGGCCATAGTGTTGAGATATTGGCCGTCCTTGTCCCTGAGAAAATAATTTACCGAGAAAATCATCGGCGGGTGTTTAAGGCCTTTTGCGAAATCGAGATTGTTCTGGACGTATCTGCCTAAGGGTATCGAGACGAAATCGATATTGGACATAAGATTGTAGGTTCGCACGCCTTCCCTGCCGATAGTTGCGGCGGTGGTTTCGGATTCGAGGCAGGCGCCCTTGAGAATGATACCTTCGGCCCAGTTAAACGCCTGCTCGACGGGGGCCCAGGTATCGCAATCGCGTCCGCCATAAACAATGCCGCCGACGGGCACACCCTGCGGGTCGTCAAGTTTGGGGTCGCAGTTGGCCAGGTCCGGGATGCTCAGGCAATAGCGGGCGTTTTTATGAGCGGGCGGGATGGGGTTGCCCTCGCCGTCGGCTTTGCCTTTGAACCATTTGCCGGAGAAGTTAATGCCCTGGGCGGGGATTTCACAACCCATACCGAGCCAGTATGGTTTTTTGTTTTCGTCGAGGAGAATGTTGGAGAAAATGACCTCAATGGGGCTTGTCAGGGCCTTATAAATCACCGGGTCGTTTTTGGGATTAACGTCCTGAATGATGCCGAATATGCCTTTCTCGACGTTGACGCAACGGATTTGATTTTGTTTTTTGCGGAAGTAGGCGATATCGTCGCCGACGATGGTTTGCCCTGCGAGCATAGCAGTGGCGGTTTTTCCGCAGGCCGAGGGGAAGCCGCCGGTGAAATAGGTAACGCGGCCTTTCGGGCCGTGGACACCCATAACGAACATATGCTCTGCCAGCCACCCTTCGCGTGAGGCCTTTTGAATGGCTAATCGCAGCGACAATTTTTTAAGGCCCATAGTGTTGCCGCCGTATTGGGTGTTGACGCTATA
>JBELAA010000195.1:0-4329 GCA_049509315.1 Sedimentisphaerales bacterium | reverse complement strand
TTCAGCGTTACGATATAACTTACAACGTCCCTGTCAGAAAGCCCCCTGCAAAGGGCGGCGACGACCTCGCCCATACCGCCCGATTTACCGGAAACGTATTGCGCGAAATCGCCCATTCCGGCGGTTGGGAGGCGGTCGGTTTCGGGACTGATTATGATGACGGGCGTTCTGCCGGTTTTTCTGAGGATGTGAAAGTAGCTTTCGAGCGCCCTTTCGAGGAACCATAATTTGTCGGTAGCGGTCAGGACGGTCTGGCCGATTGAGCCATAGGGGCTGAAATACGAGTGGACGGCGTGGTCCGAGCCGGAAGATTCGTGCAGGAAGTAAAGGTGGTCCGAGGTCGTGAGCAATCGCCATTTGGTCAAAAGGCCGTTGTCGGCCTTGAGGGCCTTGGGTTCGAGGTTCTGGATTCGTGCGAAAAGCTCCTGCTGGGTCTTGTTGCCTAACCAGCCGAATGTGTCGCGAGTGGCGTCGGCCCAGGACGAGGTTGACAGGCCGTGAATATCGACGACGGGGCAGTCGGCTTTTTTGAACAGTTGGGCGACCTCGGTGGGGTTTGCCATTCGGATGTTTTCGTATTTTGCAAGTTCCGCGGGCAGTTGTTTCCAGAATTCAAAAATGCCTTTGTCTTTCCAGATATGCTCGCCTAAGTGCTCGTAATCGTAGCCCAGCAGCACGGCTTCGCCGTCGATAAGCGAGATGCTGGAGGCGTATTGCTCGGCGGAAATCGGGGTGTGGGGGAACCGAAACGCGACGTCGTCCGACAATTCCCTGTTTCGCGGGATGACAATGAGCTTGCCTGATTTTGTTTTGAATACGGCATTGGGCGAGACGAAGTAGCCGTTTTTGAGGCCGAACATATCGCCCCTTTTCTCGCAGAGCATCGCCTTGTAGCCCATATCGGCCACGATGTCGGCGATTTCGTTATTGAACATAAGCTCGGTATTGCGGAACGACGTTGGCGATATACCGAACACCTCTTTCATTTTTGTCGCGTGCAGGGCGACCTGGTTACGAAACTCGTGCCTCTGCGGGTCGGCGAACAAACTGACAAGCGAGTGGTAATATGTCTCGTCTAAGAACTCGACCTGGTTTTTGCGTTTGCCGGCCTTGAGCAGCTCCCTGAGGCAATCGAGGACCTCGGGCTGATACATTTGCGCCTGTTCGAGGAACGTGCCGGACATACTGAGGGTGATTTTGAAGCCGGGGTTTTCGGTGATAAGATGGGTGAACATTTTTGTGGCAGGGAGGTAGCATTTTTGCGAGACCTTTTCAAAAACTTCCTTGTTGAGGTCGTCCCATAAGAATTTGTCCCTGGCCGGATGAAGGCGAAACGGCTGATGAAGTTGAAAATAAAATGTTGCTATCGGCATTGCACTCCTTTTCTCACCACGAAGGACACGAAGAGCACGAAGAACACAAAGCCCTTTTTTATTTATATTTTTCTCATCGGCCGGGCGAACAACGCGCTCCGAACGCCGACCAGCCGAATTAAACGGACAATACAATATGTCGGGAATTATTATAACCAATCGAAGGGGGAAGGTAAAGGGGGTTGACAGGCAAACCCATTGAACAGACAATGATGAGGTAAGAATATAGCTATGGAAGATTAGGGAAATATATGGCGGAACACACTGGGGAAATTGGGCGGAGGACTGGCTGGAAAATATCGAATGACCAACATCCAATATCGAAGTAAAACAATCGCCGGCGGGAAAGGTTTTATGGCGTGAAAAAGTAACAACTAAGGAAAAAATGAAAAATTAAAAGGAAAATACAATAAGGTTTCATCACATCCTGGTAACTTGGTGGTGGTAAATAAATGAAAGAAAATAATCAGCAGCCAAATATTGTGATATATACAACCGAGGACGGGCAGGCGAGGTTACAGGTCAAGATAGAAAATGAGACGGTCTGGCTGACGCAGAAGCAAATGTCGGAGCTTTTTCAAAAAGACGTAAGAACTGTCAATGAGCATATTAAAAACATCCTTGATGAAGGCGAATTGGTCGCCGATTCAGTTATCCGGAATTTCCGGATAACTGCCGCCGACGGCAATTAAAAGCTGAGCAAAAAACACCCGGCGTCGTCTTCGATTATGCCGGGGCGAGCGGATTAAACAATTTTCGATTTGCGATTGATGATTGGCGATTGTCGATTTAGGGGTGCGGTCAAAGAGATTTATTTTTAACAAAAATCTTGGTGTCTTGGGGATTTTGTGGTTAAAATCAAGGTAAATTGGGAAGCCCCATTAGATAGAAACGGATTATCTAAGCCCCGATTACAGATGTCGAGGCCTAACGGGGTAAACAAAAAATTATGGCACGATGGAAAATAGTGAGTGGCCCCGGTTATTATTAAAGATATGAATAAGCATTGGAGAGATTCTAATATAAATGCTTTTACTTGGGTTAAATCTCTAGATAAAATCATGCAAGAAATTAAATTGCCAGAGTTTAACGGACCTTTAATTCTCCTTTTTTCAGATTCAAGTGGTTATGAAAAAACCAGTAAGTACACTGCAATCAGTTTTATTGTTATTGATTTGTTTAACTCCAATGAGTGGGAAGCAAAAAGAAGGTATATTCGTAAATATTTACTTCCCAATAACCGACGAATGTCATTTAAAAAACTGAACGACTCCCATAAGCGAAACTCACTCATTCCATTTCTTGATGCAGCAAATTGTATAGACGGATTACTTATTAATTTTCTGTTAAATAAAAAATTAAAAGGATTAGTTACATATCAAGGTGTATTGGATAAATGGAAAGAAAAATTGGGGCTAAAGTGGAAATGGTCTGAAAACCAATTTACAAAAATGTTTGAAACGGCTCATTTCGCATCAATTCTGATAGGGGCTTTAGGCAAAGACAATCAGGAAATATATTGGATTTCAGACCAAGATGAAATATTTGCAAACCCTATTAAACATCAAGATGTAAGCACAATTCTTTCGGGTCTGGGGAATATATATATACAACACAATCCAAGCAAATTAGGCGTAGGCACTTCAGAAATGGACCCTGGTGACAGAGCTGAAGAAGATTTGATTGCTGTAGCTGATCTCGCTGCGGGAGCAATGGTAGATTTTGTAAACAATTGCGATAACAGTCCGAATTGGAAAAAAAATAGCGGAACAATTGTAATCGAAAATAGCAAAGATAAGTCTAATGATATTATTTCTTGGTTAAGTGACACAAACTCCCGATTAAAAAAAGTAAATATAGTATTCGATGAAAGCAATATATCGGGCATATCCATCAGAAGGTTTAATATAAGAAAATCTAAAATCATAATATAGGACATTTTGTGTAGAACTGAATATTACCATGAGAAAAGAATACGATTTTTCAAAAATGAAAGGCAGGCGGAGGGCAGAAGACAGAAGAAAAAAAGTTTTTACCAGTTGAAAGGTTCGGTATTGAAAACAGGCAGGCAAAGAATGGCTAAAGGGTAGAGAAATGAATATTGAGGCGTTTTTATTATGTGATGCTGCGACGGACCAGATGGGGAAATTGAACGTTTTAGGTGCTTTCGACCATATCGGCGCTGCGAAAGTGCCTGTCAAACATCCGGCTTGTGCCATTGTGGGAAGAATAAGGTTTGAAAGGGTTGAAGAAGGAGACCATAAAATAAGGGTCCAAATGATTGACGAAGATGCCAGGCCATTGGGTCCCAAATTAGATGGTATTATGAATGTCCGGTTTACAGGAGACGTTGATTCTGTAGTCAGTAATTTCGTCCTGAACATACAGGGACTGCAATTTGAAAAATACGGCAAATACAGGATTGATTTGGCCATCGATGGACAGATAAAAGGGTCTGTGCCTTTTTACGTAATGGAATTAACGGGGCAGAGGGAATGATAAAAGGATTGCCAATTGCCGATTTTGGAATGCGGATTACGGATTGCGGATTGCGGATAGGGGATTTTCGAGAAAAACAAGCGTTCCAAGCGAATTGAGCTTGACAATCCGTCTAAATCGTGTTAGAGTTACATACGTTGTTGGCCGCGGTCGTGCATGACTCCAACGACGCCATCACAGTGCAGGATTTCAAGGGAAATATCAGGGTCTGGAACAGGGCGGCGGAACGCACATACGGATACAGCAAGGCCGAAGCATTTAAAATGAATATGCGTCAGATTGTTCCGAAGGAAACGCGAGCCGAAATGGTGGCCCTGGCCAAAAAGCTAAGAAAAGGAGAAGGCATCCAATCGTTTGAAACGCAGCGCATCACTAAAGACGGCAGAATTCTGGATATATGGCTGACCGTAACGATATTGACTAACGGTGGAGACAGGCCGATTGCCATAGCAACAAC
>JBELAA010000194.1:0-5961 GCA_049509315.1 Sedimentisphaerales bacterium | reverse complement strand
ATTTCTGTTTGTTTGATACTGTTGTCATAGGTCATTCCTTTCAATTAGGTTAGATTTGTTTGTTACAATTCGCACAAATCATAACCGTTGAAGGGATGACCTTCATATTATCTAAACATAAAGAAAGAACCCGGCAATCCAGCGCAGGTCGGTTCCGTTTTTTTCTCGTTTTTCTTAAAAACCGCGTTTTTGCTTAAATAATGCGGATTTTGCCGTTTGGCGTGGTCTAAAAAACGAAATTACGGGGACATTTACGAGGCCTATTTTTCAGGCGTCTATTTTTGCTGTAACTCCTTACAAGATAAGGGTTTAATTCTGGACTAATACAGTTGTTTAATACAGTTGTTGGAGGAAAGCGCGCAAGCGCTTTTTTGGATTTTCCAAAATTCTGAAAATTTTTTTTATTCCTTATGGCATAAGGAGTTAAGTGCATTTCGGCGACCCCCGAAAACTGTTTTTTTGGTCAATATCGCGCAAGTTCGCGCCATAGTATAGAGGGACCTTGTGGGTCTCTTCGGGGAAGGAGCCCCACAATTTATTATTTTCTATTTTCAATTTTCTATTTTAAAAGACAAAGAAGGTTTCCGGGGAGAGCGAGGGAATTATGAAGGTTAATTTGAGTATTTGGATACCGGAATGGTTAGACAGGGTGTGTGCGTGGCCGGCGGTTTGGTATCGAAAGAGGAAATATGGTTACGCATTTCGCAGGATTGCACTAACGGAAGGGGAGTGGGCGAAGGTTGACCCGGCGGATTATTACAAATACAAGGACATTAAATGGTTCACAAAAGGCAACGGGAAGAATTTTTACGCTTTTACGAGCATCAAAACAGGGCCTTATCAAACGACGTTGGTAAGTATGCACAGAATGATGATGAATCCACCTGAGGGAATGGTGGTTGACCACAGGAACAACGACGGAGAGGACAATCACAGGGAGAATTTGCGGGTAGTTACACGCTCGCAGAACCAGCAGAACAGGCGAAAAATAGCTGGGACAAGCTCGAAATATATAGGGGTAAGCCGAAATAAAAAAGACGTCAAATGGGAGGCATCCATACGTCGCACAGGAAAGAAAATACGTTTAGGCAGATTCGCAAACGAAGAAGATGCGGCGAGGGCATACGACGCGGCGGCGAGGAAATTTTACGGGGAAGAGGCGAAGGTGAATTTTCCGGAAAACGGATGACGGAAGACGGAGGACAGATGACGGAGGATGGATGAACATTCCCCGCCAGAGTTTTGCTGCGTCTTCGCCCCGCCCTGAAAAGCGGGACTCCGTTGCGTTGCGCAAAGCTTCGACTACGCAAAACATCAAAAGGCGGCGGGGTCTGCGCTTCGCCTCGCTTAAGACGAGACTTCACTATGCAAGGCGACGCTACGCTACGACAATGACAGTTTCCAATTTGGCAGAGGAGGGATATAATTTGTGTTATGAAGAATGCAGAGATAAGCGAGTTATTTGGCGAAATGGCGGACGTGATGGAAATCATCGGCGAGGACGTGTTTCGCATCAATAGTTATCGCAGAGTGGCGAGGGTGATTGGGGATATGCCGAGGGACGTGGAGGAGATGTTAGCGGCGGGGAAATTAGAGGAGACGCCGGGGATTGGGAAATCATCGTTAGGAAAAATAGAGGAATTTGTCAAGACGGGCAAAATGACGGCGCATCAGGAGCTGCTCAAGAAGATACCGCAGACGCTATTGGAGCTATTGAAGATACCGGGAATGGGGCCGAAGGGGGTTAAGGCGGTTTATGAGAATCTCAAGGTAAAATCAATAGCTGAATTGAAGAAGGTGATTGAGGATGGCTCATTGGCCGAACTGCCGGGGTTCGGGGAGAAGAAGGCGGCGCTGATAGCGAAGGGGATAAATTTTTTGGAGACCTCGACGGGGAGGATTCGCTTAGACCAGGCGTTCGAGGCGGCCAATACGGCGATTGGGTTTTTGAAGGATTTACCTGGCGTCGGGAAGATTGAGTTTGCGGGGTCGCTGAGGCGGTGTGCTGAGACGATAGGGGACGTCGATATTCTGGTTACAAGCAAAAATGGTAAAAAAGTAATTGACGCATTTGTAGGGGCGGGGTTTGTTCAGCAGGTGCTGGCGGCGGGGGACACGAAGGGAGCGGCGATAATAAAGACGAGCACGACGGCGGTGCAGGTGGATGTGCGGGTTGTGGCGGAGAAAAGTTTCGGGGCTGCGCTGAATTATTTTACGGGGTCGAAACAGCATAACGTGGCACTACGGGAAATGGCGGTTAAGGCGAAACTGAAATTGAATGAGTATGGGTTGTTCCGCGGGGATAAAATGGTTGCGGGCAAGACGGAGCAGGAGATATATAAAAAATTAGGGCTGGATTATGTTGAGCCGATTTTGAGGGAGGACAGGGGGGAAATCGAGGCAGCGGCGAAACACAAGCTGCCGAAGTTAGTGCGATTGGAGGACATCAAAGGCGATTTGCACATTCACACAACCGCTTCGGACGGCTCCTGTGAGCTTGAGGAAATGGTCGATGCGGCCAAAAGCAGGGGTTATAAATATATCTGTATCACGGACCATTCACCTTTAATCGCGATTGCCAACGGATTATCGCCTGCACGGCTGGCCAGGCAAATCGAGAAGATTCGCAAATTTAACGACCGGCAAAAAGACCTTACCATTCTGGCCGGTTCGGAGGTTGATATTCTTGCGGATGGTTCGCTCGATTATGACGATAAATTGTTAGCGGAGCTGGATTTTGTGGTTGGGTCGATTCATTCGCGGATGGCCGGCGACAGAAACACTATTACGACCCGAGTTCTTAAAGCGATAGATAACCCTTACCTTCACTGCATAGGCCACCCGACGGGGCGGCTGATTGGGGAGCGTGAGCCGATGGATATCGATATGCAGGCGGTAATCGAACACGCAGCCGAGACACAGACGGCGCTGGAGGTCAGCGCAAACCCGTATCGCTTAGATTTGAAGGACGTGCACGTTAAAATGGCGATTGAGGCAGGGGTGAAATTGGTCATCAATACGGACAGTCATAAAGTGCACCAGCTTGATTATATGCCCTTCGGAGTGGCGACGGCGGGTCGCGGCTGGACGACGAAGGCGGACGTGGTAAATACGATGCCATTGGGTAAATTAAAGGTTTGGCTGGGTGCGAAAAGAAAGAAGTGATTTGCATTAACACTGACTGACACGGACTGGAACACCGACTCACACGGACTGAAACGTTTCCGAAGCGGGCTCTTCGCTTCGCTACGTGTCGGTCGGTGTCAGTTCGTGCCCCGGTCAGCGTGAGTCCGTGTTTAGTCGAGGCGGATGCCTTTTTGCTGGAGCCATTCCTTGAGGTCGCCCATTTCGGTATCGAAGACCTGGTTGTCGTAGTCCTCTTCCAGCTCGGTGATTTTTTTGGCGAGGTCGGGCTGGTTGCTAATCAGCTCGGTGAGGCGTTTTTCGAAGTCGTCGCCCATATCGCGCAGGTCGTCGAGGTTGATACGCAAATCGAGAATACGGGACAATGTCCTCACGGCGGCCTCGATACATCTGGGGTTATAGCCCTGCACGTAAGCTGGGATTTCGGCGACCATATTGAGCATATCGACGCCGTGCTGGGGGGCACGGGAGAGTAAATACGAGGTCAGGGCGGCGGGGCCTTCGTAGTTCGAGAAGCGAACGCCTTGCTGCGGCAAAAGCGTTTTTAATTTTTCATCGGACACTGAAAAGGTCATTCGCGGCTCACGGGTGTGAGGGGTAAGGCCGGCGACGGAGCCGACGAAGAAAATTTGCCGGATATCGAATTTGACGCTTAATTCGAAGATGCAGTCGGCGTATTGCTCCCAGGCGAAGTTCGGCTCTTTGCCGAGGAGCAGGGCGAGGTTGTGTTTAGCGCTGCCATAAAAAGTATTGGCAGGCAGGTCGTATTTCTGGACGAGGCCGTCTTTCATTTTGGTATGCGGTCGAAACAGCGAGGAAATTTCCATAGAGCCGGGGAAATTATAAATGTAAAAACCCGCCGGGTCGATATGGGCGAATTGTTCGGCTTCCATTATCTGTGTTCATTTTATACTGCCTTTTTATCAATTAACCGCTCAGTAATCCATAGTATTTATACTTTTATGATTCGGTGTCGAAAAAAGTCAATCTGCTGGTATAATTATTACGTATTACGTTAAAAGGCGGATTATGGAACGGAAAGTTCAATGCGAATTGTGCCCGAAGGGGTGCGTGATAGGGCCGGGGCAGAGCGGCGACTGCCGGGTGAGAATCAATATCGACGGGGTGTTGCGGAGTGTCGTTTACGGGTATCCCTGTTCGGTAAATATAGACCCGGTCGAGAAAAAGCCGCTGTTTCATTTTATGCCTGGCACGCAGATACTTTCGCTTGCGACAATCGGGTGCAATCTGCATTGTCTGAATTGTCAGAACTGGGAAATTTCGCAACTTAATCCCGAGGAATCGACGGCATCGGCTGTATCGCCTGAAAAAATAGTTGCGCTGGCGGAGCAGTATAAGGCGCCCTCTATCGCATATACATATACCGACCCGATTGCCTATTACGAGTATGCTTATGATACATCCCGGCTGGCGAGGCAGGCGGGTGTGCGTAACGTGCTGGTAACGGCCGGCTATTGCAATCCTGAGCCGTGGCGACACCTGCTGGATGTTACCGACGCGGCGAGGGTTGACCTCAAGGGGATGAGCGACGATTTTTACAGGAAGTTTTGCTCGGGCACGGTTGGGCCGGTTCAGCGATGCCTTGTGGAGGCCGTCGCCAAAGGGGTGCACGTCGAGGTCATAAATCTCATTATACCGACCTTAAACGACAGTCAGGAGGACATTCGGAAATTGGCTAGGTGGGTCAGGACGAACCTGGGAAGTGATATACCCCTGCATTTTTCACGGTTTTTCCCGCAATACAAGATGCAGCATTTGCCGCCTACGCCGTTAGATACGCTCGACGTTGCCCGGCGGATTGCAATGGAAGAGGGATTGAGTTATGTTTACATAGGCAATATACGCAGCCCGGAAGGCGAAAATACGTATTGCCCGGGCTGCCATAAGATGTTAATCGAGAGGCAGGGATATGTTGTTGTGACAAATGACCTGAAAGACGGGTGCTGTCCCGTCTGCGGAAAGAAAATTTACGGGGTGTGGAAATGAATCGTCGGGAGTTTCTGGAAAAGGCGTTGTTTGCCGGGTCGGCTGTTTTGGCGTTCGGGCTGAGTGTCGCCAAAGCCATTGTGCCGCGCAAGTTTCTCAGGGCAAAGCCCTGCGGCAGGGCGTTAGCATTTATTTTTTGTGGAACATTATTGTTTGCCGGCGGTTCATACGCCAAGACCGTTTTGGATTCACCGTTAGGGCAGATGGGGTGGTATCCGAATGACCCTAATGAGCTGCGCAGGCAAATCGAGGGGTTTTTCCAAAAGGCGGACGTAAAGGAAGTCAACGATGTGATTGCCCTTATCAATCCTCACGCCGGCTATGCTTATTCGGGCCAGACGGCGGCGATGGGAATCAAGTCGGCAAAAGCAAAATACTCGAGGATTATCGTAATAGGGCCAACGCATCAGGTCGCTATGCCTTTATAAACAAACTTTTGCAGAACCCGATTTTTCAGGACATTCCGCAGGCATACCAAAGCGAGCACAGTGTTTTGATACAACTGCCTTTGCTGCAATACCGTTTCGGCGATTTCAAGCTTGTGCCGATTGTGGCGGGGCAGTGCTCGCCTGCGACGATTCAAAAGGCGGCGGCGATTTTGAAGTCGATGGTTGACGCAAATACGCTGGTTGTCGCAAGTTCCGATTTTACGCATTACGGCCCGAACTATGATTATATTCCCTTTACGAAGAATATCCCTGACGAGCTTAAAAAGCTCGATAGTGGGGCATACGATTACATTTCGAAACTGGATAGCGCCGGCTTTCGGCAATACTGCGATAAGACCGGCGCCACGATTTGCGGGCGGGT
>JBELAA010000193.1:0-6757 GCA_049509315.1 Sedimentisphaerales bacterium | reverse complement strand
TCAACCTCGATTTTCTTGTCCGCAATAATCTGGTCGAGTATATTCACTGATGCTAACCTTCCTTATCCCTGCTATTGTTTGGCAACCGCATCAGCGACCTTGACGTATGCCATACGCAGCTCATTTAGCGTATTGGTAAGCGTCGCCTGCTCGTCGTCGCTTAGGTTGCCTTTTGTCTTTTCTTCCAGCATTTCCAGCAAATCGATATTGTATTTTGCCAATCCCAGTTCAGGCGCCCGCTTCTCCTCGCCCTTGGCCTGTATGAAACCCAGTGAGAACAGCGTCTGCGTGAACAGCATACTTACAAGCCCGGTGAAATCACCCTTAGGCAGCGGCCCCCGGCGATGCTCGCCGGCTTTTTGCTTCTCTGCCTTTTCTTCGGCAACCAGCTTTTCTTTTTCCTTTTCGGCCTGCTGCTTCCAGTCCTCGTCAACTATTATCTTCTTTTCGTCCTTCTTTTCTTCTGCCATTTTTTTACCTCACTTTACATTTCACCGCAGAGACCGGTAAGCCCCCAGGTTTATCCTGGGGGTTTAACCCCCAACATAAAGTTGGGGGCTTTCTGGCGCGTGCTCGGCGGTGAATCTCATTGTTTAGCCCCTATACCTTTTCATACGCTTATCTAAATCTCTTTTCTGCTCTCGTTCGGCTATCGCCTGGCGTTTATCGTATTGTCGCTTGCCTCTTGCAAGACCGATTTCCGCCTTGGCCAGACCCTTTTGATTGAAATATATCTTCAGCGGCACCAAAGTATAACCGCGTTGCTCTAATTTGGTATAGATTTTACGAATCTCTTGTTTGTGCAGCAGCAGCTTGCGCTTGCGGGTCGGGTTATGACCGCTAAGCCCGGCTTGTTGATACTGGGCGATTTTTGTCCCGACTAACCAGCATTCGCCGTTTACAATCCTGGCGTATGAGCCGGAAAGGTCCGCCTGCCCCGTCCGAAGCGATTTTACCTCGCTTCCCAGCAGCTCCATACCGGCTTCGAACCGGTCTTCTATTTCGAAGTTATGGTAGGCCTTTTTGTTTACCGCAACCGCTTTCTCCGCGGCGTCATTTTTTCGGGCTTTTGAGGACATTTCTCCAGATGATACCGGCGTCCCGGCTTTTTTGCAAGTTTCCCGAAATTTGTATTGCCCTGCCCTATGCTTGCGTAACGATTCACAATAAGCGATAATACCGCCTCAAACAACGGACAATTTAAGGAGACGACAATGACAGACGGCTCTCGCCGGAATTCGCTCGCCCGGGGTATCGGGGTTTTGTTTATTACATTCGTTTCATTTAATTGCTCGATATGCCTCGGCTTTTGGGGCCAGAAGCAATATCAAAAAATTGAGCGGGTATCGGCGCCGGTATCCGGTATCGAGGCAATCTCCGTTAAAACGGATTCAGGGGACATAACTTTCACCGTCGCGGACACCAATGATTGTAACGTTACGGCAACAATTACCGCTCAGTCGTTCAAAGCCGACGATGCCGGGCGATTAGCCGAACAAACGCGGGTAAAACTTGAGCTTGAAGGCAACTCCGTCCAGGTTATGGTCGAAAAGCCGAAGGCCGGCTTTGCCGATATTATCGCGATTGCCTACGAAATCATCATACCGCCGGGGACAAATGTCGATTGTGAGACCTCTTTTGGTAAAATCTCGCTGCTGAATATCAAAGGAAATGTAACCGCCGTTACCTCGATGGGCGATATAAAAACGGAAGGCGTTACAGGCAGGATGCAGCTCGATACCTCTTACGGCGATATCGACTGTAACGGCATAACGTCGTCTTATCTGGCCGCCAAGTCGAGCTTCGGCAATATAAAAGTCGCCTTCACTGACACCTGTCCCAACAATCTCGCGGCTCGACTCGAAACATCCTTCGGCGATATTGTCGTCGTTCTCCCCTCGGCATTTGCCGGCGAAATCGCCGCCAAAACCGGCTTCGGAAAAATCACAACCGACGTCCCCATCCTCATCAAAGGCGAAATCAACAAAAATAAAATAATCGGCAAAGTCGGTTCGGGTAATGCCTGGCTCGACCTCAAGACCAGTTTCGGAAACGTATCAATAAAATAGCTCTGCGGTAAAAGTGGCTTATGTCGCGGGCTTGCGGTTTTCCTGGCAGAATTTCGCCATCAGCATCATCGCGTGATTGGTTGCCTCCGATGAGCCGTTCATTTTGGCAAAAGCATCGACAAGTTCCACCAAATCCGGGTCAGGGGCGACTTGGCCATAATGATGCGCAACATTGATTATCCCCGCGTCGAGGCCGTATTCCATCGCCTTTGCCACGTATGCCCTGCAAACCCCGATGCGTCTGCCCGGCAAATCACGCACTGAATTACTTATCCCCAGCGAGCAATGCGTCCCCTTCAGCGTTGCATCCTGCCTTATCCTTTTTATGGTCTGGAACGTCCGATACGTATATCCCGGCACCCCCGGCTCCATCGGCATATCAATCGCAAGCGGGAAGACCGTCGTATCGAAGAAAATTTCCCCCGGCTTGAAACCATACTGGTTTACCGCCTTGTCGTATAGTCATCGACCGAATGCGCCCCGCCCGGCCCCATCGCCCTTGCCTCGGTCATAAGCAACCCCACAAAGGCATAATCGTAATCCTTCTTCAGGGGCAGCATCTTGTCCATTGTGTAAACCTTTATCGAGTTGATTAAGGGCTGTCTTACCAATTCACCAGTATTGAACCATTCCTGCAATCCCGCAATCAGCACGTCGTTATTACTGCTGTCAAAGCAAATCGGAACGCCCTTACCCCACTTGCGAACCATTTTCGCATATTCTCGCATCATATCGACGGACGTCTGCGGGTTGTCCTCGCCGAATGCGTCGAGATTGACCGCGATGAAATCCGCGCCTTCGTTTGCCTGTGACTCTACCAATGCCTTTATATAATTTAACGGCCCGCTCTCTTTTGCATACGCGTCTTTCCCCAGACCCGCTAATTCTTTCATAATCTGGCCCGTTTTAGGAATTGACGCGTGAATTGACTCGCCTATCGAAATAATGGCGTTTTTCATCGTATGGTCCTTGCCAAAAAGATAATTCAAAATCGACGACGTGCCTTCGAGTGCCCGCTTTCTGGGCTTATTTATAATTTCCCGCAGCTTCGCAAGCCCGCCCTTTTCCGCTGCCGCTCGCTGATATATCAATTCCCCGATACAGACCCGTTCGAGATTATTCCCGCATTTGCCATCGGGCGTCGCGTCGCCGCACGGCGGATTATCAAGTCCCTTTTCGCACCCGCCTATCGTGCAAAGCCCGAAATTCTCAGGCAGGTAGCAGTCGCCGCAACCGTCGCAGTCGAAAACCAGATACTTGAACGCCCCTTCCGTCGCGTTGAATAATTTATAAATCGGCCCTTTTCCCTCTTTGGTCCCCAACACCGCCATCACCTGCCTGAACACGTGAAACCCGCGGTATTTGGAATCGAGAATCGCCCTGTGGAAAAAATTAAAAAATTTGTGAGCGAATGTCTTGTGGGGTTTCGATGGAGTGGCTTGAATTTCCTCGCCGTTATAAAGATAAAAACCATTCTTCGCCGGCCAGGACAGGTTGTTCTTGAACTGCTCCCAGTTATCGCTTATCTCATTAACCCTTTTCAAAATAGTGGTAAATGTCTCGAAATCGTGAATCCCCCCGATATCGACTCCCGCCGCCCCCATCGTTTTATACATCGCAACCTGCTGTGCCGCCCGCTCGATATGCTGCGAATAATTTTCCGAGTTTAGATTGGCCAAAAACTCGTCGCTTACAAAGCAGCCCGTCAGCTTATTATCATGCATCAGCCGGGGCGCCGCCGTCGTCGTGCTCAGCACATAGACGTTGCCTATTACGGGAATATCGATTTTATTGTCTTTAAGGTATCTGAAAAGCTCAAGCGATTTTCTCCAGTCCCAGCCGAGCTGCGTAATCAGGAATTTCGCCCCGCACTCGATTTTCTTCTCCATCTTGTAATACTGCTGCATCTGCGAGGCCTCGGTGTATTTGAAAGGCGATACCGCCGCCCCCGCGAAAAACTGGTGCACCTTGTCAAGCTCCCCAGGCCGTGCCTTTATATACGCCTCGTTATTCATATCCTGCATCAGCCGCAGTAACCCGATTGAGTCAATATCGAACACACCCTGTGTTGATACCGGCTTATCGCCCGTCAGCGATAAAATGCTCTCGATACCGGATTGCCTGAAACCTGCCAGCATCCCCACAATCGCGTTGAGGTTATTGTCCTTGCAGGATACGTGCGGTATGCAGTCAAGGCCGTCTAACAGGCCTTCAGCCGTCAGTTTACTAAGCACAAACGCCGGCTCGTAATTGGCCGTCCCACCGGGGCTTTGAGGCAGCGTAACCGCCGTAAAATCGAAACCCGCCGGTATGGCCCCCGCCCCTGCTTTTTTGTAAGCCGTAAGAAATTTGGTTATCGGCGACAAATCAAAATTGGGACCCCCCGCCAACTCCATTACCACTATGAAGCTCGCTTTACGTCCGAGTTGTTCTCTAAATTTTCCTGCCTGCATCATTTATCGCCCCTATTTGTCATTCCTGCGACACGAAGCGAAGCGCAGAGCCCGTTTCGGAAAGCAGGAATCCAGGTTTTTAGCCAATAGCATATACTCTAAAAACACAAAAATTTCAAAGACAAAATACTCAAACAACTCAAATCAGCCCCCGAAAGCCGCAGTTTTTCATAGCCATTCTTTATACTTTCGCATTATACGATTGGTTTATGTCTGGGCCGCCTATAAACTTATAGTTCAATTTCCAATTCGCAATCAGAATGCCTCTGTTTTCCTGAAAGCAAGCGACGGAAAATCCTCAAATTCCGGCCTGCCGGGGCTTGTGGATAACCTGTTGAAAGAAAATACCCCTTGAAATCACAGGGAGTATAACCTTTTAACCTTGTAATTGCCATATAACCAAACTACAAATCCGGACTATCTCCTCGCAATCATAACTATTGACAAACAAAGGATTTACGGTGAACAAAAAAAAGGCAAAATCGGCAAGACGCATCCGGATTTTCAATCTGGGTAAATTCGCCCCTAACGCTCAGCTTATACTGTCTTAACAAGGCGTCAAATCCAAAGTGGATAACTCCAATTCTTGTAGGGCGGGGCTTGCCCCGCCGAAACTATATATGTCAGTTCAATAACTCAAGGGTTTAACAGTAGTTAGGCGATTATGTCTGCTCAAAAAATGCGTTAATTTTCTCTTTCAATTTTCTGCATTCGGCCTGTGGGTCGGGTGAGTTTGTCACCGCGGAGCTGACAGCGATTGTTTTTGCGCCTGCCCGCAAAACGGCCTCGACGTTATCAATCGTAATCCCGCCTATAGCAACGTGGCCAACGCCTGTCTGCGACAAAATCGGCATTGCCTCTTTGACATAAGCCGGCGTCACCGGTTTGGCATCCGGCTTTGTAGGCGTCGCAAATACTGGCCCTAACGACACATACGTCGGCAACTCCAACAAAGCAGCCGTCAACTGCTCAACCGAATGTGTGCTCTTACCGAAAATCAAAGGCGTCAACTGCAATTTTCTCGCCTCCTCAATCGGCAAATCATTTTGCCCTAAATGCACTCCGTCCGCTCCGCTTACCGCCGCGATATCGACCCGGTCATTAATTATGCTTATAATCTTTGCATCCCTGCATATTTTCACGAACTCGCACGCCAGCGCGTAATACCTGTCGTCGTCGATGCTTTTGGCCCGCAATTGCAGGCAGTCCGCCCCGCCCCTTATACACTTTTCCGCTAAAGCGAAAACCTCTGCCGGCAGATTTGAGTTAATCAGCACATACAGGCGGACATTCGCAAATCTGGCCTGGGCATTGGCAAACAACGCCGCGTCTTTTTCGAGCGTATAGCCGGCATATCGAATCTCCTCAATTCGTTCGGCTGTTGCGGGATTCTCATAGCGAATCGTCTCCGCCATCACCCGCAGCGCCTCCGGCAGCCGTTTGCACGCCGCAGTCAGCGTGTCCTTGAGATTTTTCCGCCCGATTGCGCTGTCCGCCTTTTGCCCTATCCCGATATCCCCCGGCGTATCTCTTCCCGCCATTAGCCGCCCCTCATCAATACCCGCGATAACCGCGCACAGCCGATGCCGCAGCTCTTTGGCTCGCCCGCTTAGCTCCGCGCAGTTCAGCACAAATCGGCAATAATCCTCAATCACCCGCAGCGCCTCGCGCGCCCGGTTGAAATTAGCGTCAATTATTCTGTAACCTGACCGTTCCATATCCGCCGATTATAAATCATTTTCGCTTAGCCGGTGCAATAAAAAGCCCCCGCCTCACACCTGTTTGTTTAACCCTCGATAACTTCTTATTCGTATATCTATGTAGATATGTCAGGTGATTGAAAATTTTGTTTGCCTCAGAATCAGACCTTAGGAAAGAGAGGTAACTATGGACAGGATTGCAGAATTGACTCGAATACTTGACCGGCTGCACGGCGGCGAAGACCCCTTCAGGGTAAAAGCCGACGCAAAACCGTTTCTTGAAACAGTCCCGCCGGGCGATTTAATCCTGACGATGCAGGTTTTGCTGAAAAAAGAAACCCGGGTTCAGGAGGTGCAGCGATTATGCTCCCTCTATATGACACTCATAGACGACCAGACCGCTTCAATCAGGGCGGCCCTGCCCGCCGGACACGTTATCAAAACACTGATTGATGAGCACGAAACGTTCCTTTGCTTTCTCGACGACCTCGATTTTGTCAATCAGTCGATACAAAGAATGGATGACTATCTGCCC
>JBELAA010000192.1:0-6014 GCA_049509315.1 Sedimentisphaerales bacterium | reverse complement strand
CTTCGTCCCCACCCGATGTTCGTCGGCCTCGTCGCCGCCGCTCTGAAAAAACGTTACCTGCAGAACGATTTCTCAGACCCCGTCTCCGTCGTCCAAAGCATCTGCTCGTGAATTTTGCCTCGTCCCGACGGAATTTGAACTCAAAGTTAGGGGTTTTTCGAGATTTTTTTTTCGGATGCCGCGATAAAAGCCGTAACAGTGACCGATATTAACGCCCTCTTGAAAGATTATCCCCTTTACCCCTACGCCCAATATTCCTTAGCCCCTGCATAAAACTGTTAAAAACCGCAGTTAAGTTCGATTATTGACTCACTGCCGGCTGATTTTTTGCGTAAATATCCAAATTTTTCTTGACAATTACCAAGCAATTCCTTATTAAGAATAGCATGACAATTAAGAGCGAGCAAGATAAATTAACGTTTTTCCGCAGCAAATGCAAAGAGCACGGAATGCGGGTAACACATCAAAAAGTCATGATTTACCAATCGCTGCTCGGGTCACTGAACCATCCTTCACCGGAACAAATATACGAAAAGCTTAAAAACGCAGTACACGGTCTTTCTCTTGATACTGTCTATAGAACGCTTTCGGCCTTTCAGGAAATCGGACTTATCGATTTAGTCGAAGGATACGGCACAGCAAGACGTTTTGACCCTAAGCTCGAAAAACACCATCATTTTCACTGCAGGAAATGCGGCACAATTATAGATTTCACATCCGATGACTATGATAAAATTGCCGTTCCGAAGGATATTGCCAGGGAATTTAAGATTATTAAACTGCGTGTTACCATAGAGGGGTTTTGCAGAAAATGTCAAAAGAAACTTAAGTAAAGAAAGGAGATAATACTATGGCTGATAATAAACGCCCAATGCCTCATATAGCCGGCAGCGGCACTTCGAACCGGGACTGGTGGCCGAACCAGTTGCGGCTCGATATCCTGCACCAGCATTCCTCCAAGTCCAATCCGATGGGCAAGGACTTCAACTATGCCAGGGAGTTTAAAAGCCTCGACCTCAAGGCCGTGAAGAAAGATCTCGCGGCGCTGATGACCGACTCACAGGACTGGTGGCCGGCGGATTTCGGCCACTACGGACCTCTGTTTATTCGCATGGCGTGGCACAGCGCCGGCACGTACCGCGTCGGCGACGGTCGCGGCGGCGGCGGCAGGGGCCAGCAGCGCTTCGCGCCGCTCAACAGTTGGCCGGACAACACCAGCCTGGACAAGGCGCGTCGCCTGCTTTGGCCGATCAAGCAGAAGTATGGCCGGAAGATTTCATGGGCCGACCTGATGATCCTCGCCGGGAATGTCGCCCTGGAAACGATGGGATTCAAGACGTTCGGTTTCGGGGGTGGGCGTGAGGACGTCTGGGAGTCGGATCAGGACGTCTATTGGGGCGCCGAGAAGACCTGGCTGGGTGACAAACGCTACTCAGGTGACCGTGACCTCGAAAATCCGCTTGCTGCCGTGCAGATGGGGCTGATTTACGTCAACCCGGAAGGCCCGAACGGCAATCCCGATCCAGTCGCGGCGGCCAAAGATATTCGCGAGACCTTCGCGCGCATGGCGATGAACGACGAGGAGACGGTGGCCCTCATCGCGGGCGGCCACACCTTCGGCAAGACCCACGGCGCCGGCACTGCGTCCCATGTTGGGCCTGAGCCCGAAGCGGCCCCCATCGAGCAGCAAGGTATAGGCTGGAAGAGCAGCTTTGGCACAGGCAAAGGCGGCGACACGATCACCAGTGGCCTGGAGCTCACCTGGACCACTACGCCGACCAAGTGGAGCAGCAACTTTTTCTGGAACCTGTTCGGCTTCGAATGGGAGATGACGAAGAGTCCGGCCGGCGCGCATCAGTGGCGACCGAAGCATGGCGCGGGCGAGGGCACGGTGCCGGATGCCCACGATCCCTCAAAGCGTATTGCGCCTGCTATGCTGACCACCGACCTTGCTTTGAGGTTCGATCCCGCCTACGAGAAGATATCGCGGCGTTTCATGGAGAACCCGGATCAGTTCGCGGACGCATTCGCCCGCGCCTGGTTCAAGCTGACGCACCGTGATATGGGCCCCCGCGCGCGTTATCTTGGCCCCGAGGTCCCAGCCGAAGAACTTATCTGGCAGGACCCCATTCCTCCGGTCGATCACGATTTGATAAAAGACAACGACGTCGCCGCTCTTAAGAGCAAGATTTTGAATTCCGGACTGTCAGTCTCCCAGCTGGTCTCGACCGCCTGGGCATCGGCGTCAACCTTCCGTGGCTCCGATAAGCGCGGCGGTGCGAACGGTGCTCGTATACGTCTGGCGCCGCAGAAAAACTGGGAAGTTAACCAGCCGGATCAACTGGCAAAAATGCTAAAAACTCTTGAGGGTATCCAGAAAGAGTTCAACGGAGGCGACAAGAAGGTTTCTATCGCTGATCTGATAGTGCTGGCGGGTTGTGCAGGCATTGAGAAAGCAGCGAAGAACGCAGGTTTCAATGTAACGGTTCCTTTCACACCGAGTCGGATGGACGCATCACAGGAACAAACCGATGTGAACTCCTTCGCTGTGCTCGAACCGGTCGCGGATGGCTTTCGCAATTACCAAAAGAGTAAATACGCCGTATCATCCGAGGAGCTACTGGTTGATAAAGCACAACTGCTGACGCTGACCGCGCCTGAGATGACAGTTCTCGTTGGTGGTATGCGCGTTTTAAATACCAATTTCGGTCAAACTCGGCACGGTGTCTTTACCAGCAAGCCAGAGTCGCTTACCAACGATTTCTTCATGAACCTGCTCGACATGAATACGACCTGGAAGGCGACCTCGCAAGACAAAGACCTGTTTGAGGGCAGTGACCGCGCAACGGGTAAACCGAAGTGGACCGCAACCCGTGTTGATTTAATCTTCGGCTCAAACTCCCAGCTTCGGGCACTGGCTGAAGTTTACGGTAGTGCCGATGGGCAGGATAAGTTTGTCCATGATTTTGTGGCTGCCTGGACCAAAGTAATGAACCTGGATCGCTTTGATATCGCATAGTCCCGGTAAACTGCTGACCCTGATAGAGAACGACATACTCGTTCCGAAAGAATAGAGGCCGTGCTACCCAGGTCTGTAAATCATCACCATAAGCGCCGCGGCTTACCACCGCGGCGCTATGAGAGTTGACGGCAATTACGGAAGCACGCTCGGTTACGAGCCGACCAGCTTATGCCAAAGCCCCCTGTCGAAACCCCTCAGGAAGAATAAGCAGGTTTAGCTTCATATCGATAAAAATAAAGAACCGCCGATTAAAACAGGCGGTTCTTTATTTTTTGAAAGGACAAAAGTTTTATAAAATCAGGATTATCGGCCGGCATCTTTGTGGAGCTTGTATTCGACGGAGTCAACAAGGGCAAGCCAGGAGGCCTCGATGATGTTTTCCGAGACGCCGACGGTGCCCCAGATGTCGGTTTTGTCGCGGGACTCGATAACCACGCGGACGCGGGCGGCGGTGCCTTCCCTGGCGTTGACGACGCGGACCTTGTAATCAATAAGGTGCATATCCCTGAGATTGGGATAAAAATTATCGAGCGATTTTCGCAGGGCCGCGTCGAGGGCGTTGACGGGGCCGTCGCCTTCGCCGACGACAAGCTCGACTTTGTCGCCGACTTTGAGCTTGACGGTCGCCTCGGTGATGAGGTGGCTGGCATTGAATTTTTCGACCGTTGTCGTGTATTTAATCATTTCGAAGGCGGGCTTGTATGTCCCCATAATCTTGCGGACTAACAAATCGAAGCTGGCGTTGGCCGCCTCGAACTGGTAACCCTGGTTTTCAAGCTCCTGGACACGGGCCAGGATTTTCCGGGCGAGTTTGAAGTCCTGCGTGATTTTCGATTTTTCAAGCTCTGCGAGAATGTTGGATTTGCCGCTAAGCTCGCTGATAAGGAACTTTCGCTCGTTGCCGACCAGCTCAGGATTGATGTGCTCGTATGAGCGTTTGACCTTGCGAATGGCGTCCACGTGCAGGCCCGCCTTGTGGGCGAAAGCGCTTACTTCGAAACCGAGCTTGAAAGCGAGGTTCGGGATGAGCGTGCACAGGTTGGCGTTGCCGCAGCGTTCGCCGAGGCCGTTGATTGTGCCCTGGACCTGTCTTGCGCCTGCGTGGACAGCCGCAACGGCGCCGGCGATTGCGCAATCGCAGTCGTTATGGGTATGAATCCCGATTGTAAGCGGCTTGAGCTTCTTGCAGACGGCTGCGGTAATATCGTAAATTTGAGCGGGCAGCGTTCCGCCATTGGTATCGCACAGCACGATAGCGTCAACGCCGGCTTCGGCGACTGCTTTTAATACTTTCATTGCGTATTCGGGATTTTCCCTGTAGCCGTCGTAAAAATGCTCCGCGTCGAACATTGTTTCAAGACCGTGTTTTTTCAAAAACGCAATCGAATCGGCGCACAAGACGATATTTTCATCCAATGAGCATCGCAGAACGCTGGTAACGTGCAGGTCCCAGGTTTTGCCGACGATTGTTGCGGCAGGCGCCTTGCAATCCAGTATCGCGTTTAAGGACGCGTCCTGCTGGCAGGCGGTGTCGGCCCTTCGCGTGTTGCCGAACGCGACGATTTTGCAATTACCAAGCCCCATATTTGCGACTTCAGCAAAAAACTGCGATTCTTTCGGGCTTGACGCGGGGTAGCCGCCCTCGACGTAATCTACGCCGAGCTTATCGAGCCGGCCGGCGATTGCCAGCTTGTCTTCGAGTGAAAAGCTGATTCCCTCTGTCTGCATCCCGTCCCGCAGGGTCGTATCGTAAATTTTTATCTTTTCCATAGCTGTATGATTTTAGCCCACAGCCATCGATATGTAAAGCCCGACGGTTGTCAGAAAAAAACAAGGGCGGCTATTGCATTAAACCCGATAAGCCGGTAAACTTACCGCTTCCGTTTTAATACAAGCTGTGGTTTTGCTATACGGCGGTGTGAAAAATGCTTTTGGCACAAATAATACAACCGGGTCGCGTCAGGGTGCCTCTCGAGGCCAAAGACAAGACCTCTGCGATAATCGAGCTAATCAACCTGCTCGATACTGAGAGGTTATTGCTGAACAGGGATGAGGCATTGCAGTCGGTTCTTGCCCGCGAGCAGACGCGCAGCACCGGCATCGGCTCGGGCGTAGCGATTCCTCACGGCAAGTGCAAGGCGGTTAAGGAGCTGGTGATGGCGGTAGGTATTGCCCGCCCGCCGATTGATTTTAACAGCGTTGACGGCAAGCCGGTGAGTATTATTATGCTGCTTCTTTCCCCCGTTGACCAGACGGGTCCCCATATTCAGGCGCTTGCCAAAATCAGCAGAATGATGTTAGACGAGTCATTCAGAACCAAACTTATTGGCGCAACCTCCGCTCAGGAGGTCTGTGAGCTGCTGAGCAACAGGGAAAACGAATAGCGTTTCCCGTTTTACTGGTTGGCATTATCCGTCGGCGATTCCCACAAAACCAGGCCAAGCTCGTGAGGGTTATCCAAATCGGGATGCTGCGGAACGACCCGCACGGCGACGCCTCTTCTGCCTGAAGCAAAGCAGGGCGTTAATCCGCTGAACCAGTGCTCATTATCGTTTCCCGAGGAGCCCTTGTGTTCCATTTTTATAACGGAGCCGTTGATTATATTGCCGCGGGTATCCAGCGGTCCGTGATAAAGCTCAACCGAAACATCGTCGGGTTTGAGCCGGCCTAATTTGACTAAGGCGCTTACCTTGAGTTTTGAGCCGACCTTTAGCTGCGGGTTTTTGGCGTCAAGCTCATTTTCACTTTCGCCGTTGCCGATTTCGACGCCGACGTCCCTGATTGACAATTCAGACCATGCGTTTTGCACATTGGTCTTCCAGGCGGCCAGGTCTTTGACTTTTTTCATACTTTTTCCCGTGAGGTATTTCCACCTTTCCTGTGCCGGCAGGTAACATTTTTTGGTGTATTCCATTACCATTCTGCGCGTATTGAATTTCGGCGTAATCAGTTTCATCGAGTTCCTGACCCTGTAAATCCACGCCCTGGGAAG
>JBELAA010000191.1:0-6238 GCA_049509315.1 Sedimentisphaerales bacterium | reverse complement strand
GCAGGAAAAATTATAATTGATAGTGAGCGTTGCAAGGGTTGCGGCCTTTGTTTGACGGCCTGCCCGCAAAACGTAATAACTATTGCTGAAAAATCAAACAGCAAAGGGTATTTCCCCGCCGAACCCACTGGCCCGGATTGCACCGGCTGCACGAATTGTGCCGTCGTCTGCCCCGATTGCGCAATTGAAGTTTACCGAGACAGCAGCGTAAGCAACATCAAACCCATCGAACCCGTTAAAAAAAAAGTAATAAATAACCTCGTTAAGGGAACAAAGTGAGCGAGCGTATTTTAATGTGCGGTAATGAGGCGATGGCGGAGTCGGCCATACAGGCGGGACTTGACGCCTATTTCGGCTATCCCATCACGCCTCAAAACGAAGTTACCGCATATATGTCCAAAAGAATGGCCGAGGAAGGCAGGGCTTTTGTGCAGTCCGAAAGCGAGCTTGCCGCGGTAAATATGGTTTTCGGGGCATCGGCCACCGGTAAACGCGCTATGACAAGCTCCTCAAGCCCCGGTATCAGCTTAATGCAGGAAGGCATAAGTTATTTGGCCGGCGCGGAACTGCCCTGTGTAATCGTTAACGTTATGCGGGGAGGACCCGGATTAGGCAATATCGCGCCCTCACAGGGCGATTACTTCCAGTCCGTCAAGGGCGGAGGTCACGGCGATTATCATTGTATAGTTTTCGGTCCGTCGGGCGTCCAGGAATTCGCCGACAATACCGCTCTGGCTTTCGATTTGGCCGACCGCTATCGAATTCCGGTTATCATACTTGCCGACGGCATCATTGGCCAAATGATGGAACCCGTCGTTATCCCGACGAAATCTCACACAAAACTTCCGCCAAAAAACTGGGCATTGACCGGCTCAGAAGGCAGAAAACAAAATATCGTCCGCTCGCTGTGGTTAGCCGAAGGCGCAATTGAGCAGCACAATTACGATTTGCAGGCCAAGTATCGCCAAATCGAAAAAAATGAAACCCGCTGTGAGCAATACGAAACCGACGACGCCAACCTGATTGTTGTCGCCTACGGCATATCAGCCCGAATCGCCCGCGGCGCAGTCGATAAAGCGAGAAAGCAAGGTATCAAGGCGGGTTTGCTCAGGCCGATTACGCTTTGGCCATTCCCGTCCGAGCAAATAAGTAAAGCGGCAGATGAAATGCTTCCCGGCGCGCCGGGTTTCCTCACCGTCGAAATGAGTTGTGGCCAAATGGTCGAGGACGTGCGATTGGCCGTATCGGGTAAGTCCTCCGTCGCATTCTGGGGCAGACCCGGCGGCGGCGTCCCGACCGTAGAGCAGGTATTCGATAAAATTAAGGAATTGGTAGTTTAGCCGTCGCCGGAACGGCGACGAAAGCGGCCGTGCCGGCCGCTGCTAAACAAACGAAACAAATGATGCAGAAAGTTTTCACAAGACCGAAATCGCTGAAAGACAGCCCGACGCATTACTGCCCCGGCTGCGGGCACGGTATCGCACATCGGTTGATTTGCGAAGTAATCGATGAGCTGGGCATTCAGGGCAAAACCATTGGTATCGCTCCCGTCGGCTGCGCGGTTTTGGCGTATGATTATTTCGACGTCGATATGGTCGAGGTCGCCCACGGCAGGGCGCCGGCTGTCGCGACGGGTATGAAACGGACCAACCCCGACAAAATCATATTCTCATATCAGGGCGACGGCGACCTGGCGGCTATCGGAACAGCCGAAATCATTCACGCCGCTCACAGGGCGGAACAATTAACCGTCGTATTCATAAATAACGCCGTCTTCGGTATGACCGGCGGCCAGATGGCGCCGACGACAATGCTGGGTCAAATCACCGCGACGACACAGCAGGGACGGCAGGCCGACGGCCAGGGTTACCCGTTACAAGTTAGCGAACTGTTATCGATATTGCCCGGCGCAATCTATATCGAGCGATGCGGCCTGTGCAGCCCAGCCCATATCCGCAAGGCCAAAGCCGCCCTCAAGCACGCCTTCGAATTACAAATGAATAATGCCAAAGGCCTTTCGCTTGTCGAATTGCTTTCACCTTGCCCGACCTACTGGCGAATGACGCCGCCCGACGCTATGCTACATATTCAAAACGAGATGACAAAGGTCTTTCCGTTAGGCAAATTAAAGGGCTGACCTGTGGCAAAACCGAATAATAATCATTTTGAGCAGGTCGTTATCGCCGGGTTCGGCGGGCAGGGAATCATCCTCGTGGGTAAATTGCTTGCGCAGGCGGCAATGAAGGCAGGCAAAGAAGTAACATTTATGCCATCTTATGGCGCGGAGGTTCGCGGCGGGGCGTCAAGCTGTATTATTACCATAGCCGACGAGCCGATTCCGTCGCCGGTTGTAAGTAAGGCACAGTGCGTAATTGCGATGAGTAAGGCGGCGCTCAATAAATTTGAAAATACCGTCGAGCAGGACGGCTTATTGATAATGAATTCCTCGCAGATTGACGTCCAGCCGAAAACGGATGCGTCTGTCTCGGTAGTGAAAATACCAATCGACGAAATAGCCGTCCGTCTGGGCAGCCCCAAGGTCGCTAATATGGTCGCACTCGGTGCGTATCTGCAAAAAAGCGGCTGTTTAAGCCCCGACCTTGCAGCCGATTGCCTGCCTGACGTGCTGGCCGAGAGATACCACGTTACTATACCAGTTAATAAAAAAGCCCTGCGAGCGGGGGCGGATTTTGTAAAGGGGCTTTAATTTCCCATTTATGATTTATAATTTATGATTTAAGTGCCGCTTGCCGGGAATAGCGCGCCGGCATAAAATAATAAATAATAAATCATAAATAATAAATCAGGGCAATATGGAAAATAATCGCTGGAACCTAAAGGGATTGTTCAGCCGGCGCAAGTCCGTTATTGGACTAAGAATGGCGCCGATGATTGATATTATTTTCCTGCTTCTGATTTTCTTCCTTGTCGCAGCCAAATGGCGTCCCAAAGAGGATTTTCTCCCGCTTCGGCTCGCAACCGCCGGCTTAGGCGCTGCACCGGTTGCCAAACCTGAACCGCTTCTCATCCAAATCATCCAGAAAGACGCCGATTGCCGCGTTCAAATCGGCTCATCGCAAACAGTAGAAATCCCGTCGCAAAATCCCGAAGCCGGCCTTGCCGAAATGATGACTAAAACCCGCCAATGCCTGCTCGACCAGAAGCGATACGCTTCGGACCCCGTCGAAATAATTTGCGCCCCCGACGTCAAATGGGAAAATCTCGCCCGAATATACAACGTCCTTGTAGGTATGGGCTTGTCTGATATTACCTTCCGGATGACTCGTCTCGGCGAAGGCGCCGCTGAGGCCACGGAGGAAATAGAAACGCCGAGCCGTAGCCGGACGGAGGTGTCTTCTAATGCCGTTGCCGAGTAAACACCTGCTTGTTTTTGTTGCTTCCCTCCTCGTTTTTTCCGCGGAATTATTCGCTGATGATTTACCGGGTTACGATGAGGTTAATCGACTTTCCCAAAGGGCAAAACAGGCAGCCGACGATTTTTTCAATAAGACCTTCGAAATTCGTATGCGTTACGAATACGCCGGCCGGCTTACCGACCCCAACGACAAAGTAAAGATTCTCGAACTGGCGGCACAGGCGACCGCCGGTCTCGAACAAATCGCAAATGACCAGAATAATCTCAAAAAGCAAATCGAGGATTATCAGGGCGACGACTGGGAAATCCGATTCGGCCAAACAGGCCTGTGGCGGCGATTAACCGCCGACCTTAAAAAAACCGAATCGGAAGCACTTGAAATCAATGCCGTTTCCGAAATTACAGACGAAACAAAATCAGGTTGTCCGCCTTTGGCAATTCGCAGCGGCTGTGATTCTATTAGAACGGCAATGCAGCAAATCAAATGCCTCGGCCGATGCGAGCCAAACGAGCTTGAGGCAATAGCAGAAGCACTGGTAAAAAGCGAATGTAACAACAATCCTGAAATGCTGCTATCACTGGCAATCCTTCAGAATAAATACGCTCCCGATAAGCTCAAAAATACCTTGTTTCGTAACTCACAAGCTGCTGGCGTGTTTGGCAAAATCCTCGTTGAAAGTCTCTCGGCAGACCCCAACCTTGATTTGCTCAATTCTGCTACCGCTGAGCTTGTAGCTGTTTACAAAACTCCCGACACGTTGATTGTCGCAGGAGTCGCGGTTGCCGAAACCGAACCGCAGAAAACGATTAAATTCTTTATTGAATCCAGCGCATTGCAGTTTCAGAAAAAAGAAACCCTGCTCGATATCGACGCCCATGCGACCGCTGAAGGAGCGGCCCGGCTGGCATACGATAATTTCACGCAAAATAATATCGACTGCAATCTTGCTGTCGCCGCTTTTGATAATTATAAATTGATTGCCTCTGATAGAATGTCCGAAGAAATGCAGTTTAACTTTGGTAAAATTTTGCTCGATTGCGGCAAAACCCAAAATGCCGTCGAAACTTTCACAAAACTGGCCGACACTTCTCAATCCGTCTGGCGGGATAAAGCAACTTTCCAGCTTATAAAAATAAAAATTAACGCCGGTCACGGTGAAGAATCGCTTACACAATTGCAAAAACTAATCCTCAACTGCACAGGACAGGACAAACTAAAACTACAGTTTCGCCTCGAAGCAATGGACCTTTACTGCCGGACGGCTCTTGGCCGTGACAATAACGACTCCGCCGCACAAGTCCTCGCTCTTCTCGATTCCGCCGAATCGACGCCGGATTTCCCTTATGATTTATACCGGGCACAGGCAACATTCCGCCTTGGCCGGCTGGAGGACTCCGCACGTTTTATGTCAAAGGCCGTTGACGCCAATGATGACTCGCTGCCGCCGCAGGCCGTCTCGTTACTGTCTGAAATCCTGGATAAAATCGAACTCTGGCAGCAAAATGCCCGCGATTTCAACGAAATGCTTCAAAACTGCGCAAATTTAGCTCAATTCGCTCACAAATCATTAAACGACCGCAAAACCATTTGCATTTTGGCCGAATTCTCAGTCATTCAGAAAAAGGATTGCCCTGAACCGTTTTCCTCAATTGATGAGGATGATATAAACACGATGCGTCCGATAGCACGTTTACTGGTATTACAAGGCAATTTTGAACGGGCAGCCCGGCTGTGGACTAAAATCGTCGAATTGAGACGAAATGACTTACAATCACCAAACCAAAAAAGCTATGGCTGGTGGCAGGCCAAATTTTACGAGCTTGAATGCCTGACGAAACTGCCCGCCGCGAACCTTAAGGATATACATCACATTATTGAAGTCCTGCAAAGCACTTATGCTGAAATCCCTGTTCCTTTTGCTGAAAAGCTCGATTCGCTGAAACAACGTTGTATTACCAATTAAGTTGCAGCGAACCCCTGGCCGATTTACAATATATAATGATAATAACGCCAAAACTTAAAATCATAGGATAACCAATGGCCAAACAATCGGATAATAATCAGCGAATAAGGGCCGTATGCAGCTTCTGCGGCAGGGCGAATAACCAGCACGAGGCGTTTATCGAAGGCCCCAACAAGGTCTATATATGCCCCGACTGCGTTGACCTGTGCCACAACATCACTCAGCAAAACCGCAAGCAGGCGGGAAAAGCCGCGACACAATTCAAAAAATTGCCCGCCCCCCGCCAAATCAAGGAATACTTAGACCAATACGTCATAGGCCAGGACCACGCCAAAAAATACCTGTCCGTAGCGGTCCACAACCACTATAAACGCCTGTTGCATACCGACACAAGCGATGGCGACGTCGAAATCGATAAATCAAACGTCCTGCTCATAGGCCCCACCGGCTCAGGCAAAACCCTGCTGGCAAAGACGCTGGCGACCTTTCTCGACGTGCCATTTGCGATTTGCGACGCGACCACCGTTACAGAGGCCGGCTACGTCGGCGAGGACGTCGAAAACTTCCTCCTGCGACTCCTGCAAAACGCGGATTTCAATCTCGAAGCCGCCCAGCGGGGAATCGTTTACGTCGATGAAATCGACAAAATCGGAAAAACCAATCAAAACATCTCAATCACCCGCGACGTTTCCGGCGAGGGCGTTCAGCAGGCGTTGTTGAAAATGCTTGAAGGCACAATGGCCAACATACCCCCGCAGGGCGGCCGCAAACACCCTGAGCAATCCTACATCCAGATGGATACCACCCACATCCTGTTTATTTGCGGCGGAACGTTCGTCGGACTCGACAACATAATCAAGAAACGCCTCGGTAAAAAAATGATTGGCTTCGGCTCCGA
>JBELAA010000190.1:0-4272 GCA_049509315.1 Sedimentisphaerales bacterium | reverse complement strand
AGATTGTTTTTGACCATAACGGCGCTGATTTTAACGTCGTAATCCTTGAGGAATTTGAGGTCTCTTTTTGTCAGGATGCCGCGTAATTTTTTGCCGTCCACAATGGGTATGCCCGATACATTTTGCTCGCTCATAACGTGCTGGGCTTTGCGGACGGGCTCATCGGGCGAAAGTGTTATAGGGTCGATGATTACGCCGTTTTCAGAGCGTTTGACCTTAACGACCTCACGTTTTTGCTGCTGTATGTCGAGATTTTTGTGTATTATGCCGATGCCGCCTTCCTGGGCCAGCGCGATTGCCAGCGATGCTTCGGTAACGGTGTCCATCGCCGCCGAGACAAGCGGGATATTGATTGTGATATTGTTGGTGAGGCGAGTTCTGGTGTCTGCCTGGCTTGGCACAAGGTCGCTTCGGGCGGGTATCAGAAGGACGTCGTCAAATGTTATACCTTCTGCGATGATTTTGTTCTTATCCATATTGTTCTCCGCGGTTAGCTGTAATTAAGCGGGAAAGTATAGCCAGATACGGCAGGGGCGTCAAATGTTTTTTTGAACACCCCCTTCGCCCTGTGTATTCTTGTCTTGCGGCTCTGATTGCGGTGGCTCTGTCCCGGCGGGCCGGGACGATTTTTTTGCCAAATCGTCGAGAATTTTCATTGTTTCAAGCGCCTTTTTGAACTGCTCGTCCTTGTGGATGTTCAAAACCGGGCAAAATCGGCTCTGAACTCTCTCGGCAAGCAGCATCTGGAGGTGCTTTTTGGCGTGAATAATCGCGTCAAAGGCGTTCTTTTGTGTCTTTTCCGTGCCGCCGAAAAAACTCAGGTAAACGTTTGCAGTTCGCAAATCCGCCGAAACCTCGACCCTGGTTACACTTACGAATGCCTCCTCTATCCGCGGGTCATTGAGGTGATTAGCTATCGAATCACTGACCGAATCCCTGACTATACGACTTACTTTTTCCTGTCTTCTCGAAGGCATATCTCAAAAAAATAAAATATCAAAAATCAAAAAGTAAAAAGCAAAAAGCAAAAAGTAAAAATGCGGAAAAAGACAAAATTTTATTATTCTTCTTCCATATTTTTGATATTTGCTTTTTACATTTTTATTTTTACTTACTGAAGCGTTCTGGCAACTTTAACGATTTCGTAGATTTCCAGGACGTCGTCTGTTTTCACGTCGTCAAAGCGGGCGATTTTTATGCCGCATTCCATACCCGCTTTCACCTCGCTGACGTCGTCCTTGAAATGTTTGAGCGATTCGATGGCGAGGTTGTCGCGGATAACGATATTGTCGCGTATCAGCCGGACTTTGCCGTTCTTCCTGACGATTCCCTCGCTGACCATGCAGCCGGCAATCGTTCCGACCTTCGAGACCTTGAACGTCGTCCTGACTGAGACCCTGCCTAACGATTTTTCCTGCTCCTCCGGCTCGAGCATACCGACCATTGACTTTTGCAGGTCCTCGGTTATCCGGTAAATAATGTTATAGAACCTGATATCAACGCCCTTCTTCTCTGCCAGTTTTCTGACGTGCTCGTCGGCCACGGCGTTGAAGCCGATGATAATCGCGTTCGACGCCTCGGCCAAAACCACGTCGCCCTCGGTAATGCCGCCCGTGGCGGAGTGCAGAAGATTGAGCTTGACCTCCGCGGTGCTCATTTCCGAAAGGTATTTTTTCAGCACGTCAACCGAACCCTGGACGTCGGCACGCAGGATAAGGTTAATCTCTTTAACGTTACCCGCCTTTATCTCGCTGAAGAGGTTAGCGAGTGTGATTTGGGTCCTCTTTGCCAGTGCCCCTTCTCTTTGCCTGACCTGGTTTTCTTCCGCCGCGGCCTTGGCCTCATTGATATCGTCGAGGATGTAGAACCTGTCGCCGGCGTTGGGCACATTCGATAAACCGGTTACCTCGATTGGCGTCGAGCTTATAGCGGTTTTGACGCTCTTGCCGAAGCTGTCTTTGAGCGTTTTGACTCTCCCGTAAGCGCAGCCGGCCAAAATTATGTCGCCTTTGTTGATTCGCCCCTCTTTAATCAGCAGGGTCGCTGCCGCGCCCCGCGTCTGGGACAATTTCGCCTCCACTACCCAGCCGGTCGCCGGAATCGTATCGTCGGCTTTCAGGTCCAGAAGCTGGGCCACGTAATCGAGGTGTTCGAGCAGGTCCTGAATGCCCTGGCCCGTAACGGCGCTTGTCTTGACGACTTCCGTCGTTCCGCTCCATTCCACAGGCGCCAATTCATGCTCTGCCAGTTGTGAATAAACGCGGTTGACGTCGCAGCCGGGTAAATCGATTTTGTTCAGCGCCACTATCACAGGCACGTTTGCCGCCTTGGCGTGATGTATCGCCTCGATGGTCTGAGGCATAATCCCGTCGTTGGCGGCGACCACCAGCACAACCACGTCGGTCATATTGGCGCCTCTTGCCCGCATCGCCGTAAACGCCTCGTGACCGGGCGTATCGAGGAACGTTACCTTGCCCTGCCCGATATTGACCTGATATGCCCCGATATGCTGAGTGATTCCGCCTGCCTCGCCCCCCGCGACGTTGGCTGTCCTGATTTTATCCAGCAAGCTCGTTTTGCCGTGGTCAACGTGTCCGAGAATCGTCGCGATAACGGAACGTCTCGTAACGTTTGGCCTGGGCCTGTTTTCGAATCTCTCGCGTATCTGGTCTTCCAGCGATGCCTTTCGTGTTACCACAAGCTCGGTCCCGAATTCCATCGCCACAAATTCGGCGACTTCAGTGCTTATAACCTGGTTGGCGGCGGCCATTACTCCCTGCTTCATCAGCTTCGATATTACGTCTGAAATCTTTAACGCCAGGGCCGCCGCGAGGTCTTTGACCATAATCGGTTCGGCAATCGTCGCCTTGGCGGGCTTGACAACTGCGGGCGCTGCTTCGCCGTGCAGTCTCGAGGCGATTTTTCTGGTGGGGCGAAGGCGTAATCTTTCGCTTCCGGCGGCGTCTAAGCGGGCTTTCCTTTCCTCCATATCCCGTTCCCGCTGGTGAATCAGCAGCCGCGATTGTCTGACGCTTTCCGGCTCGTATTCCGTCCGCCTGCGACCGTGTGTGCGCTCTTTTGGCCGTTTCGTGATATGCGGCCCGACCTTGCCTTTACCGACGCCGACTATCTCCTCTTTTGGCGCTCTCGATATAAGCGGTTCAGTTACGGGGCCGCCGAATCTCCGGCCGGGCCTCGGTCTCTGGCTTCGCGACGGCGCTATCGGCTCAGGTGCCTCTACACGAACGACCTGCGGGCCGATCAATTTCGCCGGCGCAGGTTTTTCAAGTTTGGGCCCGGCAGGCATAATCGGTTTTGGCTTTGGTTTCGGTTCCGGCCTAACCGCTGGCTTAACCGCCTGCGGCGGCATCGGCTTGACTTGTTTGGACGGTTCGGCCTGTACCGGTTTCTCGGTCTGCGGCACACCGGGTTGTACCGCCTCTTTAGCCGGCGCCTCGCCCGCAGGGGCTGCCGTTTCAACCTGCGGCGCAACTGCTCCGGCCGTTGGCTCTACCGCTGTGATTGGCTGCGCCTGTGCTCCTTCGACCGGCGCCGCCCCGACAGGTCGGGGCTCAGCGGGAGGAGCTTCTACGGCTTGTTTCTTTCCTCTCGATTTCTTAACACGGGCCTTTTCAAGATTAACCTTCTCGGCCGTCTCGACCGTCGTAGTATGCTCGCCTTCACTGAACCACTCCCTTATTGTCGCCGCCAGCCCCGCCGAAATAGTGGCCATATGGTTATTAATATTGCTTAGACCTTCATCCTGGCACTTCTTCATTATGACAGTGCTTGAAACGCCAAGCTCACGAGCTAATAAATATACCCTTGTTATGGCCACTTTTTATTCACTCCATAGCGTCAACTGCCCTGCGGGCTGTCCGCCTGTGGCGAGACCTCGCTCGCCTCTGTGTGGCGAAGCGGGTCCGCCGTCGGCAATGCCGGAGGCAAGACCTCGCCTTTTGGCTGGTCCGCCGCCTGTTTATCCTGCGGCTTTTCAATCTCAACCGGCTTTTCAATCTCAACCGGCTTTTCAATCTCAACCGGCTTTTCAATCTCAACCGGTTTTTCAATCTCAACTGGCTTTTCAATCTCAACTGGCTTTCCAGACGCACCTGATTCCTGATGTAAAATTTCTTCCGCGTGCCTGTGTTTCGCTTCGGCCGCTATGTTCCTTGCCTCAACACCCGCCGCGGCTATGATTTTTTTGGCAAGCTCAGGGTCGATATTTAATTCCGAAACCAATGGCTCCGCGCCGATGTCGTCAAGGTCGAG
>JBELAA010000019.1:0-20775 GCA_049509315.1 Sedimentisphaerales bacterium | reverse complement strand
CCGGCATAACGGGAAAAAATAACGCGTTATTTTCTCTGGCCGCCCTTAAATCGCCCGGGGCGTCGCCTATCATTAAAACGTGGTCCTTATCATATCTGTTTTTTGTCGCGTATTCCAGTTGCTGCGCCTTTGTCCCCATTTCCTGGCCCGCTATACCAGCGACGTATTTTGCAATATCATGCTCCCGCCATTCCCTTATTAGCGCTTCCCCCGGCGTCGCGGAAACCACAATCACGTCCGCCACAGGCCCGATTTTGAGCAAACTCTCTTTCACATACGGGAATGGCGGTATTCCTTTTACGATGTCTGTAATCGCCTGGTTCACCTTCCTGCTCCAGTCAAGCGCCTGCTCTAATTCTTTCTTAACTAAAGGGTCTTTTGCCTCTGCGATTGCTTTTTGCAGTCCGTCATTGCTCAAAATGCTTTTGGGGTCATCGACCCAGGCGAAATAATGGGCCGGCTGCGGCACCTTGAAGCCCCTTTGCATAACCATCGGATGCTTAGGCAATAATTCCGATAGTATTCTTTTTAGCGTCTTGTGCCTGTTTTCCCCCCGGCCCTTACTGAACAAATCCGCGAAAACCCGGCATTCCCTCGCCGCCTCAGCCACCGGCTGCAAGCCGAAACAGGCAGTAGTCCACGGGCAAAAACATTCCCGCTGCTTGATTCCCATCGTATCGAAAACACACCCGTCCGAATCGATACCAATAAAAAACGACTTGGTTGCCTTAAACTCTTTCAACGCCGCCGCATCAGTCATTTCAATTTCCTATTGTCATTCCTGCGTAAGCAGGAATCCAGAAATTTAGCCCCGCAATTTACGCAGCCTTGCGAAGTCCCGCCTTTCGGGGCGGGATTGCGCGGGTTTAAGACAGAGTATTTTAATCGCAGATTTCACGGATTTCCACTGATTTCAGTTCGTTGCTTGCCGCTGGTCTCACGGCCTTTGAGCCGAGGGGCGAGGTCTCGCTGAAAGCGGATTTGAACTGAAAATGAGATATAAAAATACACTTCGGTTTGAATAATATCTTTGATCTTCCAGAAGAAAACCTATTAAAAGGGTATATCTCTGTATTTACTTGCTCGTTTAATAAAACTTAGATCAGGCCATTGATTCTTATCAGGAGGCAAATGTATTTTCCCAAGACTTTTCTCGAAATCAGGTAAACCTGCGATCAAAGAAAGTTTTTTAAGTTGTTCCACTTTTGCCGGATTTATTCGCATTATTAAATCTGCTCCAAGATAAATAAGGCCGGAGTCAAATGCTCGATGATACGTCGGTGACAAAGCGATTCCATTTCTAACATGATCAACGCTGTGTGGGGCGGGAACAGGCAATATATGTGCAGCCTCAACTAATTGAAGCTGCATTCTTGTAATAGCGCATCGAAATCCATAGGCATTGAGAACTTGTTGACGAAAATTTGCATTTCGAGAGATTCGACTTATTGTTTGTACTAATCGACGGCGCTCAACTGTTAAGGATTCCAAATCATCACTTTTAACGGCAGCAAGAGATGATGCTTTGGTTAAAAGTTGAAATGTCGAAGTGTTTTTAGCATTTTGATGCAGACTCTCTGCATTGCGGACATATGTCATAAAATGGTCAGGACGAATTGCTACTGTAATTTCTTTATTTTCTTTTTGGTGAAAAGCTAATCCATCTTGCAATGCTTTATGGATTGATTCTATATTAATTTGCACAGATGGAGAACCTGTTGTGAATGTTCTATGTAGGCGAATATCAAATCCCGCAAACATATTAAGATTTGGTTCATAGCCGATTAATACTGTTGGTCCATTAGGATTGAGTCCCAAAGGAGAATTTACAGATGTCATTTGAATTCGGTATTCGTTTTTTAATTGAGGCCTCCCACCAGGGGTTAAAGTCCATCCATATACCCATATTTGAAGATTTCCCAATGGACCGGTAACTACGAATTTACGCGGATGTTTTTGTACTTCGGAAATAAGTAATCCAGTCTCTTCTGACTGAGTTATTGCATCAAGTATTGCGTTAACAAGTTGTTGAGAATTTACTGCTGGCATATGTACAATTCATGAATAATGTTACTTAAAACACTTAAGAGATTTTGGCCTCTCTATGCCGCCCTCTGGTGATAATTTAGGTTCCATTTTTCCGTTCCAATTTACTCCAGGGTGATAAATCTTATAATGACTATCCGCTGAAATTTTCTTCGCATTTAGGGGAAACAATATGTCGTGATTCTGAAATCGACCTATCGCACCTTTCAGATATTCTTCTACATTGTCTACACAGACCCATTTTCGATTTAGTCTTTCTGAAACTTCTCCTGTTACACAACTTCCAGCAAATGGATCGATAATTAAATCTCCAGGATCAGTCAGCATACGAATAAAATATTCTGGAATCTCACTGGGAAATCTTGCTGGATGCGACTTAAGCCCCTTTTCTTTGCAATAGCGAAGATAACAAGAATTACTTTCGGTATTTGCGACAGCAATTAAATTTGGTGGAATTGCAGCTTTATTGTCAATGCAAAATTTATTGCTAATGTCATGTCCACTGGGGCGCAATTTAGCCTTATATCCGTTTTTCAAAAGGTCTTTCATGGAATTGCTGTAAGGAGAAAGGACTCGACGATTACTCGCTTTGGGCCATGGAGTAGGTGACAGCCACCATATGTAGTTGACAGCATCCTTAACTCTAATTCGACGCACTGTAACCCATTCAGCAGGTGTAGGTAATTTAGATGGATTCCACCAGAAAAACTCTTCAGCTAAATGAAAGCCGCACTCTCTACATAGTGTAAGTAGGAGTTCATAATTATATAAATTTCGTGTTGGCAATCCTGGATTCCATGAACCACCCATGTCTAATACGAAAGAGCCATTAGGCTTAAGCAAACGTAAAAATAAATTTCCAAAAGGCTTAAACCATTCGACGTAATTATCAGCATTCATATTTCCATAGCTTTTCTCACGAACAAGTCCAAAAGGTGGACTTGTCATTATTAAGTCAACTGAGCCGGGGGAAATATTCTTTCTGAGAATATCTAAGGAATCACCAAGATACATCTTTCCTATCTTAGTTTTATAGAAAACTGTTTGGTTTCCATTTGTTGAACCAGCAAATACATTATTAGTCGTAGGGCTGATAAAATAGGTGCGATCTCCGAGTCTATTTATAATTACTTTATCGCCCGTTTTTAAATTGTTTTTTGTTATAAATTCTCTGACCCAATTTCTTTGTCTGAATATCCATCGAGGATTACCAGTTTTTCTGTCCGTAGGAATATCTGTTTTAATTGGTTCAGGGATACCCTTTATACTGAGCAGTAAAGGTGCCCCTGTTTGAGAGGAAGTAGATCCACCGAAAGCATCTTGAGGGAAAAAAGATTTTCCACAAATTCTAATATTCAGATTACCGTGCTTTTGAGCAGCGTCAGTGAGTTCAATAACTCGAGATTCCATTCTAAACAACACTCCTTACGTTTAACAAGTCCACATATATAATAGTTGCATTAGGATGAAAAGTCAAGAAAGAACATTGGGAGCCTAAAACTGCAAAAATCAGCGTTATCTGTCCTGAACAAACGCAGTGCGTCGTAGGAACCCGTGGTTTCAATTAAACCCCCGCTAAAAGTCGAGAAGCCGCACGCTGCATCAGTCATTTCACTTTTCTGCTAAAATTTAACCGTTGTTCGCGTTTTTTCACCGGATATTGGATATTCCCGGCGTGCCAAGACAAACCTCGTTCACGACCTCCATTACTATGAAAACGATGTTTTCCTTGACAATTAGGCGGCGGGGACTGAAAAAGGGGTCTGACCCCTTTTATTCCTTTTATTCAGCCATAGGCAATTAGTGTAAGCAATACAGGGATATTTGCAAGGCCGAATTGATGCATAAAAAAACAGGGCATAACAATTTTTGATTTCCGATTTGGGGAGGCGCGAAAATTGATTGAGATGGTAAATACTGAAAAGACAAGGACTTACGGCTGAATCCGTGCAAGCGGGCACAATTAGCCTCTTGCGGGACAAGGGTTTAATTCTGGACTAATACAGTTGTTTAATACAGTTGTTGGTCAAAAGCGCGCAAGCGCTTTTTTGGATTTTCCAAAATTCTGAAATTTTTTTTTATTCCTTGTGCCATAAGGAGTTAAGTGCATTTCGGGGGCCTGCGAAAACTGTTTTTTTGGTCAAAAGCGCGCAAGTTCGCGCCATAGGATAGAGGGGCTTGTTGGTCCCTTCGGGGTTTAGCCGCCGCCGGAACGGCGGCGAGGTGTTTAGCCCCCGGATTTATCCGGTGGGTTATTTAAAAATAGAAGGGAGAGGGCAAAAAATGGCGAGTATTCAATTAAAAATACCGAATTGGTTAGACAGGATTTGCGTTTGGCCTTTATTGCTTTATCGTCGGCTGAAATTCGGCGAGCCGTATCGCAGGATTTACCTGGGCGATGGCGCTTATACAAAAGTTGACCCGGATGTTTATTACGAAAAATGCCGATTCAGATGGTTTCTTTCTTGTGGTAACACATCTTATGCCGCTCGAACAATAAAAATCGTTCCCCAAAAAACAATAAGTAGTTATTTGCACAGGGAAATTCTCAAACCCCCAAAGGGAAAGGTCGTTGACCACAGGAATAACGACCCCTTCAATAATTTAAGGTCGAATCTTCGGCCGGCGACTCCCTCTCAAAATATGATTAACAGGCCAAAGAGAATAAATTCCTCATCGAAATATATTGGCGTTAATTGGAGTAAACAACACAAAAAGTGGCGAGTTGCGATTCAATACAGGCAGAAAGGCTGGCCTGTAACGAAATTCCTCGGTTATTTCTGCGACGAAATCGAGGCCGCACGCGCATACGATATCGCCGCTCTTAAATACCATAAAGTATTTGCTCACTTAAATTTTCCTCGGGAAGATTATGTAAAAACAAAAACCGGCTACAAATTCGCCGGCGACTCCCGGTCAAATAAAAAGAGCCGTTCACCTATAGCGAAACTGTCTAAAATTTATTCAGCAATATTAAAAGCTATTTCATAACTATTACAGAATCGATCATTATAAGGAGGTTATGAAATGGCTTTTAAGCTGGGCCGGGAAACTAAATATGAAAGGTTTACTGCGAAAACGATGTTTTTCTTGACAATCAGGCGGCGGATGTATATTTGTCGATGCCTCAAAAACAAGAATCTTTAATCGAACCCGGTAATTGTGCCGACACTAAAGAAAGTATGGCAAAAACAAAATCGAAAGAATCCGGTTCCAGAGTTGGCGGTAACGGCAGCGGCAAGTCGCTGGTAATAGTCGAGTCGCCGGCGAAGTCCAAGACGATAAATAAATACCTCGGGTCGGGTTTCGAGGTAAAGGCGTCGATGGGGCACGTGCGGGATTTGCCGCCGAAAGAATTCGGCGTCGAGCTTGAGAAAAATTTCGAGCCGACATACGAAATTATGCCGGGTAAGGCAAAAGTGGTTAGCGCACTGAAGGCGGCGGCGAAGAATTGCAAAGACGTTTACTTAGCGACTGACCTTGACCGCGAGGGTGAGGCGATTGCGTGGCATCTCTCGCAGGTTCTGGGCGTGCCGGAGGACAGAATTTACCGGGTTATATTCAACGCGATAACGCAGTCGGCGATAAAGCAGGCGTTCGCGAACCCGGGCAGAATCGATATCGACAAGGTTATGGCGCAGCAGGCCAGGCGCATTTTGGACCGGATTGTGGGTTATCAGATTAGCCCGCTGTTGTGGAAAAAGGTCGCCAGAGGATTAAGCGCGGGACGAGTGCAGTCGGTGGCGGTCAAAATAGTCGTCCTGCGGGAGAGGGAAATACGCGGTTTCAAGCCGGAAGAGTATTGGCTGATACCTGCGATTTTCACAACGGAATTAGCGAATGATTTCGGGCCGCAATGGCAGCAGTTTATGTCCGGCGGTGAAAAACCCGAACAAGGCCCTACAATCGAGCTGCAAAACAAGTGGCTTACCGAGCATAAGGCGTTTAAGGCCGACCTTTATAAAGTAGGAAATGAAACTTACAAGGCATCCTCGGCTGAGCAGGCAAACCGGATTTACGAGGCAATCAGGGCAGCGCAGTTCAAAATAGGCAATATCGAGAACAAGGAATCGTCATCCCGGCCTGGACCGCCGTTTATCACGTCAACTTTACAGCAGGCAGCCGCCAACCGACTGGGCTTCTCGACCAAGCGAACAATGTCAATCGCCCAGCAGTTATACGAGGGCGTTGACCTGGGCACCGAGATGGGGTCGCTTGGTTTGATTACTTATATGAGAACCGACAGCACCCATATATCGCCAGAGGCCATAAACGAGGCGAGGAATTTCATAGGCAAGCATTTCGGCGCGCAATATGTGCCTGAAAAGTGGAACGTATTTACCGCAAAGAAAAGTGCGCAGGCCGCTCACGAGGCAATAAGGCCTACTGACGTTGATATGACGCCTGAGGATATCAGGTCGCTTGTGCCGGAGGAACAATATAAGCTTTACGATTTGATATGGCGGCGATTTATCGCCTGCCAGATGGCGCCGGCCAGGTGGGACGTAACGAACCTCGATGTCGTCGCGGATACATCAATTGGTCAATGCCTGTATAAATCAGGCGGCAAGGTGCTGGTTTTCGACGGCTTTACGAAGGTCTGGTTAGTGCCATCCTCGGAACAGGAATTGCCACCGGTCAAGGTCGGGCAGGACCTGGCGGCGGTCGATATAAAAGCAGAACAGCACTTTACAAAACCGCCCGCCAGATTTACCGAGGCATCATTAGTCAAGCAGCTTGAAAAAGAGGGTATCGGAAGACCCAGCACATACGCAAGCATCATCAGCACAATCCAGGACAGGGGTTACGTCGAGCAAAAGGAAAAGAAACTTTACGCGACGGACCTCGGCGAAGTGGTAAACGACAAGCTCGAACAATACTTCCCCGTGATAATGGACGTGGCGTTTACGCGGTATATGGAAGAGCAGCTTGATAAAATCGAGGAAAGCCATCTCGACTGGGTTGCCGTGCTTAACGAATTTTACGGGCCTTTCAAAAAGACCATTGAAACAGCGACGGCGGAAATGAAACACGCAAAGGCGGAGACCACGCCCAGCGAATACGAGTGCCCCAAGTGCGGCGCGCCGATGGTTTATCGTTTCGGCAGGAAGGGTAAATTCCTGAGCTGTTCGGCGTACCCGACGTGCAAGTTCGCCTGGCAATGCGACAAGGAGGGAAAAATGGTCGAGCAGCAGGTAAGCGAGCACAAGTGCCCCAAATGCGGCAAGCCCCTGATAGTCAGGATAGGTCGATTCGGCAAGTTTTTGGGTTGCAGCGGTTATCCCGATTGCAAGACAATAATGAACTTAGATAAGGAGGGCAATATCGCGCCGCCCAAGCCGCCGCCGGAACCGACGGGACTGAAATGTTATAAGTGCCGAGAAGGTCAGCTTGTTATCAGGCAAAGCAAGAAAGGCCCGTTTATGGGCTGCAACAGGTACCCCCGCTGCAGAACGATTGTCAGCATAAAGCAGAAAGATGAGCTGCTGAAATTACAGGCCGAAGGCAAATGGCCGCCGAAGACAGCCGAGGAAGCCGACACAATTTTGGGCAGAAAAAAAAACGCCGGTAAGCTTGTAAAAGCAAGAAAATAACCTCAAACTAAGGCACTCTAACAAAAAGAGATTTATTAGCCACGAAAAAGCACAAAAATATCTCACCACGAAGAAAAAAAGGAGCACGAAGGTTTAACCACAGATTCGACACAGATTAACACAGTTTTGCTCGACTTTGCGTTCTGCGGCAATGCCTTTTTTCATTAAGCGAGCTTATTCAAAAGGCCATTGCCTTGTCCGCGAATGCCTTCGGCCTTCATTATTGAAGCCGAGCAAAAACACGGATTCTTATTATTGATAATTGATGATTGATGATTTAAGAAGAAAAAGCCCGCCGGTAAGCTCGTAAAGGCAAAATAGTAACCTCAAAGCGGCCGGAGGCCGCAACCAAATCCGAAGCACCAAATTCGAAATCCGAAACAAATTCCAATCACCAAAACTCAAAATCCCAAACAAACTGCAACATCTTTGTAAAGTAGAACTTACAATTACTTCGCCTCAAATTCTTGCCAAAAAAACAAGAATTGGAATGTTAGTAGTACAAATTAAATTGGCAAACATCAATTTGAGCAGGTTATTGCATCCAGTTTTCAGCCATTAGTGCGAGGTCAAAAAAGTTCACAATGCCATCACCGTCCGCATAAATTTCAACGACAAGCGAGACAACCTCTCCATCCTTTCCAAATGTGAAATCAATGGAGTTTATAAAGATATACTTTTTGCTTTGTTATTCTATGCCGGAGAGCCAGTATTCGGCGAAGGTCGATAAATCAAATAAATCTACCCTGCCATTTTGGTCAAAATCAGTTCCTTCGCACCAATCGGGCATAGCGCAACTTGATTCCATCCAATGACTGGCAAAAATAGAATAATCAATAAAATCTATTGGAATATTTAATGGATTCAGGATAAAACTCGCTAATTCAGTTATTGGTTCATTCATTGTAATCGAATCTGAACTATTGCTTCCTGTATAAGAGCCCAAACCTGTTCCATTCCAATAGTTAAATATATATCCATCGATCGCGGTCGCACTAATATTAACAATTGATCCGCTATTGTACCAGCCACTGCCCGGACTTATGCTGCTACCGCCCGTGCCCATGTTCATCGTCAGGTTGAATTGCGTGGTGAAACTGGCAGTGTAAGTCGTGCTGACCGTCGGGGTGACAATGTGCGTCATTCCTTCGCCGTCGCTCCAATTCTGCCAGACATACTGGACGCCCGCCGCACCGCTCTGCGGGGAAGTCGTGGAAATCGTGTGGTCTGAACCCGGCACCCAACTGAAAAACACCGTGTAATTGAAGGTCATGCCGTCCACCGTGAAGGAGCGGCCGGACGGGTTTGCCTGTACCGTCACTGATATATTCGGCGGAGGGGTCTGGAAGTAAAGGCAGGATGACGAGCTTGCGCCCTCCACATCATTACTGTTGATCGTGGCTGCATACCAATGGAGGTTCGCGAGGTGGGGGAATGATGAAAGCCAAAGTTGGCAGTTTGTCGCCCCGCCTGTAACGGTCCATTGGGTCACATTGTGGGATTCTGCGTCGTACGCGTAACAACGATAACCTGCCGCCCCGGGCACTGCCGTCCAGGCAAACGTAACCCGAGTGTCCCGCAGCACTGGTCCGGGTGGGGAAGCCGTGCCCGGCGAAATGGGCGTGGGCGGGGGCAGCACAGCGGTGTTGTCAACGGTGAAGGAGGAAGTGGCTATGGTCCAGCCTGTCCCGCCAGGGTCGGTTGGCGTCATCTGAATCTCAACGCTGGAGTTGGCCACGTAGCCGAGATCGGCTACGCTGTCCCAGACATAGAGGTGTGTATCACCATTCGGGCTGGAACTCAGACCGGACGTGCCGCAGCTTCCTAATCCTGGCGTAGCCGCGTGCCACGTACCGCCACCATTAGCGCTGTACTGCACCTGGATGCTACAGAGGTCCGATTCGTCGTCGTAAATGAGGAAACTTATCGGCACCCTGCCGCTTTGCGTTCCCTGCGGTGTGCTCACGGCCACCTGCGGCACATGGTTCCCCTGATAGACCACGAGGTTCATATGGCGTGTGACCGTGCCGCCGTTGCCCCCGAACGTCAGCGTTGCCGTGTAGAGCACGCCGCCCACGCCGCCAGGAAGGCTGTTCGCGTTGGAATTGATTGCGATTGTGACCGTCCCGGCATTAGTTCCGTTAGTCGGCGTGACTGTCACCCAGTTCTGATTCGCGCTCACGGTCCAGTTCAATGTGCCAACGCCGGAGTTGCCGACCGTATACGTCTGGCTCGGCGGAGAGAACGGTCCGCCAGGGTTCCCGCCGGACAAAAGATCGCCAGACGGCGTGACAGAAAGGATTGGCCCCGCCAGGCTCGCGCGAATCGTGAAGTGCCGTTCGGTGCTCGATGCCGCCACGGAGAAAGAAGTCTGCGTCGTCCTTCTCATATCGGACACAAGAACGTTGCCTTGCGAGTCGAGCAACTCGAATAGCGTGTTTGGGTCCACTGTTCCTGCCAGGGGGATTACCCAACTGATAACCATGGGATTGGTATTGACAGCACCTGTATCCGGGCTCTCCGACCGGACGATGAGGGGCCACGAGGCAGATGAGGAAGATGCCCTGTAACTGCTCTTCAAGCCGAAACTCTCATCGAAAGTGACAGTAATGTTACCCGGCAGAGGGGGAGCGGCCAATTCGTCCAAGCCGTCATCGAATCCGTCTGACGCGCCCGGCTTCATGCCGAAATTGAGAGTGAGGGGCGATGCCCCGGCGCTCGTTTGACTTACGGTAACTTGGCAGGAGAAGTCCGTTCCTATTGAAGTCGTGCCCGAATCGACTGCGGGCCGCGTCACGTCCTTCTGGGCCAATTGGCTCGCCCCTGTGCTTGGTACAAGTGTCACATTGTCGGCGTCGCAACAGATAAAATACCCAAACCCAGGTTGAAGACCGTTCACGAATATTGATGTCGCCTGAAGCGTTCCTGCTGAATCCACGTAATAAGCCGTCGGTGAAACGTGACTGTTGGACGCCGGGACCGTAGCTGAGGTAACGCCAACAGCGTTCCACCCAGCGTGCAGCGTGACGGTCGGGTCAACTGCATTCCCTGTCACCTGGCAAGTTTTCGCGTTTTGAAGGAAGATGAAATATCCCTTCTTCCCTACTGCGTCCAGATTGCTGGTTAGATCATATCCTATGCTTCCGTCATCGTTGATATAGAACACGTATTGGAACAAGTCTGTGCCCAAAGATTGGAATATGGCTGAGAATTTGCGTGAAGTTCCCGCTTTGGGTGTGAAGGGAAATGATATAAGGTTAAAGCTATAATTCCCAGCAAGGTTATATGTAAATGAAGGTGATGTTGTCTTTCGGAGCCAACCTTGGACTGGCAAACTAGGTAACCCTTCGATCCAATATGTGCCATTAGAGACAGTCATTGTAAATGTGTAATTCTCATCTCCACTATCCTCCGTCCAGTTCTGCTGAATGACAGTCACTGTTGTGCTGCTGACGTCACGTATGATTGCTACATGTCCATTCCCACCAAAGCATAGTATATCACCCACTTGTGGAGCAGTTGTGTCGCCGTTGGCATAGTCTGATAGGTGCATATTTGCTGCGTTACCGAAAAATTGCCATGCATCCATCCCGCCACCTAGATTGAAGAGATCCATATCGTAATGAATGTAGTAATAACGGCGCACATATTCCACACATTGCCATTTCATTCCTGTATAGATACCTGTTTGATTATTGTTAATGTTACTAATATAGTTGGGGACTGAAGAACCATTGGAGTAGGCTTTCACGCCATTGAATGAACCAATTTCCGTTCCGAAAACATGTACATCATCCAATCTGAATATCGTTGGATTTGATGAGTTCGTTGTTCCGCGGAAACGGATTCTTATAGTTTGTCCGGCATAAGAATTAAGAGGTAGGACTTTTTCATCATAGGTAGGAGTTGTAGATGAAAAAGCTCCGCTTTTGTCACGATTGGAATAAGTCGCGAGTGTACCGAGTAGAGTTCCTGAACTATTTAATACTTCAACATAAAGGAAATCATACGCCGTTGTTGTGCCTTCATCTGACGCCACCCAAAGCCAGAAGATTAATCTTGCATCTGTATTTATTTCCGTTGGAATTGAGATGCTTTGGTCTATTGAACCCGAACCATTTACTAATGGGGTTATACCATCAAATGCAACACCAAAATAAGCGTATTGTGACCCGTTGTGTTTCCTTGCCGAGTTGTTCCAACAATAGAAACTGCCGGAAACTGTCCAATTGGGAATCTGGCTTGGAGGTGTACTGCTTTCAAAGCCACCATTTTCAATACACTGCGCCCACGTTTTATTAAATGAGGTGAAATACAAAATTACAATTGCCGGAACTGCTATTAGATGTGTTTTAGTCATTTTTCTCTCATCAAATTCGCTAACGGTGAATATAATAACGTTAAGAACGTTCTTCTCCAGCGAAGTAAGTCCCTGTTGATTATATTAGTGTACGCAAATCGCCCAAATTGTCAAGAAAAATCTGCTCAAAGTTAGGGGGTTTTTGCCAAAAGATACAATTCGTATTTATCGATTACTCCCATTTATCGTGGCCTAAACCTGGCCAACCGTGTATTTAGATAATGCTCTACTGGAACGACTTCGCAAGTGGTATAATTATTGTATGCCATACAATATTCGGATAGTGAGCACGTATGTGCCGAGGCGATGCGGGATAGCGACGTTTTCAAAGAACTTAGCCACGGCGCTGTCGCATTTTACGGGCGAGGTCGGCCACATAAGAGTCGCGGCGATTGAGAACGGCAGCGGGCCATACGATATACCCGTCGATTTAGTCGTCGAGCAATACAACCCCAAATCGTGGACCGATACGACCAGGCACATAATCACAAGGGCAAAGGAAAGCGCCAACCCCACGATTGTGCTTTTGCAGCACGAATACGGCCTCGACCCGGACAAACAGGGTAACGACGGGCAGGGGATAAATTACGTCGAAATGGCGCGGGCATTTGCAAAAGCGAAACTGACGACCGTGGCGTATTTGCATACGGTGCTCGATAACCCCGATGAGCACCAGAGGCAGGTAATTCAAGAGCTTGCCAATACCTGTGACGGCCTGATTGTTACGACCGAAAGCGCTATCGACATACTCGAATCGGATATTTACGGCGTCAAACACGACAAGCTAAAGCATATCGACCACGGCATACGGATGCACAACCTGTCGCAATACGACAGGCAGGGATTAAAAAAGGAGCTGGGGCTTGATAACCGGTTTTTGATTACGTCGATGGGACTTTTGTCGCCTGACAAGGGGCTGGAATACGGAATACTCGGCTACGGGCGATTTTTGGAGGAATCGTTGACGGCGCAGCAGCGAAAGAGCATCGTTTACCTGATAGCCGGCGAGTGTCACCCGGTTTTTGTTCAGGCCGAAAGCGGCGAGCCATACAGGCAATTTCAGGAATCAATCGCTAAAGCGCTGGAACAGGCGAAGGTCAAGTGGTGTAAAATCAAGCAGTTTCCCGTCGGCGTGCCGCCGACGGCTAAACCTAATTTTGACGAATACGACATCCTGTTTCTGGATACCTATATCGATGAGCCGATGCTGCTGAAATTGTATGGGGCGACAAACATGATGCTTTTACCTTATTTAAATATGCAGCAGATATCGAGCGGAATACTGGCCGACTCGCTGGGGGCGGGAAGGGCCGTGATTGCGACGAAATTCAGATACGCACAGGAATTGATTTGCTCGAACAAGCAGTGCCCGCCTGGGCTTGTGATGGGTCGATACGTCAGGGGGATTTTAGTTGACCCGGGTGAGCCGGCGGTTGAGCAAATTGCGGCGGGGCTGGATTACTTAGTTTTCAACAAGCACAGGCGCCTATTTATGGAAAAGCAGGCGCATCAGCGGGGCTACCAGATGAGCTGGAACAATACCGCCTGGGCGCTATTGCAATACATAGATTTTCTGCGGGAGGAGCAAGAGATAAAAACGGGCAGGGGCATAACTTTCACGCGGGAAAAGCCGTCGAAATACGAAAATGCAAAACATACCAGGAACGCGGAATAATACGCATTATGATTATTTCTCGTGCGGTAGCTATTCGGGAGCAGGTCGGCCACAGAGGTTTTAGCCACAGAGCACACAGAGACCACAGAGATAAGAAAAAAGAAACAGCCGTCGTAAAGAAATAATTCCTCTGTGACCTCGGTGTCCTCTGCGGCTTAAAAATATTTTCTCTGCGGCAATAAGACCATTTTCCATATAGCGCGAGATTTTTTCATAAATGGTATAATTCGAAAACGGTAATTACGCACTGGCCCCCGCCTGCTTAGACCAGGATAATTTGTAGAGGATTGCCATTACGAGCATAACCGCCGCGACGGAGCAGATAATCGAGATAGTTCCCATAAGGGCGATGAGATAATAGCCGGTGGCGAAAGTGCCCGCGATGCTGCCTGCGGCGCCACAGGCGTAGATGTCACCGATGGTGTGGCCGGTGGGAAGGCCTTTCTCGAGCGCCATTTTGGCGACGACGGGGCTGATTGTGCCCAGAAACGCGGAAGGCAGCAGGAACACTACGGTAACGTGAAGAAGGATTCTGGCGGGCCAGTTGAGATTCCATAACCAGGTCCAGTTGCCGATGAGGGTGTTGAGACCAATGATAACAAGGCAGGCGACGGCGCAAAGGGCGAACAGAATCGCGAGGGTTTTTACGGGTTTGAAGCGGTCGGCCAGACGTCCGCCGACGTAGTTACCGATGGTGATACCTGCAAGGACTACGCCGATTATGCTTGTCCAGGTGTAAAGCGATGAGCCGAGGAAGCGGGCGATTATGCGGCCAGCCACAAGCTCGATAACCATAACGCAAAAACTGGAAATGAATACCGTCGCACAGGGTATCACAAGCGATTTTTTATCAAGCATAATAAAATCCTTCAAATTACGTATCAGCGGCTAAACAAGTCACGCAATGCAATAATACATTATTGGAAACCTTAAAGAAACCATAAAGTTACGTTGCGGAGAGCGGTAAAATGTGTTATAAGCGGGCGAATTATGGAAGTAGCACAATTAAAAAGCGGGATAACAGAGCTTGCGGCCCGGGTTGAAAAAATCCGGGACTGGCTTTGACATAGCAGGGAAAAAGGCGGAGTTTGCGCAAATTCAGGAGAAAATGGCAAGCCCCGGTTTCTGGGACAACCAGGAAGCGGCGCAAGGGGTAGTTTCCCGGCTAAGCGCGTTAAAGGCAATCATCGAGCCGGTAGAGGAATTGATACGCGAGACGAGGGATTTGGCGGAGCTGTTCGAATTGGCGGTCGAATCGGACCCCGACGAGTTAGCTCAATTAGAAAATGATTTAGCGGGGCTTATCAAGCGATGCGAACAGACGGAGCTGACGGGATTACTGAGCGGGCCTAATGACAGCAAGAACTGCTTTTTCAGCATACACGCGGGAGCCGGCGGAACCGAAAGCTGCGACTGGGTAAGTATGCTTTTACGGATGTACACGCGATATTTTGACAAGAACAAATTCCAGTATGGCGAGCTTGATATCACGCCGGGCGAGGAGGCGGGGATTCGTTCGATTACGCTTAGAGTGAGCGGGCCGTTTGCGTATGGTAAATTGTCCTGCGAGACGGGTGTGCACCGGTTAGTCAGAATCAGCCCGTTTGACGCAAATAAGAGAAGGCATACGACTTTCGCGGCGGTGGACTGCCTGCCGGAGGTCGAGGAAGATATCGATATCGAGATAAATGAGGACGACCTGAAGATTGATTTTTACCGCGCGGGCGGAGCGGGCGGCCAGCACGTCAACAAAACAAGCTCGGCGGTGAGGATTTTGCACAAGCCGACGGGTATAGTTGTGCAGTGCCAGAATGAGCGAAGCCAGCACAAGAACCGGGCGTCGGCAATGAAAGTGCTCAAGGCGCGACTGTATATGCTCGAACAGCAGAAACGCGACGCGGAGGTCGCAAGGCAATACGACGCAAAAGGTGAAATCGCCTGGGGCAACCAGATACGCAGCTACGTTTTACAGCCATATCAATTAGTAAAAGACCATCGAACCGATTTTGAGACCGGCAACGTTGACGCGGTTTTAGATGGTGACATTGAGGAATTTATCGAAGCGGACCTGCGGCATCGTGCCAAAGGCGGGGCCAATGTAAGAGGGAAAACCGGAGGACGGATGACAGAGGACGGAAAAAAGGAGAAACAATGAAACAGATAATTGAAGTCGAATTAAAAACAGCGGTGAGCGAATTTACCGAATGTAAAACACAAATGCTCGTTGTAGGGCATTTCTCGGACACCAAAAAACCCTCGCCGGAGCTTATCGAGCTGTGCAAAAAACTCGGAGGCGCCATCGAACAAGTCGTAAAACTCGGCGACTTTAAAGGTAAAGAAGGCACAAGCTCGGTGATTTACGGTAATAACCAGATAGGCGCGGAACGGGTGCTTCTGGTCGGCTTAGGCGAGCAGAAGAAGGCCACAATCGACACAATCAGGAAAGCTGCGGCGCTGGCCGCCAATAAGGCGGTGGGGATGAAACTTAAATCAATGGCCATAGCGGTTCATCAAACATTCGGCGCAAGGTTCGATTTGGGACTTACAGGGCGGGCGATAGCAGAGGGGATTTACCAGGGAAGCTATCGATACGATGAATACGTTACGTCGGAGGAAAACGGCAGGGCTGATACGCTGGCAGTCGAGGTTATCGATAACGACGCATCAAAGGTCAAACGGCTTGAGGCGGGATTATCAACGGGGATTATCATAGGCAAAGCGCAGACATACGCCCGGACGCTGGCCAACAGGCCGGGCAACGTGATAAACCCGCCTGCGCTTGCTGAGGAGGCCAAATCGCTTGCCAAACAAACGCCCGGACTGAGATGTGAGGTTTTCGATGAAAAGCAGTTAGCTAAATTAGGTATGGGCGGGATATTGGCGGTAGGCAGCGGCTCAAAGACGCCGCCGAGATTTATTGTGGTAAAATACACGCCCAAAAGCGGGGCGGCTAAGAAATTACCGACGGTTGCGCTTGTGGGTAAAGCGATAACGTTCGATTCGGGCGGAATCAGCATAAAGCCGGCGCAGAATATGGAGCAGATGAAATTAGACAAGACCGGCGGCATAGCAGTATTGGCGACAGCCAAAGCGGCGGCGGAATTGCAATTACCCATAAACTTATACGCGTTAGTGCCCTCGGCGGAGAATATGCCCAGCGGCACAAGCTACAGGCCCGGCGATATCGTTACCACATTCAGCGGCAAGACCGTTGAGATTGAAAATACAGACGCCGAAGGCAGAATGATACTTTGCGACGCGATACATTACGCGGTTAAGGAAAATTGCGACATAATCATCGACATAGCGACGCTGACAGGCGCGTGTATGGTTGCTTTGGGAAAACACAAGGCGGGGCTGATGAGCAGCGACGACAACCTTGCAAAACAATTACAAAAAGCGGCAGAAATCAGCGGGGAAAGTATATGGCCATTACCCTGCGGCGACGAATACGCCGAGGAAATGAAAAGCAAAATCGCCGACCTGAAAAACAGCGGCGGCAGATGGGGCGGGGCGTGCACCGCGGCGGCATTTTTGAGACAATTCACAGGCGATAAAAAATGGGCGCACCTCGATATCGCAGGCGTTGACCACATCGACAAACCGACCGGCTCAATAAATGAGGGCGCAAGCGCGTTCGGCGTGCGCCTGCTGACAACGTTCCTCATAAACTTTACACACCGCTGAAAACCGCAGTGGTTTAAGAGAAAAAATGAGGTAAATGTGCCATATATATGACAGGGACTATAAATTTTATTGATATTGCTCGGGTATTAAGGTATATTAAGTGCGGTATGGAAAAAAGCGGGAAGAATCGTAGGAGCGGATAATATGAACTATCGAAAGGAATTTCTGTTTATCGCATTTTTTTGTATCGCAGTTTCCGGCATTGTCTCGGCAGATAGTTTGCCCAATCCTAATCTGAATAATGATAACATAGCTAACTTTTACGATTTTGCCATATTTGCAAATAACTGGCAACAAACAGGAACCGGTCTTGCGGGGGATTTCGACGATAGCAATACCGTTGATATTGACGACCTTACAACGTTTTGCTGGTATTGGCTTTCGCAATACAGCCAATATCAGCAATGTCAGGGAACAGGAACTGATTTGGACAATGACGGCATAATTGCCTTTGAGGACTTAGCAAAATTCGCCCAGAACTGGCTCCTTACAGGAACAGGACTCACTGGCGATTTTGATAAAAGCAATTCAGTTGACTGTAACGATTTATCCATATTCGCCGACTGCTGGCTTAAAGGTTCGAAACCGGAATCGATTTGGGAGCAATTCAAAGCGGCATTAGCCGCAGGCGATGTAAATACGGCTCTTACTTTCGTATTGGAAACATCAAGAGAAAAATATGCCGAGATTTTCCAAGTAATAGGTTCTAATCTTCCCGATTTTGCCGCAGGAATTGGAACTTTGATTTTACAATCACAAGATGAAGATACAACCGTCTATGAAATGACTCATCAGGATGGCGACACGACTTATAGTTTCCCGGTTATTTTTATAAAAGATAGCGATGGAAACTGGAAGATATACAATTTTTAAATAATAAGGTCTTACAAATTCTTTATTGAAAAGGTCTAACAATGAATGAAACACAAAGGCATATCACAAAAAAAGGAATTGTCTTCTTGAGTGTTATGTGTGTTCTCACTTATTTTATTTCTTTTATCCTGCTACTCGATTGTGGTCATTTTTCTTTCGTGCCAAAATGGTTTTGGGGATGGGGTGGCCTTTTTGCTATTGTTGGATTTTGTATCGCATGGGCTTTTACAATGACCCTTATGATAAAAAAGGAGATTAAAATAAGAATTGCTTTAATTATGTTTTGCCTTGCAATTATGGCTGCGATTTTAACATGGTGGATATTGGAAAATTCGTCCTTTTCCTTCCACATATATGGATAATGTTTATGATAGGTATTAACGGTTTCAAAAGATACCAGTATGGAGAGAGCAAAAAATGCAAAGAATATTTTTTAAGATAAATCTTGTTGTGGCCGACTTCCTTATTGCTTATATGAATGTATATGCATGGGAAAACAAGAAAACGCACCCTGCAAAATCAAATACAAAGATTCTAATCGAATCAAATCAAAAGGAGACATAACATTGGAAGAGAAAAGACGGAGATTTCCATTAAGTGTGTATGAGGTCGTGCTGTTAGTAATTATGATTCCGATTATATTTTATTACTCAGAGAAACTACTCTGGACAATTGGAGAATCAGGAACGGAATGGCGACCAAGATGGTTTATTATCTTTCTTGGGCTTTTGCTCGAAAAGCCGTGGAATCCTATAGGGCCATTAAGCATTTTGGGATTCGATTTCTTATGGATAATAGCAATGAAGTTATGGCCGCTTAAAAAGCAACGAATAAAAATATACTCAACATTGCTATTATTTACTGTTTCAGCAGCTATTTTGACGATGTGGCTTGTTGGTAATATGTTTAGAGGATGGATTTCTTCATAGATATTAAGGCAATGATATTAAAGGAGCGCAAAGTATGAAAATGTCTAATATAATATATCTGGTCATATTGCTTGGTTTGTGTCATAAGTCATATGCCTGGGAAAATAAAAAAACTCATCCAGCTATAACCAGTAAAGGTATCGAAGCATCCATAATAGACGATTATTTGAAAACACAAATGGTGATGAAAAATGGAGTATCAACTCAATTATATTGGAACTTTAACCAGAATATCAAGACGCGAATAGGCAGAGGTGACACAAACCCAAACCAGACAACACGAAATATATCAGAATGGATTAGGGCTGGAAGCATAATTGAAGATACTGAGGAGAGTCCAGATCCTCGACGTGCAGTTGCTGTATGGAGGCCTCGGCATCATTTCTATGACCCGATTAGAAATTCCGGTTTGGATAATCATACAGACCATCCTGATTGGACATCACCTTTTTGGTCAAGTTGGCTACCATTAGGTCAATCTGCTTTGAATTGGGTAGTTTTGGGAACAGCATTACAAGAGCCATTTACAAACAATGAAAAATGGGCAAATGCAAGGTCAATGTTTTATGAATCACTGAAAAATCACTCAAAAAATGTGCGTGATGCAAATCTGGCAGAAACATTTCTGAAACTTGGTTGTATTTTGCATATGCTGGAAGATATGGGCGTTCCGGCACACACGAGAAATGACTTTTTATATGCACACTACCGTTCCGTATATAAATGGGACTGGAAAAATCCTTTAGAAAACTGGGCTGAAAAACAAGTTGCTGCGAATAACAGTAATATACCATCGGCTTGGTTAACCGACTGGACACCACAAGCGAAAGTATTCGATAAAGTTTCCAAATATTGGGATTCGGGTTTATATACCGGCCAGTACGTTGGAGCTATACCCACTTCAACTTGGGGACTTTCAGAACAAACTAATTATCAATTCCTCTCGATGAGCACTGTTTTCGGATGCGAGGGTACGTTGTATCAATTCCCGCAGCCGGCAGAATCAAACACAATTCTTGCTTCTGAATTGCACGGTTCTTCCTCAAACACTTATCGTTATTATCAGGGATATGGTTTACAGCATCTTGCCCGTCAAACCTATAGCTCCTTTAAATCATATGAATACGGCCCTACCGTTGTTACGGTAACGAAAAAGACCATCACTCCAGATTATGATGTCAATGTATATACCGATTATATAAGGGTAACCATTCCCCGAACGATCGATTTTTGCACCGGCTTAACAAATTATTTTTTCCGGGGGAAATTAGAGATTGAGCCGAACTGTCTGGATTGCAATACCGTGACGTTTTTCATTCGCAATGATTCCAACAATTCGGGCGTTGCTCAAACGCTCAAGGGCGGGACGTTTGAGTTATTCTGGGACGACCGCGACGGCAACAGGACCAAAGTCAATGATTTCGCAATCCCCGGCTGGACAACCAGCAGCACTCTTAACTATGACCAGCAGATTACCGGGACGTTTCATAAGCCGGACAGTAACAGTATCGAAAAATACACCGTCGTTTACAAAGGCCAAATAAGCGAAAATCCCTCCCAGGCGGATAATGATGATTCAAACGCAATAGCCGTAGCCACACTTAAAATGGG
>JBELAA010000189.1:0-8250 GCA_049509315.1 Sedimentisphaerales bacterium | reverse complement strand
GTCCCGTTTTTGAAAGAGCATATCAAGGGCTATTGGCCCCATCAGGATAGCCAGCTAAAAATGGCTGCCAGCGGCCCTACGGTGATTCTCGTCGCCGGCGTCAACGGCTCAGGCAAGACGACCAGTATCGCCAAACTCGCCTGTATTCTCAGCAGGAACAACAAAAAAGTCATCGTCGCCGCCTGCGACACATTCAGGGCGGCGGCGGTCGAGCAGCTGTCAATATGGGCAAAACGTATCGGCGTCGAAATCGTTAAACACCAGATGGGCAGCGACCCCGCGGCGGTCGCGTTCGACGCCTGCGAAGCGGCAGTAGGCAGAAACGTCGATTACCTCATTCTCGACACCGCCGGCCGATTGCATACGCAAAAGGATTTAATGAAACAGCTTATCAAAATCCGCGACGTCGTCGCCCGCAAAATCGAAGGCAGCCCCAGTGAGGTCCTGCTGGTCCTCGACGCGACCACAGGCCAGAATGCCATCGCCCAGGCGAAAATGTTCACCGAGGCAATCAACGTTTCGGGAATCTTCTTAGCCAAATTAGACGGCACCGCGCGGGGCGGCATCGTCATTGCCATTAAAGACCAGCTAAATATCCCCGTCAAATTCGTCGGCTTAGGCGAAAAACCCGAAGACATCGCAGAATTCGACCCACAGACCTTCGTCGAGGCGCTGTTCGCGTAAATACTCACCGCAGAGAACGCAGAAAAAGCAAAAAAAGTTGAGGTGAGATATGAAAACGAGAAAATCGTGGAAGGAAAAATTCGAGGTAGCCGTAAAAGGTCTTCCGAAGGTTGTCGATGTTCCGCCGACGTGGCAGAAGCGAATGGGCGGCAGCAGGATTTTAGTACCCACGCCGAAACTTGTCGATACGGTCATTCGTAAGGTCCCGAAAGGCAAACTCATTACCGCGGCGCAGATTCGCGCAAAACTTGCCGCCGATTTCAAGGCCGACTCGACCTGCCCGTTGACGCTGGGAATATTTCTGCGAATCATCTCCGAATATATGGAGGAACTTCGCGGTAAAGGCCAAAACAACATTTCACCCTATTGGCGGGTCATAAAAGATGACGGCAAATTGAACGCAAAATACCCCGGCGGCATTTCCTCCCACGCCAAACTCCTCCGCCAGGAAGGTTACCAAATCACGGGCAAAGACGATAAAGCCCGCGTTGCCGATTACGAAAAATCCCTCGTGTCGTAAATGGCAGATTCGCCAAACCACTGTTGGCCTGAATAGAAATAAGAGGGAATCAAACCAATTTAGCTTTTAGGTTGAGAATTTATTTTCTTCTTCTTAAAGCAAAACCGCCTAAGGCAAACAACAAAATCGTGGCCGGTTCGGGCGTAAGTAGAAAAGCACGAGTGTAACCATCTGGATCAATTCCCGAACCAACAATCCATCCATTGTTGTTTATACTGTATGCGTAAGTTAAAAACCAACCGGAAGAAGGATCGATTAGAGTATTCAGGTCTATATTATTTCCGTGTCCTGAAGGATCAAAAAGACAGGCACGAAAAGTATCTGTGTAAGAGTATCCGACGATTTGGCCTTTGTCATTGATACAGAATGCCTCGCTTTCATCATAAATGCCTCCGAGAGTTCCAAGGTCTATATTATTCCCGTTACCAGTTGGATCAAAAAGGCAAGCATGTGAGGTGGAAATGGAGCTTATTGCCGCGCCCCCAACGATTTGATTTGCATTGTTTATGGAAAATGCCCAGCTGTCAGTATTATCGAGACTGCCAAGATCGATGTTAAGGGCTGGATCTGTCTGACTAAAGATACAAGCTCGATTCCAACCACCGGACGCATTATCATTTCTTGCCTCTCCTACAATTCGTCCTGCATCATTAATTGAATAGGCATAGCTTTGAGTGCCACCAAGTGCTCCGAGGTCTTTATCATTTCCGTTTCCAGTATTGTCAAAAAGACAAGCGTGCGTTAGAGATGAGTTTTTTTCTGACCAGCCTACTATTTGACCACTGCTGTTAATTGAAGTTGCATCGCTACGGGCTCCACCAAAAGTACCAAAAACCATATTGGGAATATTAGGATTTTGGCTAAAGAGACAGGCTCGACCATTATACATACCTACGATTTGACCATTGCTGCTAATAGAAGAGGGCACACCAATACCCAAGTCGATATTGGCTCCGTTTCCAGTTGAATCAAAAAGACAAACATGTTCAGGATTATCGAAGTCGTTGTAAACATAACCTACAATCTGGCCTTTGTCATTAACAGAAGTAGCTATATTATATCTGGTGCCAAGGCCGCCAAGGTCAATAATCTGGCGATAGGCAAAGGCGGAACTGCTCAGAATTAAAAGAATTGCCGACGATACGAAAATAGTTTCTCTACTCTTCATCACTTCTCTCCTTTTTTAATGCCTTCTTCTTTTTTGGCCGAATTGCCCTCTCATCGGCCGACCCATTCTTCTGGAGTTATTTTGCCAGATAACAGATTAAAAATCAAGAAATTTTTAAATTGAAAATAACAGGAAAGGTATAAGAGGTCCTTTCTGAGCAAAACCCTCGTTTTTACGCTAAAAACGCAACCTTCTTGGAGAGACCCTGCCTGTGCATCCTCTACAGCTTGAATTACATCAATTATACGGTTAAAATCATCACCTTATGAAAGAGGCGCCGGACAAATCGGTATCGAAATCGGAGCAATCTCCCGCCAAAGAGGCCGAAGGGCTTGGCCGGCTTCTCGGCGTTATCGCGCACGAGATTAAAAACCCCCTTTCCACCATCAAAGTCAACCTGCGTCTCGTTGATGAGGATTTGCAGGATACCGCTTCCGCCGCCGACGTCCAGGTTGCCCGCGGTGAGCTTGAACAACGGCTGTCCCGCACTCGCCGCAAAATCGCCGTCATCACCAAAGAAACCGCCCGCCTCGAGCAAATCCTCGATAACTTCCTGCGATTTGCCGACCAGACCCACCCTCGATTAGCGCCCGCCGACGTCAATTCGCTTGTCAGTGATTTATTCGATTTTTTCCTCCCGCAGGCCATCGCGCATTCGATAACAATGCGTCAGCAGCTTCATAAAGAGCCGCTGGTTTGTATGCTCGATGCTGTTATGTTCAAGCAGGCGATTCTAAACCTCTTTATCAACGCCCAGCAGGCGCTCAACAAGCAGGGTGAGCTTATGGTCAGGACCAGCCGCGATTCTAAATCTGGGTTCGCGCAGATTCAGATTAGCGACACCGGCAAGGGTATCCCCGCCGACCGCATCGAGCATTTGTTTGAGCCGTATCAATCCACCAAGCCCGAAGGGTCGGGTCTGGGCCTTGCCACCGTCAAAAAAATCATCGACCAACACAGCGGCTCAATTTCGGTTGTCAGCGAACCGGACAAAGGAACGTCGTTTACAATTACCTTACCTCTTTCGGAAGATAACAAATGAGAATGACACAGATTAACACTGATTAACACTGTTTTTTAAGGCAAAGAAAGAGTGAATAATTACAGGCATAGTGAGCTGTCGAAACAAATTATAGCAGCAGCCTACAAAGTTCATAAAGGGCTTGGATGCGGTTTTGTCGAAAAAGTTTATAAAAATGCCCTTGCGATTGAATTGCAGGAAATGGGTATAAAATGCAATTTGGAAGTTCCGCTAAGAGTTCTTTATCACGAAAAAACGGTCGGCGATTATTGCGCCGATATGATTGTTGACGACAAAATCATTGTCGAAGTAAAGGCAGTAAGCAATCTCGCCACTGTTCACGAAGTTCAGCTGGTAAACTACCTGAAAGCAACAGGGCTGCGGATTGGGCTTTTGATTAATTTCGCAGAATCCGTCAAAGTGAAACGCCGAATTTTTGGTTATGAGCCGATAGAAGAAGAAATATGAACTAAACAGTGTTAATCTGTGTAAATCAGTGTCTAAAAAATTGTGTTAATCCGTGTCTGAAAAACTATGAGTAAGGACGCCGTTGTTCTTGTTGTCGATGATGAGCGAGACCACGCCGACGGTATGGCCGAGGCCCTGCAAAAATCCTGCGCAAAGGCAATCGCCGTTTACACCGGCCACGACGCCCTCGAAATCATCCGCTCGCAGAATATCGACGTCGTCGTTACCGATTTGAAACTCGGCGGCCAAATCGACGGCCTCGACATACTCCGCGAGGCGAAAAAATCGGGACAAACCGAGGTCATATCACCGCCTACGCCACTATCGATACCTGCAAAGACGCCATCAAGCAGGGCGCCTACGATTACTTAGTCAAGCCCATCAATATCGACCAGCTTCGCTCGCTCGTCGAGCAGGCCGCAAGACAGGTAACACGAGTAACATTTCCGGGGACACGTCCCCGCACCGCCGCCGACTCGGAATTTCGATTCGACGGCGTTCGCGGCAAAAGCCCCCAGATGGCGGGCATTTTTGAGGTCCTTCGCCGCGTCGCCCCGACCAATATATCGGTCCTCATTCAGGGGCCGTCCGGCGCAGGTAAAGAATTACTCGCAAAGGCAATCCACGATAACTCCAACCGTTGGAACAAGCCCTTCAAGCCAATAAATTGTGCCGGCTTCACCGAGACGCTCCTCGAAAGTGAGCTTTTCGGCCACATCAAAGGCGCTTTCACGGGCGCCGCATCCGACCGCAAAGGCCTTTTCGAAATCGCAGACAAGGGAACCCTCTTCCTCGACGAAATCGGCGATATGCCCCTCAATATGCAGGCCAAACTCCTCCGCGTTATCGAGGACGGCGTCGTCATCCCCGTCGGCGGCACAAAACCAATCGTCGTTGACGTCCGAATCATCAGCGCCACCAATCACGATTTGACCAAATTAGTCGAGGAGAAAAAATTCCGCGAGGATTTATATTTCCGAATCAAGGGTGTCAGCATCACCGTCCCCGCCTTGCGCGAGCGCCCGGAAGATATACCTCCGCTGGCCGATTTCTTCCTCAATGAGGCGGTCGCCGAAACCGGCTTGAAAGTCGCCGGCTTCACCGACGCCGTAATGAATATCCTCGTCGCTTACGAATGGCCCGGCAACATCCGCCAGCTTCGCAACACAATCAGGACTATGGTCGTTATGGCCGACCGCGACAAGCTCGACGTCCGCGATTTGCCTCCCGAAATTCACCGCGTTCATCGCCTGCCCGGCGTAGCTCCAGCGAAGTCGGGACTCCCCGGCCTGACAAACACGAAGCGCAGCCCAGCGCCTGCTTCAGACACGCCGGGATTATCCCTCGACGATATGGAAAAGCAGGCCATCATCGACGCCCTTGCCAAAACCGGCAACAACCGCCAGGCCGCCGCAAAACTTCTCGGCATCGGCGAACGAACCCTCTACCGCAAAATCAGGGAATATAAACTCTAACCTATTTACCTGTCTTTAGCCGGTATATCTCAAGGGTTGCTTGTCCCTCCGGGTTGCGGATTTCGTAAACCGGGTTTTTCAGCGGCAGCTCGCCGGGTCGGACTATGAAAATAACATCTCCCTGAAGATTGAATTGAGGCAGGTTGGCTAACACGGCCCTGATAGCATCGACACTGTACAGAAAGTACATTTTGCCGTAACTGGTGAAATAGTCATATTCTCCGGAGGTAACAAAATTCTTTGTGTCGCTGAACCATCGCTGAGGGTCATAATTCAAACATACAAGGGTATCAATATACGCCATCAGCATATCAGTCGAGCTAATCAGTATCGCACCGATATTTTCATTATAAAAAACGGGCTTGAGCCACTCGCAGGCTTCGACAAGGTCGGCATGGTAAGCGTTGTATATTTCAGGTTGTCGATTGTATTCGAAATAGAAACGATGCAGGAATCTCGCGTTGCTGATAATAAATATCACTGTAAATACGATTACAGTGCCTGCGCCTACCATTCGTCTTTTTTTCATAAGTGCCCTGAAACCGCCGACTAAACCGAACGCCCCAAGTAAAATCAAGCTGCATAACCCGGGCGAGCTTCGAAGGGCGTGAATACTATGGGCGGTGTATAAGCTGTCCCCGACAGGATACGCCAGGACAAAAACAAGCAGGACCCTCGCTGCATAAGAATGTCTGAATTTCCAGATTACCAGACACAACCCGGCGAGCATCAAAGGCAGCATATACCAGAGAAATTCTCCGCTGCCGGGAAGCCGCTGAATCTCGAAAATATCGCCGTGTATGAATAAAAAATCCGGCCCGAAATGTTGTATATATCGCCAGCCGACGTTTTTCAATCCCGTAAGTATCGGCTGTCCTGCAATCAACGACTTTTGAAAAGGGCTGTGCCGCGATATACCCTCAGGATGAAACAAATGTTGCCATACCAAAGGGCCAAATGTCAGCCCCAATCCTAAAATATAAGCGCCGATGACAATTGCTCCCTTTCGGATTTTAATCTGTCGCCACCACCCTGCGATTGTGACAAGACCCGCAGCCAGCAAAAATACAGGCACAAAAATCCTCACCGAGTGATAGCCATAGCAGCAGATTCCGGTAATCGTGCCTGCAAATATCGCTCGTATTGGCTTTGAGTTACAATTTTTGTCGCACATAATCGGCGTATTCGCCCACAGCAGCATTGCCAGCGGTACCAATCCCAGTAATGCGTTTATACTTGCTTCATGTCCCCATCGGCTCTGCTGAATATGCCACGGGTTTAATGCCAGCAGCAGTGCCGCCATAAGACCGGTTTGTTGGTCAAATAATCGCCTGCCCACAAAATAAATCAGCAGCACAGTTAGCACTCCACTGACTGCCCCCGGAAGACGAGTGGTGGTTATATTCATCCCTCCCATGGCTTGAAAAGGTATCAGAAGGTACATGTATAGCGTACTTTTATTCTCGCCAAGGGCGCGTGTGTAAAAAATCGGCCACAATACCCCGTGCTGGTCTTTGCCGGTTTTCAGCAGACACCATGCGTTCCAGGCATTGGCCGCCTCATCCTGATTGAACCCGGGCGGCGACTGCCTTAAATTGTATAACCGCAAACCCGCCCCCAAAAACGTTATACAAATCAGCAGAAAACCGGTTTTACGCCAAAAGGGTCTGTGACCAGCGGTTTGATTCTGCAATTGTTCAGTTTGTGTTTCGATTGTTCTATTCCGTTGTCTAAACCAAACGGCCGATGCCGGCTGTAATCGCCCCGGCTTTCAGACACTTGCTCTCGAATCGCTTTCAGGCAGCACGTCCACCACTAAAGCCGGCCTGGGCCTGAATGGCGTTATTTTGTTTTTATCTGCTGGCCGCCGCGATTTATTCGCTGTCCGGTGTGGTTTATTCGATAAGGTAGCTGTCTTCTCTGTAATGATTTTGATATCAGTTAAAATTTTACTTTCAGCCGACGTGTCCATAATTTATCCCTTCACTTATATTAGCGATACCTCTATCCTCTTCGGCCTTTTTATCCCCCTTTCTTTATCTTGTCGTTGCAATCAGAATGTGGCACTATCTTTGTGATTTTGCGTTTTTGATGATTTGAGGTTTGTTTGGGACTTGTCCGCCGCACGCCGTTTGGCGTCCCTTACGGGAGGCGGGATTTCGGATTTGTTGCTTTGAATTTTTTCAGCTATCTTTTGTTCGGCTGGTAAATTCTAAACGTGTTTTTGCCGGCCTTTTTGGCGCTGTATAACGCCTTGTCCGACCTGCTGGCGATATCGTCGGGCGTGTCGTCCTCGTCTAATTGCCCGATACCGACGCTGATTGATATTGCTATCTGGTCTTTTCTCCAGAGCACAGGCGTTTGTGCCACAAGACCGACTAATCGCTCCGCAACCACCGTCGCGTCCGTCAGCGACGTGTTCGGAAGGATTATCGCAAACTCATCGCCGCCGTATCTGGCCGCTATATCTACCTGGCGAATCGTCTCCTTTATCCTCTGGCTGATTTCCTTTATTACCTTGTCGCCCGCACGATGCCCGTATTGGTCGTTTATGGGCTTGAGGTTGTCCACGTCAACCATAATCAGCGAAATCCGCTCGGCGAACCTTCTCGACCGCCAAAGCTCACGCTCCAGCATCTCATAAAAGGTCTTGTGATTAACCAAACCCGTCAGCCCGTCGGTCCTCGCCTGGTGCTGGGTTCGCTCGAACAGGGCGATATTCCCGATGGATGCCCCGATGAGCTGACTCAACAGCTCTACCAACGTGATATCCTCATTCGAAAACCCGTCCTTATCCGGCTTGTCGGCGATATTCAATACCCCCACGACCTTGTCCTGGCACAGCAAGGGGATGATTATACAGTTTTTAGTCCCATAATTGTCGGTGTATGGTCTTTGCGACTTTTTTATCACC
>JBELAA010000188.1:0-6936 GCA_049509315.1 Sedimentisphaerales bacterium | reverse complement strand
GTTTTGCCGTCGCCGGCGCCGCCGCTGGTAATCAGTATTGTTTTGGCCTTTTCCGCCTGCAATGAGACCCTCAAATTCGCTCTCAAGCGTCGATATGCCTCACTTATGATACTGCCCGGTGCCTCTCTTACCACAAGCGCCAGCTCGATTTCCTCGAGGGCATCGTCTTCTTCCGCATCAGGTATTATTCCGAGCAGAGGTATATGCAGGTGCGTTGTTACGTCCTTGGGTGTTCGGACGCGGTCGTTGAGCAACTCAATTAAAAATGCAAGTCCCAGTCCTGCCAGTAATCCCAGCATCGACCCTCCGGGGAAAAACACCTGCCATTTGGGGAAACTTGCCTCAAGGGGTTCAGGTGCATTACCAACGAACTGAACTTTCGGTGTTTCGGGGTCTTCGTACATTATCTTGAGCTTTTCCGCCTGACTTTTTACCTCATCAAGCATCGTTCTTCTTTCGTCCCTGATAGCAAGCTGCTTTTTATACTGTGCGCGGGCCAGGTCCATCTCGTCCTTTTGTTTGGAGGCCTCTTCTCGCATCTTTTCAAGCTCATCAAGCCGTTTTTCCATTGTAATAAGCGTGTCCTGTACATCTCTTAGATTTGCCTGCCTTGTCTGCTCTGCAATAGCCGCCTTTCTATGCAGCCGCTCCTGCTCTATCGAATCTATATATTCCCGGATTTGCCGTATAAGTCTGTGGTCTTCGCCGAACTTAGCCAAAGCGCTGGCAAGCGATGCCTCCTGTGACGCCAGTTGCTGGGCCAGGTTCGTCATTACAGGGTCGGTCTCCACCTGCCTTTCTGTCTGAACTTGCACAGGTCCCTCAGCCTGAATCGCAAGACGTTCCAGACTTGCTCGAATCTGGCTAATATTCATCATAAGTTCATTTTGCTGGTTTTCGAGGTCTGCAAGTTTTCTATTGATTATCGGCTCAAACGAATGCTCTTCCAGGTCGGTAAAACCGAATCTTCGCCGAATATCATCGAGCGTCCTCTCCGACGTGTCCAAATCTCTCTGAACCCGCTCCTGCTGTTTTTCGAGCTGGGATAATTTTTCCGCGACATCTTTACGGGAAGACCCCCCCTGATTGCTGATAAACAAACTCACCATTTCATTCACTATCAGCGCCGATTCTTCCTTGTTGTTGCAGGTCATAGAAACCACAATCGAATCGCCGTCTTTCTGCGGCGAGGCGCCCAAATACTTGTTCAGATCTTTTACCGCTTTCCTGATTCGGACTTCTTTTATGGGACCAAAGCTCTTAAACCATTTTGTCTGCAAAATTTTATCCCTGTCAACCAGTTGCTGCAGCATACTCTGGCTTTTCAACAGAGAGGCCATCGACAACCTATGGCCATATTGAATATCGTTCCCTACCTGGGGTGTTTGTACCGAGGTAGGGTCTTTTTCAACAGGCGGAAGCACCCTGATAAAAGTCATTGCCGTATATTCCGGGAAATATATCTGCAGAAGAAACCAGCTCGCGCCGCCGAAGATAAGGCCAAATATCGTCAAAGCCGTTATCATCAGCCAGTGCCTGCGCAATATCGCTATGACTTCTTTCGGAGTCATCCCCTGAGCAGGTCCCCGCCCAGTCGTAATCGGCCTCGGGACCGGCGCCCTGAACTCGCCAGCTGCTGGTTTTTGTTCTGCTTCTCTCATTTATAGTCCGAATATGCGCGTAAGCACAAAATTGCGAAAGCGCATGCATCTTACGCTTTTAATTTATGGACCCAAATTACTTCTGACTGTTTACGCCATCCTTCGCCTTGCCAAGCCGCTCCATTGCTGCAGTTAACCGTTCCCTGACTTCTTTGGGCGTTTTTTCGCCGCCGACTCCCATCGCCTGCTCATACGCCGCACGTGCCTGCGAAACATTGCCGAGACGCTCCTGAATCCGTCCGAGGTGTTCATAAACGTCCTCTGTTACAGGTATTTGCTGCAATCCATACTGCTGTATTGCTGCCTGTGAAATTTCCAGCGCCTCCGCGAATTTGCCTTGTTTGTATAGCACCAGAGCATAGGTATCCATATAGCCCGCATCATTTGGTTTTGCTTCATTAGCACGCTTGATATACCCCAATGCTTTATCGAGGTCCTGATTGTTTTCGGAGAGTATATACGCCAGATTATTCAGGACGTTCGTATTATTCGGCATTTTGGCAATGAGACTTTCGTAAACTCCCGTCATATCCTTAAGGTATTTATTATCGGAAGTTTTAGAATACGCCAGTCCGAGAACTTCGGCCTTTTTCATCATCATATCTGTCCAATCCGGCGTATCGGGCGAGGTATTTTTGAGGCAAACGTCAAGGTATTCAACGGCCTTATTATAATCCCCATTGAGCAACTCGATATTGAACATCGTCCAGTTTGCCATATTGGAGTCCGGTTGTGAATCGAGCTTTTGTCTGCATATTCTTTCTGTCTCAGTTTGCCCGAGTATCTCATAAACCCTACTGACAACATTGGAATTATACGTTAAGTTCACTCCTGTCTTATCAATGGCCTTGGAACAGTATTGAATGGCGGAGTTTTTGTCTCCGATAGCGACCTTGGCCTGTGCCATTCTGCAATAAGCAACCGATGCAAAATTGCCGTCTATATATTTTTGTCCCTCATTAAAGAGGTTATCGTACTTATTCTGAACCAAAAGTGAGTAAAGATACCACCCGAGGGTGTCCGGGTCCAATTTGCCCTGCCGGATACTTTTTTGAAGCGCCGTATTAAATAACTGTTCGGCTTTGGGCTTATCATCAGTAACACCGGCGAAATTGCCGGCCCTGTTAAGCCAAAAAACACTTTCGGGAAATTGTTCAACGACCTTGTCGTAAAAATCCTTTAATGCTTCCTTTTTATTGGTCCGCTTATAAATTTCTTCAAGCAGCAGCCTTGCCTGGTTAGGCGCCTGTGGGTCCTCAATGGTGCTCTTAAGCTCAGTAATAGCGTCTTCCTCGCGTCCGGCCTTTAGATACGCCCTTGCAAGCATTATCCGTGTTTCCGAGGCATCAAGCAGCGTCTTGCTGCGTTTGAAGTCGGATATCGCATCACTGTAATTGGTTTGCAGAAGATTTATCTGGCCTCTCAATCGCCAGGCGGCTGGGTCATTTTGATTTGTTTCAAGTCGTTTATTTGTAAGCTCAAGGGCCTGTTTGAGACGTCCCTGATTCATAGAAAGCCAGGCGCCCAGCAATAGCCCGCCGGGATTATCAGGATATCTTTCCCGGAAACTCGCCAGTTTTTTCTCGGCTTCGCTGACAAGACCGGTATTAAGACAGGTCTGAATTATCAAAAGATGGTTGTCAATTATGTCCTCAACGGAAGTCAATTGTTCCGCGTATTTCATTATCGATGCTCTGTCACCCGTCTTTTCAGCCACATATAACAGTCCTTTGATTGTGTTAATATCCTTGGGATTCTCCTGGTTCAATTGTTCAAGAACTTTCCTGGCGTTGTCAAACTGGCCTGCTCTTAAATAATACTGCCAGAGCAATCTGGACTCTTTTGTCCCTGTCAGCATCTGCTCGGCCTTATCCCGCTGGCCCCTCTGGCGATAGTATTCCGCATAACTTTCGAGCACATCGGGATTTTGGGGGTCGAGAGTTTTTGCCTGGTCAAGCGCCGAGGCGGCCATGGCAAAAAACGCTTCTTTGCGCTGCTGGTTGTCGCTTTCCGCCGCCAATCGGGACGCCAGCCGCGCAAGCAACAGGGCATTACGCACGCTCGGCGCGTTTTGCTGCAAGCTTTGTCGAATCGCCAGCGCCTGGTCCGGCTCGGTTGTGCTTATATATTCCGCGTAGAAACTCATCAAATCCAAATCGCCGGGGTTCAGCGCCATCGCCCAGTTGATAGCGCTTCTAGTTTCGGTCAATTGCACCGTAGAGACGTTGTCCCCAAGCCGATGGTTTCGTAAATACAACCGACTGGCCAGGTCACGCGCTATTGTTCTATCCATCGGATTAGTTTTCATTGCGGTTTGTATATCGGCCAGGGCCGCTGCTTCATTACCGAGCTTGTCGTTAATGCGAGAACGCAGCATATATCCATAACCGAACACTGGTCTTTGCTTGAGAGCGCTTTCAACGGCAGCCAGCGCCGTTTCATACTGTCCCTTTGCCAGGGCAAGCCGTGCCACAAAAAAATCGCCCGATTGCGGTCTGTAAAATTTTATCCGCGGTGTCCCAGTCCTTTTTATCCAAAGCTATGTTGAACAAAAATTCCGTCGCCCGGCGTCGCGTTGGGTCATCTGCTTTTATCGCCTCGGCGCCCTGAGACGCGCCGGCGAGTTTTTTGAACTGTTCGGCAGCTTTGTTGGGGTCGCCGTTGGCCTGATAGAATACACCAAGAGAAGCCGTTCGTTTAGCTGGGTCTGCAATTTTGAGGAGGATCTCTTCCCGAATCTGTTTCCAGCGTTCGGGGGCGATTTTCACCGGGTCCGGCTCGCCGAGGCGGCGCTTATAGAACATTGCTATCGTATCGTCCGGCTGATTTTTAAGAACTTTGTCTATTATAACATTTGCCTGTTCGATATGCCCGGTTGCTATTGCATCATCGCACATTGACGCAATTATGCTATCAGTTAGAAGATTAGGGTCTTTTTCAAACAGCTTGTCCATACATTCGATGAACGCCGACAAATTATTTTTTATCTCTGCCGAAAGCTGCTCCGTCGTGCGATTGTCAACCGACTCCTGCGATTGTTTGAAACCAAGCGCTTCGTTTAGAACCGTGCCGGTTCCTGGCTTTTCCCGCCTGCGCTCTATAACCATACGTGCCTGCCTGCAGGCGCTCTCCAGAACCGCCGCTTTTAGCGCAATACGGTTGGGGTCCTGCTGTGACATCTGTTCAATAAACTTATCGGCGTTATCAACATCCCCGGCCAATATATACGCGTTAATCCTCTGCATCCGGCTTCTGTCGGTTACGCCGCATCTTTGCTCAAAAATGTCAACCGACTCCAGTGCGTACGACCACAATCCCGCCTTGAGGAGAATATCGTCATAGTCCAGACGTGCCTCCGGGTGCCACAGTTCTATTCCATTATCTACGGCATTGATGAGAAACTCACCAACCGCGCCGCTCTCGGAACTGTTGGCGAAAACTTTAGCAAGGCGATACGAAAGCTGGGAATCTGACCTCTCGGACGCCTTTAATTGTATATATGTCTTATAAAGTTTTCTAACAGGCGCGGCCATATCGCCTTTTTGAAGCTTAGCGGCTGCAAGCTCAACCATTCCCTGCCACTTTACAACCTGGGGGTCTTCTCCGCTGCGGAATATCTGCTCGATGCGGCGCTGTGTGGCTTGCGCCTGCTCAAGCAGTTGTTTGCCTTCCGCCTCCGGCAGCGGCTCCGTCGAGTCCAATATCCGGTCAAGAGAGCTGTTTATCAGCAAACTGTTTAACATTATCCTGTAAGAATTAACTATAGTCGAGCGGGGGCCGGATGTTTCCTGAGCATCGGGCAGCAAAAGAGCGGCTTTGGAAATCTCTACGGCCTTGTTCCAGTCCTCTTTTGCCATGTAGGTATTAAACCTTCTTGAGTAGAGATTTGCGGCGGTAATGGCATACTCTACATTATTGCTATCGAGCTGACGCGCTTTCTCGATCGCTTCTATCGATTTGTCAAGGTAGCTTGGGCCCAGGCGAAGGTCTGAGTAGAAAAAAGCGATTGACGCAAATATCGGGGCGCTCGAAGAAAATCTGGTTCCCAACGCAAGGTACTGCGGTTCCATGGCCAAAATCTGCCTGCGTTGTTCGGCCTGGTTCCCGTCGCGAATAAGCTCGTGTTTCATCGTAAGAAGATTTATGTTGGCCGTCTCCCGGTCATGGGTTGCCTCAACCCCCTGTTTAAGCAAATCAATTGCCTCTCCTGCCCTTTTATCCTTTGCCTCGGTATCGCCTTTTGCCGCTTCCATTCTCCCTGTCAGGTTAATCGCCTGAGCCAGATAAAGATATATGTCGGGGTTTTCCGGCTCTATCTGTTTAACCTTTTCCAAATCAGCGACCGCCTGTTTTAAAATTTCTTCTCTGTTAGGGACTAAGCTGTAGAAGGCGCTTTGATAATTTGCTCTTCCACGAATCAGGTGCAGATAAGGCGATATTTTCCGGTTTAACTCTCCTTTTTCCCTGAAGGCGTCGATTTCCCATTTCGAAACGTCGGTTTGTGCAAGCTCAGGCGAAGCAGAGGGGGACTCAATGATATCTATGAACTCCGCGGCCTGTGTTGCCACGTCCTGCCAAATCATACCCTCTGACGTCTGCGCAACGAGGTAAAAGTATTTCAGCCGGTTGTATCTTGCCGGCATATCTTTGGGCTCCAGGCGCACAATCTGTGCCCAGCAGCCGACAGCGTCCCGCCACTTTTCAGTAGCAACAAAAACTTCCGCGATACGGTGCAAAATTTCCGCTTTAAGCTCGTCGGTCTTTGCCAGGCCGTATGCCTTCCTGTAGTTGCGCTCCGCCTCCTTGTAAAAGTTTACACTGCTTTCCTTGTCGGTCTGTTGTTTGGCCGTTTCCAATGCCAGGTTGCCGTCCTGAATAAATTTCTGCGGGTCTCTGCTCAAACGCAGAAACAGCGCCACAAGCAGCAACGCCACAAGCAGAAAAACCACGGAACCTATATAAACCATTTTCTTATTCAATCTTTTCTTCGACATCGCCTATTGCTCCTTATCTGTTACACATAATCTTACGCGGCATATCCATCCATCCGCAGGGGACAGGCCGAAAAATCCGGTTTACCACAAGCCGCTTGGCCAGCACTGCTGTTCGAGAACGGGTAAAATAACTTTGAGCAGCTTCTCGCTGGCCGCCACGGCCTCTTGCTTGTCGGGGTAAATCATCCGTCCGAAATTATTACCGTAAAACTTCCATTCGACTTTCGAAAAATATGAAAATTTTCCGAAAAGGTTTTTATTCAGTATTCGCCTGGTCTGGT
>JBELAA010000187.1:0-4410 GCA_049509315.1 Sedimentisphaerales bacterium | reverse complement strand
CTGATATTCAGTTTACAGCTAATCTGATAAGCCACCACCTGGCTTTGCTCGTTATGTTTGTGAGCATCCAGAAGTGTTACGGATGTTATTGATTTCGATTTTCCCAGCAGGCCGACGAACAGGTTGACCGCGTCGTTCGACATCGCCAGACCCTCGATTTGAATCCTGGAACCGTCCGGCGATGCAAGCGTGCTTATGCGCACCGAGCCGGGGGTCGCCTTGCGTATCTCCTCGAACACCTGCACCCAATTGACGTCGCTGTGCGACTCCGATATTTGCCCGATGCGTTCCAGCCGGCTCGTCAGTAACTGTATTTTCTCTTCGAGCTGCTGATTCTGCAGTATCATCGATTCGGTATTGCGTTCGGAGACAATCGTCTTTTTAGAAATCGTATGGCTGGTCGCCCTTTCAATCATAAAGGCAAACGCATTTATCGCCAGCAGCATAACCAGGAGCACGCCGGCGATAACATTTGCGGCGACAAGGACGTCCCTTTGGGTCTCCCTGTGTTTAACAATCTCCTGCGGCAGCATATTAATTCTGATTTCGTTTGGCTTCTGCATCAAAAGCCGGGTCGCAAGCCCGATAGCCACCGGCGACGGCTTGCCTGACGCGCCGGGGTTATCTTCGCGTTTAGCCGTCGCCAGCACGGCGACGGATGTATCCAGGCAGGCGTCTTCGAGCGTCCTGACCTGCAACTGTTTGGCCTGTATTTTTGATTTTAGATATTCCTCGGTCCCCCCGGCCTGCCGAGCGCTATCTATAAATATGGTTATCTCCCATTTGCCGGTGTTTTCGGAATCCTCGACATCATAGAATCTGACGACCTCCGACAGCTCGCCAGCCAGCCGGTTATTCACATCGCCGGCGTCCTGCGAATTTTCAGCCGTCTCCTTGTTTCGGATAAAATCTATTTCGCCGTTTTTAAGAACACATAACGTCAGGGATTTACCTCTCAACATCGCCACCAGGATATTACTCTTGCTTTTACCCGTTATTTTTTGCTCGTGAATGGCCCGCAGATACGCGACCAGCGCCGGCTCCGCCGATTCGACGGTAAAACCCGCCTTGTCGCAGACGCGAATCAATTCGACTATTTTTTCACTCTCAGCGGCGACGACAAACACCCTCTTTTCCGCGGTTTTCTTAGCTGAGCCGATACCGCAAAAATCCAGCGTGATATCCCTGCTCGGAAGCGCAACGCAATTTTTGACCTCGTTTTGAACAAACTGCCTGATATTGGTCGGCACCGGCTTGGGCATATCCATAATCTGAGTAACAACCGGCCTGCCGAACAACGATACCGACGCCTGCCTGGTCCAAATCCTGTTGCGATGCCTCAGGTCTCTGATGGTTTTCGAAAGCAGCTTGCTGTCGGCAATGTTACCATCCTTTATCGCTCCCTCGGGTATCGGGGCAAAGACCGATTTCACTAATTCCGGGCCTTTGGGGCCTGTTTTAAGCAGCACAATGCTGATGTGCTCCTGCGATATATCTATGCCGACCGCCTGCTTGCTGTTTAAATCGAATTTCATTCGTTTATCCTTAACTTATCGATTCTGATTATGTATGGCGAGCTTGTCCCCACGGTAACGTCCGCCGAAACCCTGGCGGTATAACCCTGCGACGAGGTCGCCGTTGACGTAATCGTCCGGGTTGGCAGCGTCCCTGCAACTGTTACGGTATAAGAGCCGTAAGGCGAGAACGCCTTGCCTGTGAAACCGGTTGTCCAGCTCGAGCTTGTTCGTATCTGCGCAAAGGCGTCGTTAAGCCCCGTCTCGGCAACACACATCGCCTGTGCGGCGTATAGCTGATTCTTCATAAGTTGCACTTCCTCGGTGGTCATAACAAGGATACCCATTGTGATTGTCGCCATAAGCGCAATCGCGAATACGACCACCAGAAACACCGCACCACCTTTTTTCATTTTAGTTTTCATCGTTCGTTTTTAATCTAAGGCCTAATATCTCCTCCCGAACATACTCCACCTTTGTTGCTGTCGGGCGCTATCGCTATAGTAAGCATTTGAGCTTCACTGGGCGCAGTAAGTGAAAAAGTCGATTGCCCGCTGCTTCCCGCGAATGATTGCCTAACGTATCCCGCACCGCCTGATACCGTGCCGCCCGGTTTGATTGCGATGCTCATCATGCCCTTATATGAAGATCCGGCAGCGGCGATTGTAACAGCCGTGTTGCTATAAGCCCCTGCGGTCGTTTTTGTGCCCGTAACTATTCCGAGACCGCCGCCGTTTCCCTGGTTCGTAGTATTGTCGGTGCGTTCGGTTAAACTCGCCAAGTCGCCGTTTGTCCACAATGAGAAGTTTGTCGTGCCAGTTGCGTCGGGTAGAGCCGTAGCAATAGCCGCCACAACAAGAGTATTAGCAACCGTTGTGGTCGCTCCCGGAATGGAGCCGCTGGTGTCCGATACAGCCTCAACGCCGCCGGCCGTAATATCCCATGGATCACCGGAGGTAACAGCTCCACGAATGGCTATCATCCGGCCGAGCTGATGGTTGCCTGAGTCAGAAGTGGTTGGAGCGCCTTGAGTCCCATTATACCGCGACCAGAAGACCGTAAGTCGGGTGCCTGTGCCTGCGGCACCGGTTGTTCCGGTTCCCTGCGGCGAATTAGTTACCTCAGCCCATGTCCCGCCGTTCGGGGTAGGAATAGTGATAGTCTCGTTACCAGTCTCAAGAAACAGCAATAAAATGTCGTTCACCGCGATGCCCGCAGGAAGCGCTGGTGTAATTGCTGCTGTGTTGGCCGCGACGGTCCCGGCCGCGACGAACGTCACCGTAGCAGTTGCAGCATTTCTGTCCATAGTAATAGGGCTATGGCCGGAGAGTCCCGGGGCATCCGTTGTAATATAGTCATCATCAAACGCACCCAAACGGAGAATCAGGCAACTATCGACTGTCGTTGTTACAGCAGGGCTGGTGGGAGTAATATTGGTTTGACCGCCCGATTGCGAGGTATTTATAGGATTTGAAGGGTTGTGGCCTGAAAATCTCATTATCCAGCCGTATGCCCCCCGGTTTCCAGTCCAGGAAAAAGTATGACTTGCCGGCTCTGAGGCGGTTGCGAACCTTCTCCAGGCGCCAAGCGTTACCTGGCCGCTCCAGGCGCCGACGTTAATTGCCGTCCAGTTCGCTGGTATCACCGGCGCCAGGGAACCAGAGGTATCCCCATCGGTGGCTACTGCGGCGATGAGCAGGTCGCCCGTATTCGCAGGAGGTGTTAAAATAAGTAAAGTCGTAGTATCAGAAGCGGTTTTGGCCTCGTTAAAGTCATTATAAGTCAGAAAGCTGACATTATCGAAATTAGCCGTGCAAAGAGCGCCGTCGCTGTGGCTTGTAACGCACAAACCAATGTAAACGTTGCTTGCCATACTGACCGTATCGCTATCTACCAATCTCCAGCTATTCGCATCTGCTGATTCATAGCCGGTGAAAGTGTTTCCTCTGCGAGTTAACTTGACCCAGTAGGGGGCTGTTACAACACTGCCAGCAGTATGGGTGCTTACGCCGCCTGTGCTTAAGCGACGCTGAAACGCGGTGCCGTTACCGGGCGTAACGACCATCATAGCGTGTTTGGAGGCCGTATCGAGCGTTTCACGAATCATCACGCCCGCTTTGGCCCAGAGGTCTGTATTGGTCATATTCACAACGCGGGCGACCATTTGCCCGTCGCCGGTAAGCGCGTGATACACATAATGAAACTCATCTGTGTAATCCCAGATATCGACGCCCGAACCGATTATGGTTCGATTGCAATCCGAAACAGTAGCGCTGCCGGTCGCGGCCACTGACCCGATATCCTGGTCCGACCATTCCTGGCTTTGAAAATTGCTTCGCAGATAAACCTCGGTCGTAAAGCTCATACTCCTGGTGGAGGAAGCCGAATTGGTTACAGTTGCATCGACCTTTACGACTCGAACGCTGGCGGGAGTCGCAATAGGCGTCCCAAAGTCGCAGGCGTCGTAACAGGTGAAAACAAGCGAACTGACCGGCCCCGCCAAATCCGACATACTGCCGGGCTGCCCGAACTGCACATAGTTGCCGGCGCCGATGTTGTATCGCCACGCAACATTGTTACAGTCGTTAAAATCAATCGATGAGGAGCTGACCGCCGTAATCTGCTTTGCCTTTGCCAGGTTGCGATTTATATGGTCCATCAGCACCCTGCCGTTTTGGAGCATTTCGGCTGAGCTCTGCTTGGTGTCCCAGCTGTTGCGAATGACCGCAAACTGGGGCAAAACCACGGCAAAAATAATCGTCAGCATAGCCATAGCGATGACCAGCTCCATAAGAGTAACCGCTCGCCTCAGCGAGGTTCTAAGGGGAAGCCGGGCACTGTAACAGCGAGTTTTTATATATGTCTCACTCATCTCTTTTCGCGCATAATGTTCCTG
>JBELAA010000186.1:0-4420 GCA_049509315.1 Sedimentisphaerales bacterium | reverse complement strand
TTCGATAAATTTTTGAAAATAATGAGGCATAGATTCCGGCTTTTTACAGAAATATTCGAACAACTTTTTAAGCCACTGCTCGACCTGTTTTGCCGTGTCAAGCAGCGTCCGATGACGATAAAAGTTATCGAGCAGGAACCGCTCAAGCTCGCGAAGCTCATTATCGCTTTTTTCAGGAAGCACAATCAAGCTTTCGGCTTTTTTGTATATATCGGCGGGATTTTTGATTCCCGCCTGCTTAATTACCTTTCGGCTTTGCTCGACGCAGTCGCTGACAAGCTTGTCGATTATGTCCTTGACGGCCCTTGTTCTGCGAACGATTCTATCCTCGATTGTTTCGGCCTGAACGCGACGCTGTGCCTCCTGAAACAAAACTATACATTTGAGCCGGTCCGCCTCGATGATGCCTGCCCGCATTCCGTCCTCGAGGTCGTGCGAGCTTACGGCGATTCTGTCGGCTATATTGGCGACCTGCCCTTCCAGTGAGCAATTCAATTCTGTAAACTCGCCGATACCCGGCTTGTCATAAGGGCTTGTGTGCCTCGCCAGCCCTAAGCGGGTCTCGAACATCAAATTCAAACCCGCGAAGTCCGCGTAAGGGTGCTCCAGCAAATCAACAACCCGCAGGGATTGGCGGTTATGCTCGAAACCGCCGAAATCCGCCATCAGGTTATTGAGAACGCTTTCGCCTGTATGGCCGAATGGCGAATGTCCCAAATCGTGCGCAAGACATATCGCCTCAGTCAGCGTCTCGTTTAGACCGAGCGCCTTGGCGATTGTCCTGCCGATCTGGGCGACCTCGATAGTGTGCGTCAGACGTGTTCGGTAATGGTCGTCGAGTCCGGGCGTAAAGACCTGTGTCTTGCCTTCCAGCCGGCGAAACGCTGCACAGTGAATTATCCTGTCACGGTCCCGCTCGAAATCGCTGCGCCAGGGATGCGGTTTTTCGGGGAATTTTCTTCCCCTGCTGTTTTTTTCACTGACGGCATAATTAGTCATTTCTGCGGCAAATCGGGAAGATTATGTTTTTTACTAACTTGTTTTAACAATTCGAGAAGCTCGTTTAAACTCTGGCTTATTAGGTAAGTATCGCTGCAGACACGGACGAAATTGGTGTCGCCGTTCCATCGCGGGACAACGTGTATGTGCAGGTGTTCCGGCAGGCCGGCGCCTGCGCATTTGCCAAGATTGATACCGATATTGAATCCGTTGGGTTTAATTGCGAGGCAAAGCAGCTTTTGAGTATCCCTTATCAGCTTGGTCATTTCAAGAAGCTCGTCATCGGCTGCCTCGCTCAAATCGCCGATGTGCCTGGCGGGCGCGATTAGCAGATGCCCGTTATTGTAAGGGAAGCGATTGAGGACCGTGATACAGCTTTTTGTGCGCCACAGGACCAGGTTCAAGTCGTCATCCCCGGGATTGGCCGTGTCCCTGCATATAAAGCATTCGCTCTTGTCGGCCAGTCCCTGGATGTACCCGATACGCCACGGCGCCCATAAATTTTTTCGTTTTGGCGCCATTAATGCCCCGGTTTTTTCACGGGAGCCGGGTTAGTTTTCGTGGAGGCCGGCTCGACCATCTCCATAGTCAGTGTTTGTTTAATGGTTATTTGCGGCTTAGGACCTAACTCGAGGGGCAAAGACGCCGAGACGTGCATCGTCCACTGCTGATTAGACCGCTCAATTCGCCCCGCGTCTATGTTAAAAAATTCCTGGCCGCTGCCCTGCAAATCGAGCACCTTGTATCCACGAAGAAACCCGAACATTCCGCTCATCTGGAATGTCTCGGTGTAGGGCAGGGGCCATTCGGACGGCGTCGGGTAAAACGGGGAATACGAGCTGTTTATTACGGCGATTCTGCCTTCGTTCGGCTCCTGGCGGATTTCCGCCAGCGTGTAATTCACGTCCCTGGCCGTAAACAAAAACATCGGCGAGGGAACGGAAAGCCGGGATTTCCACTGCTCGCCTTTGCGAACGCCCTCGAGCGGCTTTTTTATGCTCGATATCGAATCCCAGAGAAACCACTGCATCGCAATGAAATCGTAAATCATATCCGGCTCTTTTATTAAACCCCGGCTGGTGTCGGCCCTGAAGGCCTTTTTGCCCGCCAAGCGAATCACGTCCCGCAATTCGGAGCTATCCACAATCCTGCCCGTGGCGTCCACCGTGAACGTCCAGGTCTTACCTGAAAAACTCTCAGCGGCATCGGGTTGAATCTGATTATGTATCGACTCGTCGTGCCGCACCTCTGCCTTCTCACATACGGCTCGTATTGTGGTTACGCCGTAAGGGTCAACATCCACCGGAGTATATGAAACAACCAGACCCATCGAGTCCAAAAATGAATTGACCCTTCCTCCCCTGGCTGTCAGTTCATGACCCTGACCCCAGTCAACTGACATATTTCTCACGCTGGCAAACTTGTATTTAAGCGTCTGACCCTTCTGGAAATCAACGGTAAGCAGCCGTTTAGCTCCGCCCCCGCCCGGTGCGCAGCCGGCAATCACGCCGGCGGTAATAACGACAAGGAAATATTTAACTGACTTCAATGTTATACCCTCAATTCAAGTTATTTAATTTTTTCAAGCGTATAAGAATATACAGCCGTCATTTTAAGAACGGTTGGCTCATTGGCGTCCGACGCTTTGCTCACCGACGGGGGAATCGCTGCAATCCAGCTCGTCTTGAGGTTCTCACTGTAGTTTTTAATACAGCCCGCCGTCAAATCAAGTTCGCCTTTGCCTGTAAATACCTCATTGGTATCGAACATCGACGAGGAACCGGCTTTGCCCTGCTGTTCACTGTATTTCGGTTCTACCTCTGAGCTTGGTATCGCGCTCATACCTATAACGGCAATTTTTCTGCCGTTAAAATCCTGCACGTCTTTGAGCGTGTATATTTTTTCATACGACTTGATTCCCATCATACCAAACCCAAAGGTCTTTATCTGGCTCCATTTATCGCCCGGCAAAAGGTCTTCGCGGCCCGCCGGGGGCAGCAGCAACGTTGACTGAATGCCCCTGATTGCGTCGGCCGACAGGATGTTCTGCCCGATGCGGTCGGCCGTGGTCATACCTTTCATCAAGACATTGGCCCGCGGAAGATTAGTTACCGACGACACATAGTTGTTCGGCTCTATTGTTATTGTGTAACTTTGGCCTGTTAAGCCGGCCAACGGGTTGTTGGCGTCGGCAGGCGCGCTGCTGTCGAAATCCACAACGGTTTGGTTTTTCATTACCGAAGTATATTTCAGCCGGTCAATTGTAACTCGCGCTATTGCGTCGCCGTTTGCATCCTTGCTTTCTATACGCCGGGTAAAGACCATTTCCATTTTATCATCACTGAAACTCTCTTCAGGAATGTCCTTTGAAGGAATGGCCCCTTCCCATTTAATGATTCGCTTCATTTCGGTCGCTGTTTTGTAGGTGTCTTCCTGACCGACCGCCGGCTTCAATTCCATTTTGATTGCGGCAGGTTTTGGCTTTGCAACTTCGCCCGTCTTAACCTGACCCTGTTCGCTTTTGGCCGGGGTCGGCGCCGCCTGCCCCGATTGTATCGGGGAACCCGCCTGCTGCTTCTGCTCACAACCGGCTCCCAGAACGCCCAAAACGACTGTTAACCCGATTACAAATCTGAAAATTTTGCCCATAATCATAATCTCCTAATGTTTTTTTTAACGTAACGAAGTAAAAATTATATACGGCAAAAAACACGGATACAACCTATTTTTCTTCAAAGATGAGCGCCATGTCGTTAAAATAACCCTGAAAGGGGTTGACCCCCAACATAAAGTTGGGGGCTTACGTGGGTTTTTACAGTAGGAAAGGAATATATATGAAAAGTGACACAATCAAAAGCGGTTTCCAGCGGGCTCCTCATCGGGGATTACTCCGCGCCTGCGGCGTTTCTGACGCCGATATCAATAAACCCTTTATCGCCGTAGCCAACAGCTTCTGCGAAATCGTTCCCGGCCACGTTCATCTCAACAAGGTTGCCGAGGTTGTCAAGGGAGGCATCCGCGAAGCGGGCGGCGTCCCATTCGAGTTCAATACCATAGCGATTTGCGACGGCATCGCTATGGGCCACACAGGTATGAAATACTCGCTTGCCTCCCGTGAAATCGTCGCTGATTCGGTCGAGGCGATGCTCGCCGCCCATTGCTTCGACGGTATGGTCTGTATCCCTAACTGCGACAAAATCACTCCCGGTATGCTTATGGCTTCGGTACGAATGAATATCCCGACGCTTTTCGTCTCAGGCGGGCCGATGATGGCGGGCAAAATGAGAAACGGCGCAGCAGCCGACCTCATCAGCATTTTCGAAGGCGTCGCCCAATTTAAAATGGGAGCTATCAGCGAAGGCCAGCTTAAGGAGCTTGAAATGGCCGGCTGCCCCACCTGCGGAAGCTGCTCAGGAATGTT